>CAZASB010000150.1:0-11148 GCA_964487655.1 uncultured Planctomycetaceae bacterium
AGATTGAAATATACCCAGTGTAGAACAATTGTCCCAATTGTTTGGGAACAGTTGAGACAACTGTTCGGCTCTTCCGTTTCTAGGTGCAGACTGTTTGCCCCGATGGACGGCACAACGGTGTGTGCCTACTACATTGGAACGGCCTGCACCTAGAAACGGAAGAGCCAACTGTTCTACATTCGGCAGGTAAGCTCGAACCTGCCGATCGCCTAAGGGGACAATCACACCGAGCGTGACTATGCCTTGTGTGGGATGCGCCTTGCGCGGGATGCGATGTTCCCGTGATTCAATCTGGCAAGTCGCCAATTCGCACTATCTTCACGTCGTCAATATGGACAACATCGTCGGGCTCCAGGCCGTCGAGGACGACAATCAGCCGGATGCTGGCGACGGGCCGGCCGTTCAGCTCGGACGGAACGGGGCCAGCGACGGCCATGGGGATCCAATCGCCCTTGGTCAAAGGGATGACGGTTGAAAGGTCTGGCAAGTTGTTTCCCTGCTCGTCCAGGGGAGTAACGCTTAAGGTTGCCGTTGCCCCATCGGCTACGACCGCCGGAGTGCGCACGTAGGCGACCGCCGCGTACTCTCCAGGCTTGAATTCGAGTGCCTGGAGCGGCCCGCCCCGCCGCACGCCACGGAAGACGAGCCCTTGACGACCCGTTCGCGCCGCCTCCGCCGCTACATTCATCGTACCAGTACCGTATTTCAGCCACACCGACCATTCAGCAGGCAATCGACCATCTTCCGACTCGAACGACGGGTTGGCCGAAACAGGCGCCAGATCGGTGTCAGCCAGCCGCAAGAGGGCCTTCGCATGGTACGCAACCGTGTTATGGGGCGACTCGGTCATACGTGTCAATGTCTCGCGTACGGTTTCGCTACGGTTGACCCAATCGAACAATCGCCACACGAGCGCCGTGCTCCCGCCGTCACCCTGTAAACGAGGTAGTTGGTCGAAGCTAAGCCCATGTTGAAGTGCCGGGTGTTTCGGGAACTCATTCATCAGTAATTCTGTCCGGTAATCGGCTGCCACAAGACACCGCTCGGCGCGCGCAAGTGCGGCAACGGCGTCGGCATCGGTTTTGATCACGAGTTCCCGAGTCAACCGGTCGGCCGAATAGGCCACGGCCGACGCTTCGTAGTATTTCCATGCCAGCATGAGCAGCTCCGCCCGGGCCCGCTGCCGATCGGTACGCGCCTTTGCCACGACGTTCTCCATCCACTGGCGGCTCTTGGCCACGTCTTCGTCGGTCACGTCGGCCAGGTATCCTGCCGAGTAGAAGGCGAGGTATTGTCCGCGCTCGCTGAACCATTTCGAGTCGAGAATGCGCCGGGTCCAGAAATCTTCCCAGTGGGCATAGTAGGCGGCCAGGTCGTCGGCCGCATCGGGCCCGACCGCCCGGACATACCAATCACGCAGCAGGGCTTCGACATCCTGCTCGGGATTCCACATGAGCTTCAGGGCAACGTATAGTTTCGGCCCCTCGCCGAAGTTCGGGTATGCCTCGGCATACATGGCTCGCACGCCGTTGGTATGGCCGAATCGGTAGTACTCGCCCATGTGATGGAACCACACCCTGGGCACGCAATAGGCGACTCCATAGATGTAATCGTACCAGCCGAGCACGGGGCTTGTCGCGTGCCAGTCACGCGTCATTTGCTCGCCCTCGGCACGTAGGGAGGGGGCAATCCATTTCATGCGGTCGTAAGTCATGTAAGGCACGATGCTCCCGTGGACCTTTACCTTCGACGGCGGCTGGGCCACCTCGCTATAGGCGAGGCAACCGAAGGTTTTGCCCGGATGCTTTTCCAGCACGCGTTCGACTACGCGATTGCACCAGCCGTAGTAGCGATCCGACACGTCGCGCCGGCCAAGAAAGTTCAGCTCGCCCGTATCGAGCGCTTGACACGCCTCGCACTGGCAGTGGCCGCTCGAATCGACCACGCCGAGCGAATACGACGTGGCGCCTGGATTCTCGTCGAAATACTGGATAATGTTTTTCACCGCTTCGTCTTCGAGCCCTTCGGCCGCGAAGCACGGTTGCCAGCCGTGAGTATTGTTGTCCGGCGGCAAGTAACGCTCGCCGTTGCGAAGGGGGAAGAAGTGCGGGTGTGTCTTCGTATACGTCTCGGGCGCGAAAAGCTGCTGCAAATTGTGGTGAAACTGTACGCGACCATGCATGCGCATTCGTCGGGTCCAGGTCGCCTGGTCTCCGCCACGGAACCCGCTCATTTGCCGTGAGAAGAACGCTGGCTGTTCGCGCACTTCGCCAACCGGGATGTCGATGGTCTTCCGCTCGGGCACGTCGTCGCCATTGGGCCCTGGCATGAGCCATCGCACGCCTACATATCTCTCCAGAAACTCGCACACACCGAATTCCGTGCCCCAGGGCGTCGCGCCTGCAATGACAATCTGGCCGTTTGGATCGGCATGAATGACGAAGCCATCCGCATCGAGCTTGTCGATACCCAGGTTGAGCGACTGCACAAGGTGGCCGGAGCCCACATACACAACCGGCTGATGAACCGCCCCCTTGTCTTCCAACTTGCCTTCCAATTGGATCGGCAACTTTGCCCCACTTGCCCGCTCAATGTACTCGACCAGCAACTCCGCCGCGGCCATGGTTTGGGTGTCAGCCGCTTCGGGCACGATGACTGCTGCTTGCAGCTTGCCGTTATCGACCAGACGCAGCGGCCCTTCGGCCTGGGCGTATACAGCAGGTGTCACGCCCATTACGACCATTGCGATGAATGTTGTCCATTTCATGTCTTCTGCCTCATGTCATGTCAAAGGAGGAAAGAGCCTCGTCGGGAACGGGAGTGGATAGCCCCACGGCAAGGCGCGAATCGCTACAAGCGTTTGTATACACCACATTGCAGCAAGGGTCAAATGCTCGTGGAAGCTCGTGTTGCACCTCGCCTCGCCGCAGGCAGCCTAACTAGCGCAAGATTACCCCTCTGCGTTCGTCAGGCAATCTGGCCGCACACGCCGCGATTGCCCCTTTGCCCTAGATGCGATAGACTTATGCGTGGCGATCCGCCGCTTGAGGTTCTGGCGGTTGCGTTTTGTTCCTGCCTGCCTGCATCCCACTGTTTATCCGCCGAACCAGGAGATATCTGAAACTATGGTCCGCATGTCAACCATCGCCATGGTATCGTTGTTCGCTTTGTCTTGTGCCCTTGCCGCTCCACGGGTATATGCTGAGACCACGATCGAGAACCCACGGACAAAGTTGGTGATTACGGAGGATGCGCGATGGCGGTCGATGTTCGATAAGGCAACGGGGCGAGAACTCGTGCCGGAAGGCGTGGCATTGCCCATCGCGGAGGTGAGTCACGGTGGCAAGCGATTCGCCGCCGCCAAAGCGAGTCTTGACGGCGATACGCTGGTTCTCTCATTCGCCAATACCGATACCGTGCTAACCTACGCGTTCGAAACGACCGAGAACTGGATCGTTTTTCGGCTACGAGCGGTTCAAGGAACACGTCCGGAAAGCATGACGTTGCTGCAATTGCCCGTGGCCATTGCGGAAAACGTCGGCGGGCGGCTCAATGTCGCATGGGATGACCGAACGGCAGTGTGCATGATGGCCGCGTCGCGCCAGGCCGACTGCCGCGGGCGCTCGGGTCGCCATGCCATGCTGACGGCGACCACGCAAGATGCGCCCGGTCCAAAGCTTGAAGGCGCGGCGGTCGCCATCATCGTGAGCCCAACGCCCGAACTGAAGACCATCGCGCGCGAGGCATCGCTCGCCTTCGGGCTGCTTACGAACGAAGACGCCAGCGGCGCGCCAGCGAAAGACACCGAACTGGTGCGTGGATCCTACTGGTTCCTTTCGTTCGGCGAGGATGATGTAGACCGGGTCATTGAGTACAGCGAGCGATCCGGCATTCGGCAAGTAATGCTCTCGTCGGGCGCGTGGTGCATAAGTCCTGGTCATTACCTGTTCCACGAGGGGCGCTATCCGAACGGGCAGGCGGGGCTGAAGGCGGCCGTCGCGAAGCTGCATGAACATGGCATCCTGGTGGGTATGCACGCGTTTGCGTCGAAGATCTCGAAACGCGATCCGTACGTCACTCCCGTACCCGATCGGCGGCTGCTTCGTAGCGTTTCGGCTTCGTGGCGAGCGAGCGACGGGCTGCTCGAAAGCGCGCTGCAAGAGGCCGTTGCGGCGGAACAGACGGAAATTCGCGTGGCCGGCAGCTTGCAGTTCTGGCCGGGCAGTTCCGCCGTGGCGGACCGGTACTGGGAAGGCGGGTTGGAGAAACACCTCGAAGTCGTCATTGAGGACGAGATTGTGCGATATGAGCGGATTGGTCCGGAAGGCGTCTGGAATACATTCGAAGGGTGCCGCCGCGGCGCGTGGGGCACGACCATCGCGGCGTATCCATCGGGAACGACGTGCTGCCACCTGCCGGTCGACGGTTGTATCAATGGGTACATCATCGACCAGGAAACCGACCTGATGCCCGAGATGGCCGATCGGTTGGCCGGCATCTTCAACGATTGCGGCTTCGACATGGTCTATTTCGATGGCGGGGAAGACGTGGACCGGCGACGGTTCAACTACTACGTCGCCAACTTTCAGGAGCAGGCGATGAAGCGATTCAGGAAACGACCGATCATTCACATGGGCACTATTATGAATCACTTGTTGTGGCATTCGTTCGCGCGCAGCTCGACCGTGGACCACTATCTGAATACGCTCGGCGGATCGATTAGCGGCGGCAAGGCGCCCACGAAATGGCCAACGGTGAAGGAACACATCGATCACTCGGTGAAGTACATGCTGTCGGTGCGGCAGGATATGATGCCTGGCGAGTTGGGCTGGTTCGGCGTCTGGCCACGCGGTGCCCGCGCCTACACGGCGACGATGAGCGAGGAAGATGCCCGGCGCTATCGAGAACTCGGCTGTGAGAAGGGGCCGGTGGAAATGCCCAGTCGCGAGAACACCGTGATGACGGGTGAACTGGTTGGACCGAATGAGATGCGAATCCGAGTGGAGTACGACGGCCTGCAACTTGACGAAATCGAGTATCTCATGTGCAAGTCGCTTGCCTACGACGTGCCCATCTCGCTGCAAACCGGCTTTTCACAGATGGAGGCGCACCCTTTGACACCCGAAATCCTGGCCATTGTGCGAGAGTACGAGGCGATGCGCTTGTCGCGTTCGGTGCCCGTGGCTACTCGAACACGGTTACGAGAGCTAGGCAAGGACTTTGCCCGAGTGCGACTGGATGGCGACGATACCTGGGTGGAAATGGAGCGAGTCGACGCGCTAGGCGGCACTCGGGAACTACGGGCTTTCGTTGGCGCGCTGGGTGAAGGCAGTGTCGCAACGCTGTGGCACGCGTTTAAGGACGGTCATCTGGCGATGGACTTGGAATCGAAGACGATTCGAGGCGTCAACTTCATGGGCGAGGCGCTGCCGCTTGCGTCGGATGGCGGGCAAACGCTCGTTCCGGTAGACTCCACGCGCGCGACGCTAGTATGTCCGCGACTTACTCCGGACCAGTTGCGGGCAGCTCTCCAGCGGGCTGAACTCCGGCTGCGCAGGCCGGCTCAAGTATGGCTTCGCGCGGCGGACACCGAGCGGCTGGTGGGCGCAATGTCAGTGGGTTCCGACGTTGGAGTGCGCGACCCGGAGGCCTTCGGCGACGTGGTGGTGGCCACCGGCCGACCTTCCGTGAAGGCGGGCCGTCAGTGGTATGCCGAATATACCGTCGAGATTCCTCGAGAGGGGCGTTGGGCCATTTGGGGACGCGTTCGATACCCGCGCGGCGGCGATCAGTCATTCGGGTTCGTCGTACCTGGTGAACCGGCGACCTTGGCGCATGGCGACGGACAGGTTCTGGGCAATTGCGGCGTGGGGAGCGACCGGTGGCATTGGACCGGGCAAGGCGGCGGTTCCACGGCCGTTCCGCCTGGCCAACCGCTTACCAGGCGGCTTGCGGCCGGGCCCTTTACTTTTCGTATCCATGCTCGCGAGGGAGCGGGAACAGCGCAGGCGAATCCTAGGTTGGACCTGATTTGTCTGACGGAAGATGTGGAGCACGTGCCCACGGATGGCGAGGCGAAGGCATGGCTTGAACGACAGTAACGACGAGAATTCGGTTACTCGCGCCGACGCCGACCGTCAATCTCCGGCTGTTCGAGTCCGAGGGCCTTGATCTTCCGATAGAGCGTGCTGACGTCGATTCCCAGGTCGCTTGCGGTTTCTTTCCGGTTCCCCTTGCGCCGCCGGAGCGTTTCGGAGATTAGGAACCGCTCCATGGCCGCCAGGCTCATCGGTTGCGATTCGTCGCGGTTCGGGCTTACGGGTCGCAACTCGGGCGGTAGGTGGTTCAACTCGATCAGGCTGCCACGGCACAGGACAAACGCCTGCTCGACGATGTTCTCCAGCTCTCGCACGTTCCCAGGGTAGTCGTGTTCCATCAGACGCGCCATAACCTCGTCGGAGACGCCCGCGATATCCTTCCCTTGCAAGTGGTTGAACTTTCCGATCAGGTGTTCGACCAGAAGAGGGATATCTTCACGCCGCTGCCGGAGGCCGGGCAGTTTCAAGTGGACCACGCGAATTCGGTAGTAGAGATCGTCGCGAAACTTGCCGGCTTTCACCAACGCGGCCAAGTCCTTGTTCGTTGCCGCAACAACTCGGACGTCGATTGGGACAGGCTCAACGCCACCGAGCGGCTCGATCACTCGTTCCTGCAACACTCGTAGCAACCGCACCTGCATGGCGGGAGAGATGTCGCCGATTTCGTCGAGAAAGATTGTCCCGCCCTCGGCGCGCGCGAAACGACCGGGCTTATCTCGCCGCGCATCGGTGAACGCACCTGCCTTGTGCCCGAACAGCTCACTTTCCAGGAGTGTATCGGGAAGGGCAGCGCAGTTGACGGCCACGAACCGCTTGTGTTTGCGTGGGGAGAGGTTGTGAACGGCGCGGGCGAAGAGTTCCTTGCCGGTACCGCTGGGCCCTTCGATGAGCACGGTGCTGCTGCTATCGGCAATTTGCGGCATAATTTCAAACAGCCGTAGCATGGCGGGACTTCGGCCGATGATGTCTTCAAACGTGTACTTAGCCCGAAGTTTCTTCCGGAGCTGCTCCACCTGGCGAAGGTCCTGGAACGTCTCCACCCCGCCGACGATGTTTCCCCGGTCGTCCATGAGCAGTGCCGTGGAGACTCGGATGGGCACGCGTCTTCCTTGCTGGTTGACGATGTGGGCGGTTGCGTTGACCGTCGGCCGCCCAGTGGTCATGGTTCGGCGCAGTGGGCAGTTGGTTTCGCACAGGTTGGCCCGGAAGACCTCGCAGCACGGGCTACCGACGGCCAGTTCGCGCGAGACGCCGGTAATGCGCTCGGCGGCCTTATTGAAGGCCGTGATTCGCCAGTCGAGGTCGACAGTGAAGACGCCTTCATTGACCGAGTCGAGAATGGCGGTTTCGCGTTGGGGCACTTCTTTGAAATGATCCATCACTTCACAGTCCGAGCCAAAAGCCCAACAGAGGCAAACCGTGTCCATCCCGGCAGAGCGTAGAGTCGCCTACGAAAGGTTTCATGGCAGCCTGCGAGCACACCTTATGCCTTCTTGTCTAGATAGCCGAGTCCGCCCAATACTTCATGTACGCTCGGATAGATACGCATCGCGTTCCGGAAGTAGATCTTCTCCAGCACATTGAGCGGAAGGGCCAGGCCACGGAATGTCTTTTCGTCCTGGATCCCGCTGGGCTGTTCTTGGTCGGTTTCCAGAAAGGTAAAGTAACGCTTGTACTGAGGCGTCTTGTCCGCTGGGTTCGGAAATCGCTTGTCCAATTTGGGAACAAACCATCCACTGCCCACGTCGGTTCCGAAGAGAATCCGGTTCGAGTATTCGATCATGAAGTCGCGCAGATTGTCCGAGGTGAGCGCGTGCCAGAACACGGGCGTTGTGGCAAGATCGATGTTGAGGTTGGGATAGGTGGAGAGCATGTACCGGAGGACATCCAGTTGCTCGTCCGAATAACACAGCCAGAGCATGTGGGCGTTGACAACGATCATTTTGGGATGCCGCTTCAGTACGGTTTCCCAGGCTCGCTGCTGACGCCAAAACTCGACCGGCTCCTCGAACCATTCCGAGCGGCGGCCGAACGTGCCGCAGGGGTTGGTCACGTGAGGCGATGCCGCGATCATGCCCAACTCCTCCATCTTCTCAAAGACGGGAGTGTAATCCGGAGCGTCGATCTGCACGCCCTTGCCCCAACCGGGATAGAACTTCAGTCCTGCCGTCCCTCGCGCCTGCCACTCGACGAGGTCTTGTGGCGAGAATCGAAGTCCGTCCTTGATCTGATAGTCGTAAATACAAAACCGGAACCGGCCGTCGTTGCAAGCGTGGAGGTCTGGCATCTCGGAAAGAGCAGCCAAGTCCTGTCCTCCGCTACCGACGCTTATCCACATAGCCATCTCGACGTCGAGTTGCTCCTTGAGCGACTTGCGCAGCGCTATGTAGCCGTCGAGAATCTCTTGCCGGGCGGGAATATGGGCGTGTACGTCGATCCTTGGCATGGTCGCCAGGGTAAACGATGGCTCGGCCGAAACGCCGTCGTTCTGCGCCGCGGCCATCGAGTTGGCGCCAAGCGCGCCAAGCATACCGAGTCCAGCCAATGCGCCGGACGACGTCTTCAGAAAATCGCGTCGAGAGGCCGGTCTGTTGTCACGCATGGGAAAGCTCCTGAGGGGTAATGACTCTTGCAGCCCAAACCGCCATTATGGCACGCTTTGGACGTCCCCGCAATCCACGGTATGTTTGGCAAGGCCGCCTTTCAGCGAATGGAGGCTTATGCTGCACGATCCCGATCCCTTCACGATCCAGCGGACATGCACTGCACCCATGCCGGGAATTGTGGGAATACGAAGCCTGTCGGGCTCGTGAGCTTGCTCCGTGGCGTCGAGAAAGAACGGATCCTCGCTCCATAGACCGGCGATAATGGTAATGTCCTTGCCCTCGATCCGGGCAATATCGGGTGAGGTGATGTTGCGTTCGAGGTCGACTGCGGGGCGCGTGGGCATGAGCTTGGGGTTCGAGAAGACGGTCGTGACTTCGAATACGCCGTTGCCGATCGCTTTCGACTCCGCTCGCGCGACACGAACCTGCGGCATCTGGTGGGCGTGGTACAAGCTGAACGCCATGTTGCGGTGACATTCTTCTTCCAGCATGAACGACGGGGGCTGGCGGCCCCAGTTCTTCTTCATGCCGCCCACCTCGATCGTCCCGTACTGGGGATGTTCAACTTCGTGCCACGGCACCGTGCCGTCGCCAAAGAGCAGAAGGCGATCGAACTTCGCACGGGTTTCCTCCGTGGCAAAGAACTGGCCTGCCTTGCTCTCGTGGAAGAAGCTCTCCGGAGAAAACAGTTCGTTGGTAAACGCGAAGATACCGCGCATGGCATACAGCCAGTCCACTTGCACCCCATAACCTTCGTACAAATCCTCGGCCATGGTCACATACTTGTAGCCGGGTAGCATTTCCCCGCCGCGTTTTGCCAGTGCGTCGAACACGGCAATGTCGGTCCGGTCCCAATGCTCCGACTTCTGGCTCGGCCCGCGCAGGATCATCCCGGCCGCGTTATGATATGACTGGGCAGCCGCGATATTCGGATGCTCTCCAATGAACTCGGCCACCGCGCGGTTTGGTCCGACCCAAAGCGGGTACGGCCCGGTGCCTCGCTGCGCATATTCCGGCTGCCACTGCCAGGGCCAGTCGCGGTTAGGATCATACTCGCCCGGTCCGTCTTCGTTGACACGTCCGTCGCCGTCCAGGTCGGACCCCTCGACGCCAAGCAGTCGATACTCTCCCGGCTCGTCCGGTTCGGCGCGGACCATGACGTTCGGATATTTCGGATGCGGAACGTACCGCCCGTGCGAGTCGCGAACGCGCATTTGCGTAATGTGCCCGTCGCCGTCCAAGTCGTTGGTCGGATCCTCGTTGACCAGCCCGTCACGGTCGTCATCGACCGGTCGGATGCCTGATCGCGGCGAGTGCGTACTGGCCGGACCATGCATGTGCGCGTCGCGCGCGTCGGGACTGAGCATTGGAACCATGTAGAACGCGCGCTCGTCGACCAATTGCGTAATGAACTCGCTGCGGCCGTACATCTCCAGCAGGTACCATGCCGTGTATAGGGCAACCTCGACCGCCTGAATCTCGTTGCCATGAATACCACCGTCAATCCAGAATGCAGGTTTGCTCCGGTCCTTGCCGGTTTTCGGGTTGCAGATGGTCAGCAGCCAAATCTCCCGCCCGCCGTGTGATTTGCCAAGGCTGCGCAACCGGGCAAGTTTCTTGTGTTCAGCAGCGAACGTCTGGAGCAAATGTGTGACCTCGGCGTAATCGTAGTAACGGTTCCAGCGAACCGACACTTTCGGATCGGCCGGTGCCCCGACCGGCTGGTAGGGAGAATCACCGTCGCTTGCCGAGTATCCTACCACTGCGATTGTGAGGAAGATAATGAGACTACCAAGGATATGCTTGATCATGTTGGTCCAGCAAATAGTTGTGAGTTATTCCGTGTTCTTCCACTCCGTGAACTGCTGCTTTGCCCACTGGGCCTCCGCGTCCGCAAACGGTGGCTCGACTTCTCCCTCGTAATCAAGCGAATAGTCGTATCCCGCCCGGTCGTACACGGCGTTGAACACCGCCTGCAAATCGAGAACGACGTCTGGGTCTTCCGGCTCCAAGGGGATGGGAATTGCCGGCAGGGACTGGCGAAGCGACCATGGATACACGTCCACTTTCGGGCGTTGGTTGCCGCGTGACACGAATGCGTAGTAGTCGGCCGAAGGCAACGGCTGGACCGTCGGCAAATGAAGCGTTCCGGGTCATGGGGGTCAGTCTCCAGGTAGACGCGACGTTCGGCTTCGACAATATACTTCGGCCGGATGCGCGGTGACAGCACACCGAGAACCTCTGCGATAAACAGAAGGTGAAAACTGGGCCACGACCCCCCTTCCAGATAGGGGTCCATTCCTGGAAATGGCGATGGCATGATGCACTCCTTAAGGAAGTGTCGCTAATGGAGAATGTTTTTCCGTCACTTTTCTCGGTTAGTGTCTATTATTGGGGCTTGCATAGCCAATGGACGAGGGCGAAGCCCGGCTTCCCCGGTAAAA
>CAZASB010000151.1:0-11125 GCA_964487655.1 uncultured Planctomycetaceae bacterium
GGCGGACTCGCGGGCCGACATGACCGCCGGCATGAGCAATGCCATGAGCATGCCGATGATGGTGATGACCACCAGCAACTCGACGAGGGTAAAAGCTTTGCGCATTGTGCGTGTCATGATAGTTGCTCCCACTATTGTTCCGTCGGAGAAGACCGCGAAATCATCCCTGCCCATTGTTATTGTCGCAGAAGCAGGCCAAAAAATCCAGGGGTGTCGTCGGAAAATATGTGCAGCGACTACGGTAGCTGGCCAGATTACTTAATCGGCTGGGTTAAATCCTACACAAAAGGGGGGTGCAATGGGGCCCTGCGGTAGCTGCCCAGTCATCGAACCGGCTGGGGCAAGCCTAGCCCGTACTTTTCTCCGGTTTCACCAGTCGTGCCGTCGGGGCAAGAGGGGACTGGCAAAGCTTGTATACCGAACTGCGCTGAAATGCCCGTTTCGCGGGTTCTGTCGGACGACTCGGGCTGTGTGAATTCGCAAGCTCCGATGGGCCGAAGTAGCATGTGGGGGGTGGTGCCTTTCCGAAAACGCCTATGTGTCCGTGCAACGATCCTCCCCGGAATCATGAGGCCCCCCCCCTCCTTCGCTTCTTGCGCGTTGTGGGCGTTGTTGCGCTCTTTTCGCTGCCCCTGCTAGACGCCTACCCCGTCTCGGCCCAGACGCGGCAGGCACGCATCCACCCGGCCGTTGTGCGGGTAATTGCGCAAGACGGCTCGGGCCGGTCGCTTGGATCGGGCGCCCTGGTGGCGGCAACTGATTCGTTTGGCCTAGTGCTCACCAACTGGCACGTAATTCGCGATGCCGCCGCGCCGCCGGTCGTCGTATTTCCAGACGGTTTTCAGTCAGCGGCCACCATTGCGAAGGTAGACCGCGACTGGGATCTGGCCGCGTTGGTCATCTGGCGACCCCGCGCTGATCCGATCCGGCTGGCTGCAACCGCCCCACGGCCAGGCGACCCGCTGGCGATTGCCGGATATGGAAAGGGGCAATACGGAGTCGATACGGGCCGCTGCACGCAATATCTCTCGCCGGGCAAGCATCATCCGTACGAGCTGGTCGAGTTGTCCGCGTCGGCACGACAAGGCGACTCGGGCGGGCCGATCTTCAACGATCGCGGTGAGTTGGCCGGCGTGCTCTTTGGCTCGGCCTTCGGCAAGACCACTGGCAGCCATAGCGGTCGGGTACGACAGTTCCTCGCGCCGTTGTGGAACGACTTTTACCAGCAACGATCCGACGGTGAAACCATGATTGCCGGACCATCCCGGTCCGATGCGCCCGTCGCATCGATTCGGGGTGTCTGCCCGGTCGCCAGGATAACGACCGGTGCCGGCCCACCGAATGCCTCGGCCGTTTTGTCTACATCCGAATCCCATCCTTCGCCCGTTTTTGCCCCGCCCAATCGCCATGGCCCTGTGGCTTCGACAGTCCCCTACCAAAGCCCGGGGAAGCCCACCAACCTGCCGAAGCCCGCAGTCAGCGGCATCTCTCCGGAACCCGGTTCGATAACGGATTCGACGTATTCCCAGCATTCTCAATCCAACGGCAGCACGATGCCATGGCAAGCTGCCACCCCCGAGAGCGAACTAAACGAATGTGCCCCTTCCGGTGTACCGAGTCGTTCCGACCAACTCAAGACGATCCTTGCCGCCATCGGCATTCTCGCACTGGTCTTCCATGGAGTCCGCCTTCTAGGCCGGGCAGTTGAAGTGTGAAACGCCCCCGCCCCCTTGTCGCGGTTCGGACCGGTGGTACAATAGGTGGTTTCGTTTATTCGAGGAGCGTACTATGCGTTACGTACTTTCGGCTTTGGTGCATAACGTGCCCGGGGTGCTCTCGCACATTGCCGGCATGTTGGCCTCGCGCGGCTACAATATCGACAGCTTGGCGGTCGGCGTAACCGAAAATGCCCAGCTTTCACGCATGACATTCGTGGTTGTTGGCGACGACCACGTGCTGGAACAGGTGCGCAAGCAGTTGGAGAAGATCGTGACCGTGGTGCGCGTGGACAACGTCGGCGCGGAAGATCACGTTGAGCGCGACCTGATGCTGCTGAAAGTAGCCTCGCCGGCCGGTAAACGGAGCGAAGTTCGCGAACTGACCGACATCTTCCGCGGCCGAATCGTTGACGTTGCCCCGGAAACGGTCACCATCGAGATATCCGGCCAGGAGAAGAAGATCGAGTCGTTTATCGAAATGATGCGTCCCTTTGGAATCATCGAGCTGGTACGCACCGGCCGCATTGCCATGGTGCGCGGCCACAAGGCCGGCTCGCAGAAAGAAGACATACCGAAGCCGGTCTGACAAACATTCCGTCCAGACTGCTTTCACCGTGAAAAAACTTCCCCGTCAAATAAAAGTTACCAGGAGTGTCCAATGCCCGCTACAACCTACTACGATAAAGACGCCAACATCGCCTTGCTCAAGGACAAGACCATTGCCATCCTGGGCTACGGATCCCAAGGGCATGGCCACGCGCAGAACTTGCGCGACAGCGGCTGCAAGGTAATCGTGGCTGAACTGCCGGATACGAGGAACCACGAAACGGCCGTCAACGACGGCTTCACCCCGATGTCGATCGAAGAGGCCGTGAAGCAGGCCGACATGATCACCATCCTACTGCCCGATGAACTCCAGGCGGACATTTTCCGTGAACAGATTCGTCCGAACCTTTCACCTGGCAACATCATTGTTTGCTCGCATGGGTTCAATATCCACTACGGCCAGTTCGACGTTCCCAAGGGCGTGGCCGTCCTCCTCATCGCGCCGAAGGGGCCGGGACATCTCGTCCGCGCCGAATACGTCCGCGGCGCCGGCGTCCCCTGCCTGATCGGTCTGGGCGAGAACGCTGGCGACAAGGAGCGGGCCCTCGGCTTGGCCTATGCGAAGGGAATCGGCGGAACGCGGGCCGGTGTCATTGAAACGACGTTCGCCGAGGAGACCGAAACCGACCTGTTTGGCGAGCAGGTAGTTCTGTGCGGCGGGCTGAGCGCCCTGATCAAGGCCGGGTTCGAAACGCTCGTCGAGGCCGGATACCAGCCGGAAATGGCCTACTTCGAGTGCGTTCATGAAGTGAAGCTCATTGTCGACCTGATCTACCAGGGCGGCCTAAACTACATGCGGTACAGCATCTCGAATACGGCCGAATACGGCGACTACAGCCGTGGTCCACGCCTAGTGACCGACGAGACCCGCGCCGAGATGAAGCGCATTCTTGAAGAGATTCGCAACGGCAGCTTCGCTCGCGAGTGGATACTCGAGAACAAGGCCAATGCTCCGGGCTTCAAGGCCCTACGACGCCGCGAACGCGAACACGAGGTCGAAAAGGTTGGCAAGGAGCTTCGCGGCCTCATGTCGTGGATCGACGCAAAGGTAGTCGAGTAACGCCGTGCTCCCATTGCCTTTCTAACATGAACTCAGACACGCCGAAGCTCGACCACCAAGCTGATCCCACACGGCCGCTGTTTGCCGATCATACGCGCCGATTCGCCGAGAATCGGTATGTGTACCCCGTGCTCAGCCGACGGTCCGGCGGTATTTCCATCGGAGTGAACCTCAGCCCGAATAAGACGTGCAACTTCCGTTGCGTGTACTGCCAGGTGGATCGCAACACCAAGGGCGCGAGGGAACTTCCGTCTGGCACATTCGAAGTTGACCTCGGTATGCTCGCCGAGGAACTCGACGCCATGGCCGCAGCCGCGCAATCGGGCCGCCTGTTCAAAGGCCCACGGTTCAGCCAAACGCCAGCCCACCTTCGACGATTGAACGATATCGCCTTAAGCGGCGATGGCGAACCGACGCTGTGCCCCCAGTTCACCGAGGTGGTTGAGGTGTGCGCCGAGGTGCGGCGCAAGCACCGGTTGGATGACGTCAAACTGGTACTCATTACCAACGCCACGTTGCTGGACCGCGAATCGGTCCAACGTGGGCTGGCGGTGCTCGACGTCTCAAATGGCGAGATCTGGGCGAAACTCGACGCCGGCACGGAAGACTATTATCGCCACGTCTCGCGATCCACCGTTCCGCTGGCGAAGATACTCGACAATCTCGGCAGTGCGGCCCGAGTGCGACCAATCGTCATTCAGACGCTCCTGATGCAGTTGGACGGCCAGCCGCCTTCGGCCGAAGAGCTTGCCGCGTATTGCCGAAGGCTTGCCGACATTGGGGCCGCCGGCGGTCGGATCAAGTTGGTTCAGTTATATACGGTCGCCCGCCCTCCCGCCGAGTCCTACGTCGCCGCGATCTGCGATGCGGAACTGGACGCCATCGCCGATCAGGTCCGCCGGAAGACCAACCTTCCCGTGGCCGTGTTCTATCAGTAACTCGGAACAGACGCATACCATCGACGACGGCGACTAACAGAGCCAGTTCACTTTTTGCGAGTGACGCTACCGCTGTCGCCAGTCCACGTTGGACAGCGATGCTAAGGCCAACTGCAACGCGTGGGTGCCTTTGCGGCCGTGGCCTTGGGCCTTTAGGGCCAGATAAAACTGGTGAGCCAGCGCCAGACCGGGCAGCGATAGCCCCATGCGCTTCGCTTCATCGAGCGCAATACCCATGTCCTTGATGAAGTGGTCCACGAAGAAGCCGGGATCGAAGTCGTTCTTGATGATACGCGGGCCAAGGTTCGAGAGCGACCAGCTTCCGGCCGCGCCCGAGGCGACCGATTGCAAGACGGTGTCGAGGTCGAGCCCGGCCTTGTAGGCGTACAGCAGCGCTTCGCACACGCCGATCATGCCGGAGGCGATGAGCGTTTGGTTGACCATCTTGGCATGTTGCCCCGCGCCGGGGCCACCCTGGCGTACGATGGTCTTGCCCATGCACTCGAAACAGGGATGTAACGAATCGACCACCTCGGCGTTGCCGCCAATCATGATGGAAAGTCGAGCCTCGCGAGCCCCTACGTCGCCGCCGGAAACGGGAGCATCGATGGAATAAACGCCTTTCTCGGCGGCCCGAGTAGCAATTTCGACGGCCAGCGAGGGCTCGCTGGTAGTCATGTCGACCATGATACTCCCCGCCTTGCAGCCGGCCAGCACGCCGTTGGGCCCCAGGATGACCTCGCGCACATCGCATGGGTAGCCGACAATCGTGAAGATCACGTCGGCCGCTTCCGCCACGGCCTTTGGACTGGAAGCCCACCGCGCGCCTCGGTCGAGCAACGGCTGGGCCCGCTCGGGCGTGCGATTGAATACGGTTGCCGTGAAGCCGGCGTCGAGCAGATGTCCGCACATGCCCGAACCCATCACACCGGTGCCAATCCATCCGATGCGGGTTTTGTGCGGGTTTGCAGGGTTCATGTTTTACTCCAAGGTGGTGTCGTGAGCCAAGCAACGTGGAGAAGACCATAACTTGTCGAGCGTCCCGCTCGACTCGCGAGATCTGTCAAAACAAGGGCCGATTCTCGCGAACGGCTACCAGCGGTCAACCGGTCGATTGAGGATTTCCGACAGGAGAATGGCCTGGCGCACGCTGCCGGGGTCGGTCAACATGGCATAAAGGCCGGCGGCCATGGCGCCACCAGCCGAGGCACCCGTTCCGGAACGGGCCGCGGCAAACGCACCTTCCAATCCGGCTCGTGACCCAACTCGATCCTTGCCACCGCTGCTGTGTTCCGGCTTGGCAATGACAACGCCGCCGAGTGCTCCGGGCTGCCGTTGCGGTTGTTCAACTCGGCGATGAGGTTGCGGGTGCGGAGCGGTATACTGCTCGGCTGTGGCGACCACTTGCCTCGTCCCGGCTCGCTGTCGTGCGGCCTCGGCGGCCCGTCGAGCTTGCTGGAGGGCTACTTCGGCGCGGCTCGGTTGACGTCCCCGGACGACTTCAGCCCTCACCGGTTGCTCGACGGGACGCTGGCGTGGTTGGGGTGGGGGCGGCTGTTGTCGACGCTGCGCGACCTTTTGCAGGAACTCGCCGATTTCGTCGTTCAAACCGCCTTGTGCGGGTACCTGCTGTCCGGGGCCGGCCGGCCGTTGTGGGCGCCGCTGTATCATCTTGCCAACGTTCTGGAATAGCCAGACAACGAATGCCACGACCAGGAAGACAACCGTGCCGATGACTTCCTCCCACCCATCGGCCAGTAGTGGAGGCACACCGTTCATACCGCGCTTCCTTGTTTCGTGCCGGGGGCAACAATTCCGGCCTTGGCAATCGAGCTGCGCATTTCGGTATCGGCTTGCACGTTGCGTAGCTTGTAGTAGTCGAGAATACCGAGTTGTCCCTCGCGGAATGCCTGGGCGATGGCCTTGGGAACCTCGGCCTCGGCCTGGACAACCTTTGCGCGGTTTTCCTCGATTGCGGCGATCATCTCTTGCTCTTCGGCCACGGCCATGGCACGCCGACCTTCGGCGTTGGCTTGGGCCACGCGCATGTCGGCTTCGGCCTGATCGGCCTGGAGCCTGGCGCCGATATTCTCGCCCACATCGACGTCGGCAATGTCGATGGACACGATTTCAAACGCGGTCTGTGAGTCGAGCCGTCGAGCGAGCACGGTTCGGGAGATGCGATCGGGATTTTCGAGCACCTCGCCGTGAGTGGTGGCCGAGCCGATTGCGCTGACAATGCCCTCGCCCACTCGGGCGACGATGGTCTCTTCGGTGGCGCCTCCGATGAGCCGCTGCAAGTTCGCGCGAACGGTGACCCGGGCTTTGACCTTCAGTTGGATTCCATTCTGAGCAATCCCATCGAGCGAATCGCGGGGACCGCCGCGGGCCGGGCAGTCGATTACCTTTGGATAGACGCTTGTTTGCACGGCTTCGAGTACGTTCCGCCCGGCAAGATCGATGGCAGTGGCGTGCTTGAAGTCCAGCTCGACAATCTTCGCCTTCTGGGCGGCAATGACGGCTCGAATTACCAGCGGAACGTTTCCGCCAGCGAGGTAGTGCGCTTCGAGCGCCTTCGAGGTAACCCCCTGCTGGTCACCGATGCCCGCCTGCACCGCCATGATCTTGCTGCGAACAATGACGGTGGGGCTTACCTTCCGGAAGGTCATGCCGAGCAGATCGAGGATGCCGATTCCCGCGCCCGTCGTGAACGACTGGATCCAGAATCGAAAGTAGGTGGCGAAGACAAAGAACGCCACGAGTCCCGCGACAACGACAACGAACGCGCCAACCACGGAAATAATGAACCAGAAGTTTTCAGGCATGGCTTGCTCCTTCGTGTTTTGGAAAAGGCGGGCCAGCATGGATAAGCCCGCACATCCCTAATTTATCTCCAGTCAAGGGCCGATTGTCAACGGCCGTAGCGCCCGATATTAGCCAAATGGATCGTCAATCGGCCGTTCCAGGGGGTTTACCACCTCGGGCGTCGGCGCCTCGTCGTCGACTGGGCGTACAATCACTCGATTCCCTCGCACTTCGACAATCCGGACCTTTTGCCCCGCGTCAACCGGCATCCCTTCACTCATCGCGTCGATAGTGCGACCATCGAGCACAATGGCGCCAGCCGGCAGCATGTCGCACTTCGCCTCAGCAATCTGGCCGATCATCGCGCGGGCCCGATCCCTCTCTGGATTGGATGGCATCACCTCTTCGCGGGTGGGCGCGGTTAGTAGGACGCGACGCCCCATGGCCGTATGTGGCCAGTATTTCAGCGCCAGCACCACGGTAGTGGGCAATCCGATAATCGAGATGATCAGGATGAGCATCCCCACCGTTGCGCTTTGCCGGAAGCCGAGCAGGATGCCTCCCAAAATGGAGCAGGCGGCCAGAAACCCGAGTATGCCGGCCGACGGGAAGAACACTTCCAGCACAGCCAGTCCCATCCCAAGGATGATTAGGCACACGGCCCATATCCACGGATCCACCATTGCATTGCTCCAAGCCGGACGGAACACAGTCGCCATTTCCGGCCATTGTAGCGAATCGCGGCGATTTACCAAGCCGCCACCGTACCGGCCGAAGGGGACAGTCCTCCGTGAACGGTTACCTATCCCGCACTTCGCACACAACGACACGGTTGCCATGCACTTCGACTACCTCAACCCGTTTGCCCCGGGCAACGGCCTCGCCGTCGGTCAGTACGTCGACGAGCAAGTTGTCGAAACGGGCCTTTCCGCTGGGGGTTAGCGGGGTTGTGGTCTCTCCACGTTTTCCGACTAGGTTGGCCAGATCGACCATGGCCTCACGACGGCTCAAGTCGGCCGCCTCGTCGCCTTCCGGCGGCGAGAGCACCACGTGCCGAAGCCCCGGTGTACTGGGAATCCACCGCCTTGCCAGGACGGAGGCCACGGTAATTCCCACTCCTGCTCCGGCAATGGTGAGCATCGACTGTTGGAACTGGGCCAGTTGGTACGGGTTTCGGGGCACAATGAACGTCTGGCTGGCCAGTACAAACGATAAAATCACCAGGACGCCGCCGCCAAGTCCAAAAACACCAAACCCCGGCAGAACGAAAAGCTCCAAGAGCAGGCAGGCAACCCCCACGAGGAACAGCATCACCTCCAGCCAGCCGGCGGTGCCGCCCAGGTAATTCGCCCAGAAGAAGAGTACGAAGCACACCGTGGCCAGGAATCCGCCAACGCCCAGTCCCGGCGTATGCAGTTCGAAATACAACGCGAACCCGCCAATCATCAACAGAAACATACTGACGCCCGGCGCGGCCAGGATCTCGACAATATGATCGGCCCAACCGGGCGCGACGAGATGCGGGTCGTTTTCCAGGGCGTAATATCGCTTTAACTCGTCGAAGCTTTCGACCACCCGCGTTGCCAGACCAAGATCGACCGCATCACGGCCTCGTGTTCGAAACGGCGCTCCCGGTATCGTCACTACCTTCCCTTTTTCCCACTCGCCGGCCTGATCGGCAAGCTCCTCGTCGCTGAAATACTCAACGAGATTGAGGCGGCTGCATTCGTGGACCACCAGTTTCGGGTCGATGATCGCGGCAGGCAGCGACCAGGATCGGCTCTTGGCTGGAGCAAGGCTCTCGCGCACCGTCTGCCGTGCCTGCTCGATCTCGCTCTCGGTGGGCTGATACGCGCCGGAACCGCCCAACGCCGCTTCCGGGTGCATGAGCGTCTGGTCGCAAGCCAGGGCAATCAGCGCGGCATCGCCCAGGGCTTGATGCGGCACATAGGCCACCGTGCGAATCTTGCCAGAATCCAACGTCGCAAGGTGGTTCGCTAGCGACATACTATCGACCAGCGATCCACCGGGGCTGTCGATCCATAGGCAGATGAAGTTGACGTCGCGGTCGCGCATGGCGTCGTCAATAAGCCGCTGCGACTGCCGAGCCAGGGTAGCGTTGATCGGCCCTTTGATGTCGACCTGGATGGCTCGCCACTGGCCGCCTAGCGATGGGTCGAGCAGAAGTGCGTCAGGGTCAAGGTCCAGGGCCGAGGCCACCTCGCGCCGGTCGGACGCCAAGTAGTCGATGAGGCCAAACGATCGGGCCTCGCGTCCCGTGAGGCGGCCCGGCTGACCGGCCGGGAACAGCACTTCCGTCGACTCGACGGTGCGAGTCTTTTTGATGTTCTCGATCTCATCCGGAAGAACAAACTCGCGGCCCAATTCGGTCTCGACGCGCAATACCTCGACCTTCGGATCGAGCAGGCCCAGGGCGACGGCCACCGGAATCGTTCTCCGTCGCTCGGCAATCTTCCGGTACACGCTCAGCCGGGTCTCGTCGATGATCTCGTCGTCCACGCCTGCGGGGCCCAACTCGGCGCCAGGCGCCATGATGATCTCGTCACACGCAATGGCTGCCAGGACTGCATGTCCCTGGACCGTCTTGGGCAGGTAGGCGACGGTAGTTGCCTGGTTCAACTCCCTTCCGGAAAGGTACTCGGCCAAACCGTGGGCGGTGAAGAAGTCGCTCCCCCGACCGTGCTCTTCCCCGCCGGGTGGCACGAAGAACTCGAAGATGAGCACGGGCCGCGCCTTCTGATCGGTCGCGCGCATCAACGTCCGAGCGGCGAACCGCTCGACCTCCTTGCGAGTTTGGGCGTCAATCGGCAGAGTCAGCCGCATGGTTACCCCGAAGCGTGCTTCGGGGGGGGCGCTTGCTTCGGCCGCCAATCGGGGCGTCGCGGCAAACGACGCCACCATGCAGACTGCCGCGGCAGCCGGTGCAATGCATCGCCTCAACAGTATCGACAGTCCTTTTTGCCTCATCGGGAGCAGTTCTCCTAGAGTCCCACTTGCGTCCGGCCCACCCCGGTCGTCAAGCGGGCGTCCATCTGAAGGCATTATAGCCTTGACGGTGGGAGACGGTCAATTTAGCCGCCGTCGGCATTGCCGGCTTGCTCACTGGGCGTCGGAGTAGCGAAAGTGAGGCATCGTTCAAACGCTGGGTGGCCTCGCGTACTCACGGCAACTAATCTTTATGGGGGGTTCGAGTCGCGATCAAATGGTTGCTTCCGGTATCTTTTGTGTTGCAAACATAACACATATGTTATAATGGCTCTTCCGTTTCTGGGTGCAAGTCCGTGGTGAAAAGACGTAGGGTGGATGGTTCCGGATGTCTCAGCATCCGGGTTCATCCACGTGTCAGGCAATTCTGCACCCAGAAACGGAAGAGCCCTATCATTGGGGGAGCGACCTTTGGGATTGTGTCATGTCTCTGCTTCATAAGACGCTTACCAGATCCGAGGAGTTGTCACTGTGAAAGCGAATGCATGGCGGGAGTATCTGGAGGAGCAGCGTGAAAGACATGGGAAGGTTCTGAAATCTCGAGCAGATTCGAGCTGAGGAGCTTGCTCCGATTCTCCCGAGATATCCAGTTCGCGTGCAGAAGCACGTACAACGATTACTACATTGATCATGAAATCGTACAGATCGAGCGGACCCATTGGCTTCATTCTTGGCAATGGATTCGCTCCACGTGACTCGCACGGCCGCTCGAATGCCCACCAAGCCATCGGCGGCCGGCTACAAATGTAGGTCGCTCGCTCCGAGCTACCGCGCGGCAGACAGGAGCGTATCGACCGCGCAGGTAGCGTATTCGGGGCCGCTGGCCTGCATGTTCCCTAACAGAGCAGTTAATTCCGCCACATTCGACAAAAGCATCAGGCACCCTACTGGGAGGGGTTGTGCGACCTGGCTGCGGTGTCGTGATAGTCGGTGGTCGAAGGCACGTCAACGTGGCAGGAGCAACAGCAACCGCGTTGCGCCAGGGGATTTCT
>CAZASB010000152.1:0-11101 GCA_964487655.1 uncultured Planctomycetaceae bacterium
ACGGGGAAGGATGGGAATGTACGCGTGTTGCTGTAGCTGGCCAGTCATCCGTCCGTCGGGGCGAGCCCAACGGGGAAGCGCGCGGATGCGGCTCCAATAAGAACCTCACTGTTCCGCGTTCCCTCCCGCCTGCGGGCACGGTCCTCGTTTGGGCGAGGTTCCTCTACTCATCGGCGGCCCACGGGTTGGGCCAGTCGCCCCAGCGGTCGAGGTACAAGCGGTAGGCAGTCACTTCGTTGGCCTTGCGCTCGAGCCAAGCCTTGGTCTCCGCGATGATCTGCTGCTCGGTGTCGAGAGTAAGCTGACCCAGCATGACCCGAGTGCGGAGGAAGACAAAGTAGGTATCGAGCACGTCGCAGCGGCAGTAGTCGTTCACCTCGGCCAGCTTGCCGGCGTCGACCATGTCTTGGACCATATCGCCTTGTACATCCATTTTTCCAGGCTTGCCGAGAACATTGGCCGCCAAGTTCAGCCCGCCGGTGAACCGCGTGGCGCCAAAGTTCGTGAGCAGCTCGCATAGGTCGATGTGCGACTGCATGTTGTAGCGGCTACGGGGCTGCTCGAACGTCTTGCCGGAAGCCTGAAACCAGCCCGGCAGGCTCAGCCCGAAACGGAAGGCCGCCAGTTCCAACAACGGCAGATCGAACCCGCGGCCGTTGAAGCTAACCAGCGTGGGGCGGCGGTAGGCCTCCCAGCCGCGCCAAAAATGGTCGGTCATCACGTGCCCGCGGAACTGAGGTTCATCGAGAACGACCACATCCTGCAAGCGCATGTCACCGGCTACCTTCCCTACGGCAATGGCCACCGGTGTTTGGAAGGTGTAGGGGACGAAGTCAGTCTGGTGCTTCTCCATCAGTTCGGCCCGATAGCGACGAAGTGCCTCGGCCGGTTCAATCGACTCCCCGGCATAGCGGAGTTTGGCCACCAGCGGCGCATCGGCGGTCGTTTCCACGTCGAATACAAGGTAACGCACGGCATTGGGCATGGCAGACTCCAGTCGGGGGGCAGCGGGTCTGGGCTTTTTCCTGGGACTCTTCCTGGCCACACCTTACACGGTGGCGGCCTATCGAGGAAGATGGGGCCCGTCGCGTCTGCTTACTCACTCCCCTTCCTACCCCAAATGATGCACGCATTGTGGAAGCTGGCAAACCCGCCAAAAAAGTGCAGAAATGACTCCATGTCGCTTGCACTTGACAACCTGCGGTAACTTGGTAATATACACAATGGACATTGAGGTAATCGGGGATATTTAAGTTATGCCGCCCGTCCGGAAAACCGACATAATCGACAAGGTGGCTGTGCCGGTTGCGCAACCAACATGGTGGCAGCCTCGCCTTATGTAAAAAAAGACAGACTCCGGATGGACCGGACTGCGTCGATGGATTGCGCTCCTTTTGAGGACGTCTCACCGTGCCTCGGCTATCGATTGTTGTTCCCTTCCTTGGGAACACGAAGCTTCTGGAAGATACGCTCGTGTCGGTGCTCGAAAACCGACCGGAAGCGTGCCAAATTTTAGTCGTGCTCAACGAGGGCTACGACGACCCTTACGATTTGCACGGAGAAGTCTCGTTCGTGGCATCGCGGCCCGACGCGGGGCTGGTAGGCGGTATCTACCGCGGACTGACCGCGTGCAAAGCGCCGATTGTCCATGTGCTGGCCTGCGGAATGGAAGTCAGCCCGAGTTGGACCGAGGCAGCGCTGTCGCACTTTGACGATCCGCGGGTGGGTGCCGTTGCGCCGTTGGTGCTTCAGTCCGTCCGTCCGGATCGAGTGGTGTCGGCGGGACTGGCATATCACCGGAATGGTCGGGTACAGTGTCTTTCCGAAGGTCGTTCGGCGGCACGGCCGATTCCGTGCCGTCAGCCGTTCGGCCCCGACGTGCGATCTGCATTCTATCGTCGCTCGGCACTTCTGGCGCTTGACGGATGGAACGGTCGGGCAGCCTTCGGCCTGACGGGGATCGACTTGGCATTGGCCTTGCAACATCAAGGGCTTCAGTGCGAGTTAGAACCGGCATGTCGCACGTTTGCCAAGCCGGCTCTGCTGGGCGCGCGCGGCGCGTTCCAGACGGGCATGGAAGAGGCGAGGGTGTTCTGGCGTTGGGCGTCTCGACAGGGCTGGACCGAGTCGGTGGCCAGTCATGTGGTTCTGCTGCTGCGCGAGGGTCTTGGCGGTCTGTTGTGGCCTCCCAGCGTTCTGCGCATGGTCGGACGTCTTGCCGGCGGGCTCATGGCGGCCGGCGGGGGCAGGCATAGTGAGCCGCCGGTGCCGACCGGCGTGATTCCCGGCCCCCACTACCGCTGCCTCGACTCTCAGCGTCAGCCGCTTGCGACCACGGCCTCGCAGGGTTCGTCGGCTTCGAACCTATCCGACGTCTGCTCCAGCGGCCCCGCGGCGCCCCGGCGCGCTCCGGGGTAGAACAACTCCACGGCGGCCAGGAATTGGCGGAAATCGGGTGGATTGCGCAGTTGTGCCGCCTCGGCGTATAGCTTCTCGCGCAACTCGTATACCTGATGACGCCCCATCGGCCACCGTACGATCATCACATCGTTGATTTCGTTGAGTAGTTGGTACACACGCGCGCGTGTAAGGCCCATCGCCCTTGCCGCCTGCCGAACGCTCGTAATCGGGCCAGCGACGCCCAGACGGTTCTCGGCCAGAGCCGCGATCTGCTGATTCACGTCAATTCGAATCTGCGCAAGTAACGGTTCGACGAAGTATTCCTTCAGCTCCTCGGAATTGGGCATTCCCGAGGTCTGCAGGGTCTGTCCCACCCACTGCTCCACCTGATCGATCAGTCGTGGCACGATTCGGATAATTAGGTGTTCCTGGGTGCCCATTTCGGCCACCATCGAGTGAACGCCGTGAAACACCTCAAGGATTCCACGAATGCGTTTCTCGCCATGGGTTCTCATGTTGCGCATGTCCACGAGGGTCCGGTCTACGTACTCGCTCAGCGGAGTACTCCAGATGACGCGGGTCATGTTGCGCAAACTCGGAGCGAACCGCCCGAGCGGCTCATCGCCCAAGCTGTGTTTGATCACGCTCGCCCGCCACTGCGACCAGACGACCTCCGAAACCATTGTCGGATCAAAACCTTCGCCGTTTCCCGACGCGTTCTTCTCTCGTCCTGCCAGGGTGATTTCACGAACTAGGCTCTCTTCCGTTGGAATTTCCGAGGGGTCCGTATTGGCCGCGCGGGCCAGCAGCATGACGAACGAGTCCAACTTCTTCTGTCCAATTCCTGGTGTCGCCGCAAGCTCGCCGAAAGGAGTATTGAGCAGGTCTTGCAGCTTGCGACCGAGGAACGCCAAAGGGAGCCTTCGATCGGTTGGCAGGGCCCAGTAGGCCAGCGGCTTCTGTAGATGCTCCGCGTATCCCCCCCCCAGTAATATCTTGCGCAAGCTTTCAAGGCGGCCAACGATCTGCACCTCATCCAGCGCGGATGGCTTTGCAACACTCATTGTTCTCTCCTAGGAAACGGTAGACGCCTGCTATTTTTGCAGACGCCAACACCGCTAGTCAATAGGCTATAGCTCTTTTTTTTGAAAACATTCGATCTCTAGCGAAACGGTACGTTGCAGCGTAGTGAATTGTTCCGGGAAATCCGTATAAAACGCCACCCATCCCCCCGGCGTAGGACAAGCTACCCCCAGTGGCAAAACAAAAAACATGACCCTGCATTTATGGGGGGAGCACAAATTTAGGCGTGAATCGGCTGCACCCAGGTGGCCGGCAAAGCGCACTCTTCCTGACGGCCTTATGCCGGTAAAAAAGGGGCTGGCAACCACGGCGGTGGCGGCCCCAAAGCACAAACTCGCGGCCGATCCCGGGCGAAACGCCCCAGGCGGGGTCAGAACGCGGCCTGGTAATGCTTGCCGATCTCGGCCGATGCAAGTGCTCGCGAGTAAAGCGCCACCTCGGCGATACGTCCCTCGAAGCCGTATTCCCCGTCGCTCCGTCCGGCGATCCACAGCGAGCCACCCGACACGGGCGGGGCCTTTATATCCAGTTCCGGCTGGGGGCGGCCATCGAGGTACACAGTTGCCTTCTCGCCATCGCGCACCAGGGCCACGTGATGCCAGCTCTCGCTCGGCACCCAGTTTCGCAACGGCACGTCGGTCGTGCCGGCATGGGTCTTGCCAAGATCGTTACCGGCATGAAATACCAACTTGCCGGGCGAGCACTCAGTGCCGCCAATCGCCAGATGGTCGCCGCTTGCATCGCGTGAGAAGAGGTAGCCCGTCACGGGTCGGGCGTCGGTCGGCATGCAGTTGTAAAACCACATTTCGATCGTGTACGACTGGCCAAGGTTTGGCGCTTCCGCCGCAAGCCGCTGGCCGATGAAGTGCGGTGCCCGGTTGTCCGGCCCCAAGCCGGGGAAGTCCGGCGCATGCGGGCCCGGCATGTAGTACGCAACTTGTGTTTCAAATGTGCCCAGCCCCTTGCCATCGACCATATTTAGCGCGTGCGGGCCGTTGAGGTCGTCCAACCGCCAGTAGATGGCCGGATCGGAGGCCATGACGGCCGCCGCGTACGGCGGGATGGGGGGCGCCGCGCGCGCAACGCGAATATCGCCTGCCACGTCGATCAGCAGTTTCTTCACCCGAGCGATGATCTTCGGCTCGGCTTCGATTTCCAGGCAGCTTGATCGGGCCAGCCACGTGGTATAGCCGCCCAGAACCATCTGCTCCGGCGGCGGAAGGTAGCCGCCGTCCCAGCCGTTGGCCAGCATGACGGTGAAGGTGTGCGCGAGCGGGCTGTCGGCGGCGATCCTCATGCCGGTAATGGCGTACACCTCGCACGGAATGCCCACCATGCCCAGCGAGCCGATTCGCAACACTTGCAACTTGAGTTTACGCGTGGGCGGCATCTGGGCCAACAAGAGTTGCTCGCGGGCATAGGCTTCCGGCAAGTTCTTTGGGGTGCGGCCTTCCGCCTCGACCTGAGCCATAATCTGCTTGCCCCATTCCACCTTGGGCTCGCGGACGTTCAGCTCCAGGTCGGTTTCCCTCGCGTCGATAGAGAGCCAGTTGTTCCAGGCGATGGACTCGTAGGCTTTCAGTGCGGCTTGGGCCACTTGTTCGGCAATGGAGAACATGTCGAATTTCTCGGGCTCCGCTCGGCTGTAGTCCTTCAAGTAGGCGTCACCGCTGCTGCCGTTGGCCAGGATGCCGACGAACGGCGGATCGGTCTGCTCGGCCTTGACCAGTTCGCCGACGCGCCGCGCGAACACGCCGAAATAGTCGGCCGAAAGGACACCGGACCCGACGTAGTGGGTGGAGAAGCTGCCCAGAAGCGCGATGGGCGTTCCGTCCGGCCGCCGCACGGCCAGGATGGAAACGTCCGGGTTCATTGGTCCGGACGGCTCCTCCCAGTCGGGATTCCGGTAGCCCGGATGCATGGTGGCCCGGGTGGTCGGCTCGCCGAATGGATCAACCTTAATACGGTCGGGGCGCGCGATCCAGCGGCGCGATTGGGCCAGGCCGGGCAGACTTTCCACGGCCCAACCTACCTGCGCCGGCGTCAGATTCCGCTGCGCCTTCTGGATTCCTTCGGCAATCTTGCCCGGCAGCCACGCGCGGTAGCGTTCGTCTGGCTCGGTGCCCAAGGCGCCGACCACGGCCGGCGCGGAATGCGTGTGCGTGGCCGAGACGAACATCCGACAGGTAGGAATTCCGGTCAGCTTGTGCGCCTTCTCCTTCGCCTCGTCAATCAGCGCGCGGTCCATTACACAACTATCGACCACCACGATGGCAAGCTGGCCGGCGCCGTCATCCAGCACGAGACATCGGGCATGAAGCGGGTCGAGCGCCTTCTCGGCGTATCGCGGCTGAAAACCGCCGTTGACTACCACGGGAAACCAGTCGGGCGTGATGTCCTGGGCGTGAGCCCCGGCGCGGAACGTGCCGGGACGGCCGGGGGACGGCGTCCCATCAGCCTCACCTCGGAACGGAAAGGCGGAAAGGCCCAGCACGGCGGCCCCGGTGGAAACCAGCATTTCGCGGCGTTTCATGACGTGTTCTCCCAGGAAGGAATGGAGGGAAGTGGTGTACCATGGAGTGCGGCGGCTTGACGCCGCTTTGGCTATCTCTTTTCTGACGCCTATCGAACCATGCGATAGAGCAGCAAAGCTGCCGAAAGATGGAGTGCGGCGTCAAGCCGCCGCACTCCAAAGGGGGTTAGACGCTGAACTTGATAAACAGCACATCGTCCTCCTGGACAACATAGTCTTTGGGCTCCTGGCGCACAAGTCCGGCGGCCTTCAACTCACGTTCGCTGCCCAGGCGGACTAGGTCGGACACAGTGAAGACCTCAGCGCGAATGAAGCCGCGGGCCAGATCGGTGTGAACGCTCTCGGCGGCCTCGACCGCCGTGGCTCCGCGATGCACCAGCCAGGTGCGAACCTCTTTCTCGCCAGCGGTCAGGAAGAGCATCTGTCGGCTGGTATTCAACATGGTGCGAACGACGTGGTCGCGGTCGACGCTCTTTAGTCCCATTTCCTCCTCGAACTCGGCCCGATCTTCCGGCGTCATGCGAGTAAGCTCCAACTCCAGACCAATCGGGATGGCCATCACCGGCACGTCGTCGGTCGCCGCGACGGTGAATCGTTCGGGGCGATCCTCGTCGTCGGCCGTATTGACCACGACCATGCGCGACTTCTCGCTCAGCAGGCGGAAGGCGCGCGTGACCTTCTGCTGTTCTTCGTTCAGGTGACTCTCGCGCAGCGGACTGCCCGATTCCAGCGCGTCGAGCACCAGCTTGAGCGTGTCGCGCTCGTGTTCGAGCTTCTCGCGTTCCTGCCGCGAGACAGGTTTCTTCATCGTCTCTTCGAGGCGTCCCATGCGGCCGGTCACGATCTCCATGTCGGCCAGGATGATATCCTCGTCGAACGATCGCATATCGGCCAGTGGATCGGAGCCGTCGTAGGCGGCAATCACGTGGATCAGGCAGCCGGCCTCGCGGATGGTGGCCAAGCGTTGGGCATTGCCTTCGTGCGTGCGGCTGAGCCCCGGCGTATCGACCACCTCCAGCGATGCGCGGGTCACTTTTTTCGGATGGTAGATTGCAATGAGCTGCTCCACCCGCGGTTCCGGGATGGCAGCCATGGCGCTCTGGCCTAAGTGAGCTTGCGATGGATCAGGCGCCACGCCCGTAAGCCACTCGAAGAACGTACTCTTTCCAGATCCCTGGTAACCGACCAGCCCGATTTTCATGGCATGTTCCTTCCAATGGTTCGCCTTTTACTCCGACCGTGCCGCCCCACTCGCGATCTCAACGGCTTTCCTTGCCAGCATTCGGCCGGCGGCGCGGCACTCATCCAGCACGGCTGGCGTGGCCCGGTATTGGCAGCGGATCGGCTCGCACAGCTTCTCCCACGGCATGCCGTCGAGCCATGTGTCAATGGCCTCCGGCGCGCCCTTCCCCCAGCCGTAGCAGCCGAACGCCATCGCGGCCTTGCCCGTGGGTCGTAGGCCCTCCAGGTAGTTCATCGCGGCGGCGGCGGCCGGCATCACGCCCCGATTGAGCGTCGCGCTGCCGATAGCCAGCACGGCGCAGTCGAGTGATTCGGTGGCAATGTGCGTTAGCGAGGTACGACGGACGTGCATCGGCAGCACGGCCACGCCATCCTGCGTGGCGCCCTCGGCAATCGCCTCGGCCATGCTTGAGGTGCTCTCCCACATGCTGTCGTACACGACCAGCACCTTGGTCGCCGGTCGGCATACGGCCCAATCCGTATAGGCGTCCAGGATGGTCTGCACATGCGCGCGCCAAATCACGCCGTGCGCCGAAGCGATCATGGCGATAGGAAGCCCAGCCACTTTCTCCATGGTCGCCTGTACCTGCTTGCCCCACGGCATAACGATATTCGCATAATACCTCTTTGCTTCGCTCATGATGGTAGAAAGGCACAGCTCGTCGTCGAACCGCTGCGAGGTGGCATAATGCTGTCCAAACGCGTCCATGGAGAAGAGCAGCTTCTCCTCGGGCACGTAGGTGACCATCGACTCGGGCCAGTGAACCATGGGCGTTTCAACGAACTCGAGCGTTCGACTGCCCAGTCTGATCCGGTCGCCCGTCTTAACCAGCTCGAACTGCCAGGACGACGTATCGTGGTACACACTGAGCGCCTCGCGGCATCGGCGGTTGCACACAAGCTTCGCCTGCGGCATCGCCTGCATGACTCGAGTCAGGCCGCTCGAATGGTCTGGCTCCGCATGGTTACACACGACATAGTCGATCTTGGACGGATCGATGCATTCGGCGATGTTCCGCAGTAGATGTTCGGCATAGGGAGCCTTGACCGCGTCGATCAGCGCCGTCTTGTCATCGCGGACGAGGTAGGCGTTGTAGGTGGCGCCGTGCTCGGTGTCGTAGCCATGGAAGTCTCGAACGAGGTAGTCGACGTAGCCGACCCAGTCGATACGGTCAAGAATCGGAGTGTGCATAATCAGGCCAAGTTTCGAGTTTTGGATATCAGGAGTCAACACCTAGAAACGGAAAAACCATTCTCTTTGAAATCGCGTCTGTTTTCCAGGCGGGCACCGAAAAGAACGGAAACGGCCAATCCGACAGAGAGGTTGTCAGGTCGGGTACCTTTGTAATCCCTCATTTTGAGTAATTACAGCCTGACCGCAAGGGAATCTTGTTGAGCCAAGAGCATTGGCGCGTGGCCCGGTTTCGCCTAGAATGACACAAGGAGGACTTTTCCTGACCCCAGGCTTCTGGGGCAGCTTGGGGTGAATGAGGCGATCCATGTCGATAGCCAGTCACGATTCCAGTGCGGATTTCGGGCTGGAGCCCTACGTGATCCACGAGGGGACGCCAGCGTCCCGGGACGATCAGACGGCGGTCTGGCTCGATGGCGACGTGTTGGCATGTGCTTGCCCCGACTGCAACGCGCCCATGTCGATTCGGCTCTGGCTCATGCTGGCCGACTGCTTTCGGTGTGGGGCGACCATCGAGTTGACCGAGGAGCAAGAGCAGGAGGCATTGCGTCTTCTCCGCGACCGGGAGGCGCAGCGGCGCGCGGAATCGGCAGCGGCAGCGGCGTCCATTCAGCCGCGCATGGCTCGCCGGCCCAAGCAACCGGCATGTAACATGCGCAAGCCAGAGCCGCGTATTCATCGACCCGCTCCACCCGTTCCCACCGGAGTCGCCACGACCCCGGCAGGAATCGGCCAGCCGCGTCAACCTGCACAATCTCGCGACTCGGGCGCCTGGTCGGACCCGTCGCCGGCGATGCCGCCGAAACCGCCGACGGCGCTAGCCCCACAGTCGGTCCGCCGTCGCGTGACCGCAGCCGAGGCCCATCGTGGCGTTCGCGCCCGTGTGCGCGAGTTGTACAAGCGAGGGGGCATGTCCGTTTGGCTCTCCGAATTGTTGCGCGACTTGCCGGCGTGGCTGATCAGCCTCGCCGTCCACCTTGTGCTCCTGCTCTTGTTGAGCCTGTGGATCGTGGAGCCCTACGAGAGCCCGATTATCCTGACGCTTTCAACCTCGGTGAGCGAGTACGATCTGGAGGGAGAGGTGGGGGACTTCAGCCCGATGGTCGAACCGTTCGATTTCGAAGATCCCGGCGCCATTGAGGTGGTGCAGGCACTCGACGATCTTGGTGCAAGCGCCGAGATGGATCCGGAAGTCAATCCGGTCGATCTCCCCATGGACCTCCAAGCCGCCCTTTCCATCGTTCCGCGCGCCGTCGTTCTGGACGTGAATCCTACTCCCCCGGTTGAGGCTGGCAGGATGTTCACCGGACGCGATCCGAAGGCCCGGGCCCACCTAGTGCGCGTGTCGGGGGGCACCTCGCAAACGGAAGCGGCCGTGACGCGGGGTTTGGAATGGATTGCTCGCCGGCAGAACAAAGACGGAAGTTTCAGCCTCCACGCCTTTCACAAGTCGCCCGGCGCCGGTGGCAAGGGGGACGGCATGGGCTCCGAACATAGCGACATGGCCGGCACGGCACTGGCCCTGTTGCCGTTCCTTGGCGCGGGCCAAACGCACCTTGCCGGCAATTATACTGAAACCGTGTTCAACGGGCTCAAATGGCTGCTGGAGAATCAGCGGTCTGACGGCGACCTGCGAGGATCGGGCAGCGGGCAGATGTACGCCAATGGGCTGGCCGCCATTGTGCTGACCGAGGCGTATGCACTGACCGGCGACGAACAGCTTCGCGATCCGGCGCAATTGTCGCTGCGCTTCATTGCCCAGGCACAGCATCGTGGCGGCGGCTGGCGATATCAACCGGGGCAACCGGGCGATACGAGCGTTTCCGGCTGGCAGCTCATGGCGCTCCAGAGTGGACGCATGGCCCAACTGCGAGTACCAAAGAAAACGCTTGACGGCGCAACGACGTTTCTCGACAGCGTCCAGCGAGACAAGATTGGCGGCCGGTACGCCTACATGCCCGGCGGCAGTCCGACCCACGTGATGACGGCCCAGGCTCTTTTGGCTCGCCAGTATCTCGGTTGGCCGAAAGACCATCCAGGGCTTCGCAACGGCGCCCGTTTCCTGCTGGAAGAATACCCGCCCACGAAAGAGGATCCCGACGTCTACTACTGGTACTACGCAACGCAGGTGATGCACCATTTGGGCGACGAAGCATGGCGGCATTGGAACGCTCGAATGCGCCGCGTACTGTGCGATACGCAAGAGGCCGAGGGGCATGAGGCGGGAAGCTGGGCTCCCGAAGGTCCCTTTGCCGACCGAGGCGGCCGGCTCTTCATGACCAGTCTCGCCGTCTGCACGCTCGAGGTGTACTATCGACACATGCCCCTCTACGCCGACGACCTCGTGGAGCAGACGGAGCGATTGTTGCAACAAGAGGCCGAGCAAGCGGAAGAGGAAGAGACAGAACCGCGGCAAGATAGCCCTGACCTGCTCCAGGAAACCCGTTAGGACACACGCTTGGCGCCACTGCCGGAATGGCAGTGCGTGGCTTTCCGTAGGCTTGGCGGCCGGTCCCGCCGAGGCACGTGTGTGCGTCGCCGTTTCTCAGACGCCCTTGGTTGCCAGAAGCTGCCGAACGGCGGGAAGCAAGTCATTTTTGGCTCTTCCGTTTCTGGGTGCAAGTCCGTGGTGAAAAGACGTAGGGTGGATG
>CAZASB010000153.1:0-2937 GCA_964487655.1 uncultured Planctomycetaceae bacterium
GTCTTTCCAGGCGGGCGGCCATAAATCAGCTCGGTTGCGGCTTGTGCGGGCCCACCAACGATCTACGCGACCTTGACCCACCCTACGTAGATGAATAATCCGGGTTAGAGGGACCGCTACGAGAAAGGGTGGCAGAGGCGAGCCCGTTAAAGGGGTGCAGAGGGTCGAGTCTGGACGAAATATGATGCTACCATCCACGGAAAGTGTCGAAATTGCCGAAGAATGGGCGGTCTAAATGGTGATTTGGGCGACAGGGTTAGCGTCTCCCCCTGTTCGGCGGCCCTCGGCCATGCGATACTGAGATTAGCAGCAAGGATTCACGATGAGCAATGAGCCGTTCGCTATTTCCGTAGATGATCTACCCCTGCTTCCGCCGGACATGTTGCGGGATTTTCGGTCGATCGCAAGTCTCACGCCCGAGAGCGTTGCGAGCGTCGGTAGGGCGCTAGGCTGTCTGCCGCCGTCGAGCAGCGGCGACGTGATCGAAAAGACCATCGGCCAGTGCCTGGCGGCACACGGGAAGGAGGAGGCTGCCGGGAGCGTCCTTCGTGCCTTGATGAATGTCGACGCGGACTCGATTGGCAGTCTGCTAAACGTACTTCGTCAGTGGGCGACGGTCGACCAGCGGCGCCGCGAGGTATTTTCCGACGAGGTGGTCGATCGGCTTCAGCACAATTTTGAGGTGCTAATTACGCACAACCCCGCCGTGCGTATCATGCAGAAGGCGGAGCGTTTGCTGCGCGACGTGGGAAACGAGTTGCAAAGTGTGAAGTTTGTGTGCGATTTGCGTCCTGTGTTCGATGACGCACGAGAGCAGGTTGAAGCTTTTGCAACGATCGCAAATATGCGGTTACTGTACGTAAGTCAGGATGGAGAGAGACGAGCGTGCGAGATGGCGCTTACGGAGGGCGAGTTGACTCATCTCAAAGAGCATGTTGACACAGCCCTGGCCAAGCTGCGCGTTCTCGGCGCAGTGCGTGCCGCGCCCATACGGGACTCGAAGCAAACGGAGCGCGAACAATGAATGGGCTAGCCAAGCGATACTTGACCACCGGGCGGTCGTGGTTGCGGCCGCGAATCATTGAACTGGCTGAGAAAGAGCGTGATCGGTTTCTTACTTTGCTTCAGCAATACGAGTATCCTTCTCAAAGGTGGCCAACTCCGCGGGCACCAACGATCCTTTCGTACACGCCACCTACCAGGTATACGCAAGGCCGACCATTGGTCCTATCTGCATCGACCGCCGAGGAGAGCACTGAGGGCTTCGACCTGCACTGGATTAACTCAGCCGACACTCTCCTCAGCCGACTTGAGGACGATTCGACCACGGACGACGAACGCCGGATTGCCATACTGGCTGCTGAAACAACGGTATTTGACGAGTCGGTGAAACGGCGGCTGCTATCCACCCTGACGACGTTCATCACGAGCAACCGCTTCGCGACCGAGGACGATGCCATTACGGCCCTCGGCTCCGCGATTCGCAAATATGCGATGAATATGGACGGGGCCGATTTCGACACATACGCGAGCTGGCTCCAGCCCACGGCCACGGAAACACTTCACCACCACGTGGAACTTGAACTCGCGAAGGGAGCCAGTTGGCGGCTTGCTTATGAGCCGACCGCCGCCGGGGATCGGTTGGCCCAGTTGAAGACGGCGCTGGTGGGCTTAGCCGGGGAATACACGTCTGCGCGACTGATCCTCCAGAAGAACTATGCTTCGATCGTTCTTCACGCCGTTGTCGGCGTTGCGATTTTGGAAGCATTGTCGGCAGGAGATGGCGAGACGGAACAGCTTCTGAAGCAGACTTCCGAACTTCGGATGGACTGGTTCTGGGAACTGCTGCAACGCCGGATTGCCGATGCGTGCAAAACGATCGACAAACGCGACCCCGCCTTGGCCGACGCTGTTCGCGAGGTGGCTATGCTTGGTCAGAATGCTTGATGGTGAAACGCCATGCCGGCACGCAGACTGTTCGACGACGCCCAAACGATCCGGCCCTACGACGTGCTTACGCAGACCGATGGCGCATCGGGTCTTATGGTACACGCTCTGTTGTTTCACGAAACAGAGCCTCGCTCAGGCGTTACGCGGTCAACCACGCTGAGGATGTTCCACATGGGCCCTCCACTCGGCCCAAGAAGGGACACCATCGACGCCGTTGGGAGCGCCAACCTGGCTCCGAAGCAGCGACGGCAAGTGAAGGCTTTCATTGATGACCGTCTTTTGGAGAAAAAAGCACAAGAGAGTCGGCAGCGCGCGCTCGGCGCCCACTGGGATTCGACAAGCCAGTACTGCATTCATCCGCCTGCGGAAGAACCAACACCGAACCGCCCTTTCTGGCGGTTTAGTTGCATTGGCCTGGTTATGCAGGCATATCGTGATGGGGGGCTGGAGTTGCTTGCAGGTCCGTTCCCTCGGAAAACCATCGGTGACCTCAAGGCACTCTATCCCAACTGTTCGGACGAACTCGACGACCCCGCTGTGCGCGTTCGGCTCGGAATCGGAGAAGGTGACGATTGGCCCGTGGCGTTGGTAGGTTATGTCTTGCAGGCGCTCAATCGGGAAGATGAATTGGTAAATGGCGCGACGGCGCAGCCATACCAGCCCATGGATGGCGATGAGTACTTCCCTCGCAAGGAATGATCGCTCATCGGTCATTGGGAGGGGCGGGAGATGGGGGTGAGGGGATTTGAGGAGCTGCAGGTGTACCGGCTTGCGGAGCAGTTGGCCAATGAAGTATGGCATGCGGTGCGCAAGTGGAAGAGGTTGGCACGGGACACGCTCGGAAAGCAGTTGATCCGGTTACGAAAGAACTGACCGGCGAACTCGGTCCCCGACTGAACGCCTACCTGAAATCCATAGGCCGCAGAGCCAGCGACCAAGGACAAATGACAAATGCCCCTCATCAAGGATCTGATCAATATCCCGGAA
>CAZASB010000153.1:3037-10948 GCA_964487655.1 uncultured Planctomycetaceae bacterium
GACCAAGGACAAATGACAAATGCCCCTCATCAAGGATCTGATCAATATCCCGGAAGCCGTCCACCGGGGCGACTACGTGCTGAAACTGACCGTGGGCATTACGCGGCCGGAGGAAACGGTCCGGGACTACGTGGTCACGGAGCAGTTGGCGAACTGCTTCGACGATGCCCTGCGGTTCATCCAAGGCGCGCTGGCCACGAACACGAGCAAGGCGTGCTACCTGCACGGCAGTTTCGGGAGCGGTAAGAGCCATTTCATGGCCACGCTCGACCTGATCCTCGACGGCGAGCCGGCCGCACGCGGCATTCCCGAACTGGCCACGGCCATCGAACGCAGCAACAAGTGGACCGAGGGCAAGCGGTTCCTTTTGGTACCGTATCACATGATCGGCGCCCGGAACATGGAGGCCGGCATCCTGGGCGGCTACGCCGACTTCATCCGCCGCAAGCATCCCGAGGCGCCCATCCCCGGCGTGTACCTGGCCGAGGGGCTGTTTGCCGACGCCGAGGGCCTGCGCCGGTCGATGGGCGACGCGGCGTTCTTTGCCCGGCTCAGCGAAGGGGACGGCGGCGGCGACTCGGGCTTCGGCGACGTCGATGCCGGCTGGGACGCCGAGCGGTTCGAGGCGGCCGTCAACGCCCCGCCGGGCCCCGAGTCGGAAGACCGGGTGCAACTGGTCGGCAAGCTGGTGGGCACGTTCTTTTCCTCCTATCGCGACGTGGCCCAGGTGCAGGGCGAGGCGTACATCCCACTCGACGACGGGTTGTCGGTCATCAGCAAGCACGCCAAGGCCCTGGGCTACGACGCGGTGGTCCTGTTCCTCGACGAGCTGGTGCTTTGGCTGGCCAGCCATGCGGCGAAGCTCGACTTCATGCACCAGGAGGGGCAGAAGCTGGCCAAGCTGGTCGAGGCTCAATCGGCGGATCGGCCCATTCCGCTGGTCAGCTTCGTCGCCCGGCAAAGGGATCTGGCGGAACTCGTCGGCGACAACATCACCGGGGCCGACAAGCTCAACTTCAGCGACGCCCTGCGGCACTGGGAGGGCCGCTTCCACAAGATCACGCTGGAGGACCGCAACCTGCCGGCGATTGCCGAGCGGCGCGTGCTGAAGCCCACCAGCGACAGCGCCCGGGAGCAGCTCAACGCGGCGTTCGAGCAAACCGCCAAGATTCGCCAGGAGGTCATGCACACGCTGCTTACGAGCAAGTACGACCGCGACATCTTCCGGCAGGTCTACCCGTTCAGCCCGGCCTTGGTCGATACGCTGGTGGGCGTTTCCAGCGTATTGCAGCGGGAACGGACCGCGCTGAAGGTGATGATGCTGCTGTTGGTCGAGCATCGCGACACGCTCCAACTGGGCGACATCGTGCCCGTGGGCGACCTGTTCGACGTGATCGCCCACGGCGACGAGGCGTTCAGCCAGGACATGGCCCTCCACTTCCAGAACGCCAAGCGGCTGTACCATCAGAAACTGCTCCCGCAGTTGGAAAAGCAGCAGGGGATGCGGAAGGAGGAGATCGACCAGTTGCCTTCCGACGATCGGCGCCGCATGGCGTTCCGCGCGGATGACCGGCTCATGAAGACCCTGCTGCTGGCCGCATTGGTGCCCGGGGTGGAGTCGCTCAAGGGGCTCAACGCCAGCCGGCTGGCGGCGTTGAACCACGGGACGATCAAGGCCCCGCTGCCCGGCACGGAAGGGGCTGAGGTTCTCCGCCGCTGCCGGACCTGGGCGGCGGAGGTCGGCGAGATCAAGATCGGCGACGAGACGGCCAATCCGTCCATCTCGGTGCAGCTCAGCGGGGTCGACACCGAACGGATCATCGAGCAGGCCCGGCAGGAGGACAACCAGGGCAACCAGATACGGTTGGTCCGGCAGATGCTTTTCGAGCGGTTGGGTATCGCGGATCGGGACGAGTTCTTCCTGATGCACGAGTTCACCTGGCGGCACACCGACCGGGGCTGCGAGATCATCTTCGGCAACATCCGGAGCCTCCCCGACTCGTCGCTGGAGGCCGGCGGAAACGACTGGAAGCTGATCGTCGATTTTCCCTTCGACGAAGCCGGCCACAGCCCGCACGACGACCTGGCCCGGCTGGAGAAGTTCCGGCAGGACCATTCCGACGGAACGCGCACGCTGGCGTGGGTTCCCTCGTTCTTTCGCCCCCAAGCGCGCAAAGACCTGGGGCTGTTGGTCATTTTGGAACACATTCTCACCGGCGAGCGGTTCGGCGGGTACGCCAGCATTCTGCCGTTTCAGGATCGTCCGGTTGCAAAGGCCCTGCTGGAGAACCAGCGGAGCCAGCTCCGGCAACGCGTGCTGCATCACCTGGAGGCGGCCTACGGCATCGATCGGCAGTCGAGCGATTCGGTCGACACGTCGCACGAGTTGAGCGAGCATTTCGAGTCGCTCCTACCGGGCTTCGACCCGCAGCCGCCGGTGGGCGCGAACCTGGGCGACGCGATGCAGCACCTTCTGGAGCAGGCCCTGGAGCATCAGTTCCCCGCCCACCCGAAGTTCGAGGCCCCGCCGAAGGGCGCCAACCTGCGGAAGGTTTACGACGAGGTGTGCAAGGCGACGCAGGTTGCGGACGGGCGCATCGAGGTGGACCGTCCGTTACGGCCGCTGCTGAAGGCGATTGCCGACCCGTTGCGCCTTGGCGAGATGCACGAGACGGTGTTCCTGCTGGGACAACATTGGCGGAACCATTTCAATCCGAAGGTTGCGGAGGCGGGTGGGACGGCCGGCGTGGCCCAGTTGCGCAAGTGGATCGACCAGCCCCGGCCGATGGGACTGCCGAAGCAGGTGCAGAACCTGGTGATCCTGATCTACGCCGAACAGACGAACCGGACATTCTACCTGCACGGCGCCCCGTCGGAGGCCACGCTGAACAGCATGGCCGACCCGTTGGAACTGAAGGAATGGGTCGGCCCCGAGAAGGCCCAGTGGGAACGGGCCGTGAACCGGTCGGGCAAGATTCTCGGGCTGACTTCCTCGCAGTTATGCAACGCGACCAACGTCGCCGGCCTTGCCGCCGGAGCGAAGAAACTTGCCGAAGGATCGCACGGGGCGTGCCGGGCCCTTTGCCGCAGCCTGCGGGAGCGCTGCGAGAAGTTCAACATCGCGGTCGCCGACGCGCCGCGCATGAAGACTGCGGCCGCCGTTCTGGCACTGGTCGACAAACTCAACGCGGCCCACGTGAACGACGTGGTCGGCATCCTGGCCTCGGCCGACGTGCAGACATCGGAGACGGCCATGGGCAAGAGCCTCAAGAGTGCCGCCGAGTTGGTCGATCGGATCGATGCGACGAGCTGGGGCGTTTTCGAGAAGATCGCCACGCTGCCGGCAGAGCACCAAACAAAGGCGTCGCAGATTTGCCAAAGGGTGGGCCAGGCCCTGGAGTCGGACGAACATGCCGTGCCGCTCGCGTCGGTGCTCAAGGCGGCCCAGTCTGACGCCATCGAACTACTGACCGAGGCGGCCACCGTCAAGGTTGCGCCGGAGGACGAGCGGAAGTGGGACGACACGGAGCGGCCGGACGAGGAAAAAACAACGCCCGCCGGAACCCAAACGATCAGCCAGGATAGCAAGCGGAACCTTCCCCCGGACCAAGCGAAGACCGTGTTGGCGGATATCCAGCGGCAGATGCAAGACGGGTCGGCCCGGCGGCTGACGATCCAATGGCGTATCGACGAGGACAAGAGGCAACCATGACCGCGGCAGCACCTACATTCGGTCAGATTCGCGCCCAGGTGGCGGCCGTCCGCAAGCGGGCCGGCGACGCCCGGGTTTTCGGTATCCAGACGGCCGGCCGGTGGACCGGACAGCCGGTCCGAGAATACGGGGAGGAGACCTACCGGATCGTGCAGTGCGATTCGCCGCTGGCAATGCGGGTGGCACTCCAGGAAGACGACCCCCACGTGACCGCGAAAGTCCTCCTCACGAACCTTCCACAGGAACAAATCGGGGCCGATATTCTCGTTCGGCTGGCGCGACGCAAGTTCTACCCGATCAACAACTGGCAGATCATCCAGGAGCATTTTCAGGCGAGGGTGATCGACCCCCGCGTGACAGAACACAGTTGGATGGGCGAGCGGTTGGTGGAGCTGGCCCCGATGGAAGGTTACCCCCCGGTGCCCAGCGGAGTTCTCGACGCCGAAACCGCGTGGGGCATCCTGCTGGAACGGGAAATTGGGCTGGCCGTGGCGCGCCCGGATCTGGTCGCCCTGTTGAAGTGGTCGATGGACGAGGACAACGCCGAGCGGTATCGCCAGGCCCCGGAACCGTTTCAGCGCGCGGCGAAGGAGTGGATCGAACAGTTTGCCGGGCCGGCCGCCGACGCGGTGCTGGCCTGCGTGCAGGCCAATGCGCGGCCCGATGCACTGCCCGTCGGATTGGCCATGGCGGTTGTCTTCAGCAGCCAGGCGGGCGGGCAGCTCGACAAGGCGGCCGGGCGGGTCGAGAAGTTCGTCGGCGACGCCGAACTGACGGAACCGATCGCCCACCGCTGGTACTCCGCCGCGACGGAAGTGGTCCGGCTCCATCTGCCGGACGCCAAGGTCCGAGCCTCGTGGCTCCAGCGAGCAGACGAAATCCTAAAGGTCGTTCAGGCCGACGAGCATGCGTACCTCAGCCGGACATCGCCCGCGGGGTTCGATCAAAGGCTGGCCCGGTATGGACGCGCCGTGGCGGCGACGCTCAGTGCCAAGTTTTCCGAGGCGCCGAAGCCGGTCAACGAAGCGTATCGCGAAATCTTCGAGCACGACCAGGCCCAGTGGGATCGCAGCTCACGGCGTCTGCAACGCGTGGAGATGTCGGCCCGCTTGCTCCGATGGTTGGCCCACGGCCAGAAGGCGGGGGAGGCAGAGGCCGGAACGCTTGCCGAGGCTGCTCGGGACCACGCATTGGCCGGCGGGTTCGTGGATTGGGCGCGCAACACGCTGCGCGGCGGCGATTCCGTAAGGGCACTGGCCGACTGCTACATGTTGCTCGACGCGAAGATTTCGCGGGTGAAAGAGCAGCAGAATCGGCGATTCGCCGAGCTGCTCCGGGACTGGACCGCGGCCGGTTCCACGCTCCACGAACCCATGCCCGTTGAACGCGTGCTGGCGGATCTGGTTGGCCCCTTGGCTGCCCATGCACCCATCCTTGTGCTGGTGATCGATGGCATGAGCTTCGCCGTGTTCCGCGAGCTGGTCGAGTATGTGACGCGGCAGGACTGGGGCGAGATTCGCCGCGACGGTGGTGGCCCGATCCTCCCGGCGATCGCCGCATTGCCGTCGGTAACGGAAGTGTGCCGAACCAGTTTGCTGTGCGGCACGCTGCGGTCGGGGCATTCCGGAGATGAGAAGTCGGGGTTTGCGGAGCATCCGGCCCTTGTTGCCCAGTGCCGCGGCGGCGTGCCGCCCGTGCTGTTTCACAAGGACGCGCTCGGGGGGGCCGGTGAAGAAAGCCTGGCCTCGGCCGTGCTCAAGGAGATCGAGTCGACGCGCCGCCGGGTCGTGGGCGTGGTGATCAATGCCGTCGACGATCATCTTCTCAAGGGCGATCAGCTCGATATCCGCTGGACCGGCGAGGAAATCAAGGTCCTTTCGACGCTGCTGTACGAGGCCAAGGCGGCCGGCCGGCTTGTCATTATGACCAGCGACCACGGGCATGTGCTCGACCAGAAGACGCAACAGCGCAGCCACGAGGGCGGGGACCGCTGGCGGGCAGCCGAGGGCAAGCCCGCCGACGACGAGGTTCTGATTGCCGGCAAGCGGGTGGTCATGCCGTCGAACCGTCGCCTGATTGCCCCCTGGAGCGAGAAAGTGCGCTACAGCATGAAGAAGAACGGCTACCACGGCGGCGCGACCATGCAGGAAATGGTGGTCCCCTTGGCGGTGCTCTCCGCCCGGGACGATCTGCCCGACGGATGGATCGAGCCGCCGGCCGACACGCCCGACTGGTGGTTCCCGCTGCTCGAACAACAACCGGCATTGGCGGAGGAGCCGGTGGTTCAGCTCGCCAAACCGCGAAGGAAGAAGCCGGCGGGCATGCTGTTTGACCTGGAGGCCGAAGAGCCGGCGACAACACCGGCGAAGGCGTCGGCGACCCCAAGCCGGGTTCCGACGTGGCTGGATCGACTGTTCGGTTCCCCTGTCCTTGCCGAACAGAAGAAACTGGGTGGCCGGACCGTTCCGCGAGACGAGATCATCCGCATGATGCTGAACGCTTTGAACGAACATGGAGGCAAGCTCACCGCTGCTGCCCTGGCCCACAAGATGCAGCTACCGCCGTTCCGGCTGCATGGCCTGCTCGCGGCCATTCAACGCGTTTTGAACGTGGAAGGCTACCCCATCCTCACCAAGGATGAGGCCTCCGATACGATCGAACTGAACCGCAATTTATTGTGCAACCAGTTTGACGTTAATCCATAGTCAGTTCTTACCACCAAGAACCAAGAACCAAAACCATGATCAGCCCGCAGCGACGTCACGAGATCATCGATGCGTTGCGCCGAGGGACCGTCCCGCGGAACAGCCTCGATGCGTTCGCAACCGGACTGGACCAGTTCGAGGACACACTGGATCAGGAGTTGCAGAAGGTCAAGACGGGTGGCAGCGTGTTCAAGGCGGTGCGGGGCGAGTACGGTTGCGGCAAGACCTTCTTTGCCCGCTGGTTGGCCGATCGTGCCCGGAAGTTGGGGTTCGCGACCTCCGAGGTCCAGGTATCGGAGACTGAAACGCCGCTCCACCGGCTGGAAACCGTGTACCGTCGCCTGATGGAACGCCTGGCGACTGCCGATACGCCCCAGGGTGCTCTCCGTAACATCTTGGATGGCTGGTTCTACACGCTCGAAGAAGACGTTTTGGCTGAAGGCACCGTCGCCGCGTCGGATGGCCAGCGCTTGCTGGCGAGGACCAACGAGCTGCTGGAACAGCGGCTGGCGGCCGTAACCAGCAAGGCTCCGACGTTCAGTGCTGCCCTGCGGGGCTATCGAAAGGCACAGGCCACGGGGGATGTGGCAACGGCGGACGGGATCGCGGCATGGCTGGCAGGGCAACCCAATGTGGCGGCCGCCGCCAAGCGACTAGCCGGTGTGAAGGGTGACATCGACCACTTCGGCGCCCTCAACTTCCTCCAAGGGCTGTTGGGCGTGCTCCGCGATTCGGGGCACGCCGGGCTGCTGATCGTGCTCGATGAGGTCGAGACCATTCAGCGGGTCCGTAGCGACGTCCGCGACAAGAGCCTCAATGCATTGCGGCAGTTGATCGATGAAGTGGACTCGGGGCGATTTCCCGGGTTGTACTTGCTGATTACCGGAACCCCGGCGTTCTACGACGGCCCCCAGGGCATCCAGCGGTTGGAGCCCCTGCTGCAACGACTGCATGTCGACTTCAAGACCGATGCGCGTTTCGACAACCCCCGTGCCGTTCAAATCCGGCTGCCCGGATTCGACCTGGAACGTTTGAGCCTCGTCGGCACGAAGGTCCGCGACATCTTCCGGCAGCACGCCCAAGCGCCCGAGCGAATCGCCGCGTTTTGCAAGGACGGGTATATCCGGGAATTGGCCGAGGCCGTCACCGGCCGCCTGGGCGGCAAGGTGGGTGTAGCGCCCCGAATTTTTCTGAAGAAGCTCGTGGCCGACGTGCTCGACCGCGTGGATCAGTTCCCCGACTTCGACCCTCGGCAGCACTACGCCCTGACCATCACCGAGACCGAGTTGACCCCCGTCGAGCGGCAAGCGATGGGTGCGAGTGATGTTGACGAAATCGAGTTGGAGATGTGAATGGTCATGTCCAGCTTCGACCAACTCCATCCGGCCGTTCAGCACCACGTGGTCAACAGTCTGGGTTGGCGCGAGTTGCGGCCGTTCCAGGAAGCGGTCATCCCCACGATCCTGGCCGGCGAGCACATGATCGTGCTGGCGC
>CAZASB010000154.1:0-10911 GCA_964487655.1 uncultured Planctomycetaceae bacterium
GCATCCGGGTTCATCCACGTGTCAGGCAATTCTGCACCCAGAAACGGAAGAGCCCAAAAATTAGACTTAACCCCTTTTTCTCCCCGCCGATGGATGCCGACCCACCCACACGCACAAACGTGCCCAGTACTCCAGGCAGCAAGAACCGGGCGGAAGAAGGCACTGCCGAAACGACAGTGGCACATGCCCGGTGCAAGAAACCGGGCCCCGTGGAAACATCCACCTGCCGCCCGGAGGATTGCCGGGCTTGCGTGGATTCGCAAGCTTGAGCAGCCTGCGGTTTGAGGCGGGGCGTCCAACCACGGGCTCTCCCGGGTTCCTATCGCGGTTGACGCGATCGTGAGCTGCCGACAAGCACCGTCTTGGCGCGTGGCCACGCGACGCCGGTAGCCCCTATTGGCAGCCCATGCCAGGCAAGCTATAATCTGGGTTTATTCCTTCCGGGTCGGGTTGTGTTCCGACCCTTATCCACGAATTGCACACGCCACGGAGCACCCCAACGATGAGTGAGCAGGGTCCTGCCATGATCGAAGCCCAGGGGCTCTCGAAGTACTACGGCCGATTCGCCGCTATCGAGGACGTCTCGTTCCAGATCCGTAAAGGCGAGGTCGTAGCGTTCCTCGGTCCGAACGGGGCCGGGAAGAGCACCACGATGAAACTGTTAACCGGCTATCTGGCCCCCTCGAAAGGGACTGCTCGGGTTGCCGGACACGACATGTTCACGAACCGTTTAGCCGGCGCTGCCCGCTTGGGTTACCTTCCCGAGAATGGCCCTCTATACCCCGGAATGACCCCTCGCGGCCTGCTCAATTTCTTCGCTGGGGCGCGCGGCATTTCGTCGTCCAAGCGGCGCAGCCGTATTGATGCCGTCATTCAGCAGTGCTCCTTGGGGGCCGTGGTGGGCAAGCCCATCGAGAAGCTTTCGCGCGGCTATCAGCAGCGAGTGGGCATGGCCCAGGTACTGCTGCACGAGCCCGACGTGCTGATTCTCGACGAGCCGACGGCCGGCCTGGACCCCAACCAGATTCACGAAGTGCGCGAGACGATTCGCCAGCTCGGGAAGACCAAAACCATTCTGCTCTCGACGCATATTTTGCAAGAGGTTGAGGCAATGGCGGACCGAGTGCTGTTCATTGACGAGGGGCGACTGGTGTTCGACGGCGGCGTTGCGAAGCTGCTCGACGACGGCCGTCCGCTGGAAGAGCATTTCCGGCAACTTACCAGTGCTGGCAGCCTCTAGAAGATACTGCGTATCGGTCACCGAACCATGAACCGCGTGAGTTGATTGCCATGAACATGAACGTGCTGTTATCCGTCTTCAAACGAGACTTCGTCAGCTATTTCACGAGTCCGCTGGGATACGTGTTTGTCTGGTTGTTTGTGTTCCTGGGAACCATTGCCGCTTTCTGGTCCAATGAGTTCTTCAATGCGAACTTGGCGAACCTAGATCAGTTGAACTTCTGGTTCCCGTTTATCATGCTGGCGTTCATTCCCGCCATTACCATGAGCGTTTGGGCGGAGGAGCGGCGGCAGGGGACCGACGAGCTGCTGCTGACCATTCCGGTGGCCGATTTCGACATTGTGCTGGGCAAGTATCTGGCCGCTGTGACCATTTTCACCGTGTCACTGTTGTTTTCACTGCTGTGCAACTACTTGGTGCTGGAAACGCTAGGCAATCCGGATGTCGGGCTTCTAGCCGGCACGTATTGCGGGTATTGGTTTGTTGGCCTGGCCATGCTGGCCGTCGGCATGGTGGGTTCCTTCATGACGCGGAACCTCACCGTCGCGTTCATCCTCGGCGCGCTGTTCAACGCGCCACTAGTGCTGGCCGTCTGGGCCGACTCGATCATGGCGCCTGCCTGGGGACTGGCCGTCCGGCCGTGGAGTGTTGGCCAGCAGTTCGCCGATTTCGGTAGTGGGGTGATCAGCCTCTCCTCAATCGTCTATTTCGTGACCGTGTTGGCGGTCATGCTTTACGTATGCATGGTGATGATCGGACGCCGGCACTGGGCCCGCGGAGCCGACTGGGGCATGCAGGCGGTGCATTTCGCCATCCGCACGGCCGCGCTGATTGCCATTGCCGTCTGTGTCATCCTCCTGTTCGGTTGGCACGACGTCCGGCTCGACGTGACCAGCGAACGCATCAATAGCCTCTCGCCGCGGACTGTCGATCTCATTCGTAGCGTGGAAGCGGAGCGGCCCGTTCAGATCGAGGCGTTCATCAGTCCCCGCGTACCCGAGGCGTACGTGCAAACCAAGGCGAATCTGGAAAGCGTCTTGCGCGAGTTCCAGGGTCTAGCCGGCGCGAAAATGCGGGTGCGGATCCACAGCGCCGAGCCGTACAGCAAGGAAGCTTCCTACGCCGAGAAGCTGTACGAGATTCAGCCGCGTCCGGTGCCCGACCTCAGCCGAGGGACCGTCACCACGGAGCGGATATTCCTGGGTGTTGCGATTACGCATGGGCTGGAACGCGTCGTTCTGCCGTTCATTGATCGTGGCATTCCCGTCGAATACGAGCTGGCCCGCTCGGTTGCTATCGTGACGGATCAGAAACGCAAGAAGATTGGCGTGGTCGACACCGACGCGCCGCTGTTCGGCCAGTTCAACATGCAAGCCATGACGCCCGGACAGGATTGGCCCATCATTGCCGAGTTGCAAAAGCAATACGAGGTGGTCCGGATCGATCCGAACCAGCCGATTACCGAGGAGGTCGACGCCCTGCTTGCGGTGCAACCGTCAAGCCTCGCGCCGGAGGCCATGGAGCACTTCATCGCCGCGATCGAGAGCGGGATTCCAACGGCCATTTTCGAGGATCCATTCCCCGTGCTGGCCGGCAATGTGCCGGCGACGAGCATGCCGCGTAGTTCGCCGCAAATGAACCCGATGATGGGCATGATGGGACAGCAGCAGCAAGCGCCGCCGAAGGGCGATATCGGCCGGCTCTGGCGATTGCTGGGCGTGGACTTTGCCCCGGATCAAGTCGTGTGGCAGAACTACAACCCCTATCGCAAGGCTAGAACCTTCCCCAACGAGTTCGTCTTCGTTGACGGAGGCGCGGACGTTGACACACCGTTCAATACCGAAAGCCGGATTTCAAGTGACTTGCAACAAGTTCTGTTCCCGTTCCCGGGCGCTCTGTCGAAGCTCCAAGTTTCCGAACTCGAGTTCAAACCCTTGGCGAAGACGGGCAACAAGACGGGGAGTGTTCGTTTTAACGATCTGGTGAACATGGGCATGTTCGGCCGTCCCAGCGGACTGAATGAGAACCCGCGTCGCGTGCCGACCGGCAACAACTATGTGCTGGCCGCTCGCATTCGCGGCAAGCTGAAACCGGCCGAGCACATGGCCGATGACCCGCCAGCTTCGACGCCCTCGCCAGAATCTTCCGCGCCGGAACCGGCCGCCTCGGAATCCGCGCCTGCGGAAACGCCACCGGCTGCCGAGCCTACGGCCGGGCCAGCCGAAGGGATGGACCCGCCCGAAGCGGCTGACGCCCCGGCTGCTGATGCCCCTGCGGCTGACGCCGCTAAGGTCGACTCCCCCGCGGCACAGACACCGGCTTCCGAACCGTCCGCTACCGACGCACCCGCTACCGACGCTCCTACGGCTGATGCCCCCGCAGCCGACACCTCTAAGACTGACGCGTCTGCAGCCGACGTCCCTGCGACCGATGCACCGATCAAGAAGGCCCGCCACGGCGAGATTGACGTGGTGATTGTGGCCGACCTCGACATGCTTACTCAACCGTTCTTCCAGATTCGCGAGGAGGGGCAGCGGCCCGAGTTGGGCTTCTACTTCGATTTCGACAACGTGACCTTCGTTCTCAATGCACTCGACTCGCTCGCTGGCGACGATCGGTTCGTCGACATCCGTTCCCGCCGGCCCAAGTACCGGACGTTGAACAAGATCGAGGAGCGAACGGAAGAGGCTCGCGATGAAACGGCGAAGGCGCGGGAGAGACTTCGCGAAGACTTCGAGAAGGCGCGGGCAACGGAGCAAGAGAAGCTCGACCGAGAGATCGAGCGGCTCCGCGAACGGATGAAGAAAGAGAAGCTCGGGCCGGTCGAGGTTGCCACTCGGCTGCAAACCGTGCTGAACGACGGTCAGCGGCGACTCGACATCGAGTTGGAGAAACGTCAGCGGACGATGGACAGCGAAGTGAACGAGATTGAGACGAACTTGGCCTTGGAGGTGCGTCGCGTGCAGGACGCGTACAAGTTCTGGGCCGTGGCCCTGCCACCCATTCCGCCGCTGCTGCTGGCCGTGGTCGTCTTCTTTACCCGCAGAATGAAGGAACGCGAGGGCGTTGCCAAGACTCGCCTCCGGTAACCGCGTATTGGACCTTCACGCAATTTCACGGAAACTAAGCCATGAATGAAAACACGAAGACTTTCACGTTTGTCGTTGCGGCAGCCCTCGTGGCGCTCGTTGCCGTGGTCAGTCGGCCCAAGGCGGCCCAGGAAGTGGAAGAGGTTGACGAGCGAGGAAAGCCTCTGTTCGAAGACTTTCAGCCGCTAGCCGCCACAAGCCTGGAGATTTTCGACTTCGACGAGGAGCGGGCCACCGTGCGACCCTTCAAGGTGGCGCAGGCGGCCGGCAAGGACGGGACCTTGCGCTGGTCCATTCCCTCGCACGACAACTATCCGGCTGATGCCCAAAACCAGCTCGCCGACGCGGCGTCGAGCATGATGGGACTGACGATCCTCGACAAGGTGGCCAATTCGCCCGGTGAGCACGCCACCTACGGCGTTCTCGATCCCGATCCAGCCAAGCTTCGGGCAGGCGCCACGGGCGTAGGAACCAAGGTCGTTCTGCGCGACAAAGACGAGAAGAACCTGGTCGCGATCATCATCGGCAAGGAAACGCCGGATGGCAAGGACCTGCGATACGTGCGCCGCGTGGGCGAGGACGCGGTGTACATCGTCGAGGTGAAGACCAACAAGCTGTCTACCAAGTTCGAGGACTGGATCGAGAAGGGCCTGCTGAAGCTCAGTACTTGGGACATCCGCGAGGTCCGCTCGCTGGACTACTCATTCGATGAATTGTCGGGGCAGCCCAACATCCGCGGGCAGTTTGCGCTGAGGTACGACGATGCAGGCAATCCGAAATGGAAGTTGATCGAGGATCGGGTAATCAAGGACGGCGCCTGGGTCGATCGCAAGCTTGGCGAGGACCAAGAATTAGACGCCACGAAGCTAGACGCCTTGCGCAACGCCTTCGATGATTTGAAGATCGTGGACGTATCGCCCAAGCCCGAAGGACTCAGCGCCGACCTGCGGGACACCGGAACATTCCGGACCAACCAAGAAGCCGTTCTGTCCCTGGCCAATCGCGGCTTCTATCTTGTGCCGGTGAGTAACCAGCATTACGAATTGCTTTCCAGCGAGGGGGAAGTGCGTGTCGTCATGAAAGATGGCGTGCAGTACACCATGCGATTCGGCAATGTGGCCGCCGGTACCGGCGGCGGGCGAGTGGTTGGCGAGAAGGCCGCCGAGAACGTCGAAGATGTCGACGAGGGACTGAACCGCTTCATCTTCGTCATGACCGAATTTGACCCCGAGGCGCTCGAGAAGCCCGAACTCGAACCCCTGCCCGGCGACAAGGAGGAGCAACCGGCCGACGCGAAGCCGGCCGACGACGAGAAGACCGACGGCGAAAAAACTGACGACGAAAAAACTGACGACGAGAAGGCCGATGGCAAGAAAGCTGACGACAACGAAAAGTCGGACGCCGCTTCGGAATCCGGCGAGAAAGCGAGTGACGACGTAAAGAGCAACGCCGCCGATGCCGACAAGGACGTTCAGGCCGAGCGCGAGCGCATCGAGCGCGACAACAAGCGCAAGATCGACGATCATGAGCGCAAGATCGAGGAAGGCAAGAAGAAGGTGCAGGAGCTGAACGCCCGATTCGCCGACTGGTACTACGTCATTCCGGACGACGTGTACAAGAAGATCCACCTAAGCCGGGATGAGATCGTCAGGCCGAAAGAGAAGAAGACCGACGGCGAGCCGGCTCAGGACGATTCGAGTGCGAAAGAGAATCCTCTCAAGTCGTTCAACGACATGAAAGAAGCCGGCCCCGAAGGCAACCAGTAAACGTCTCCAGGCCAAGATGCTTCGCGTCGATGGTGTTGCCGTCCGCCAAAGTAGCACGCTCCACCGTGCCTGCTACTTCAATTCGCCGGTGTTGGCATGACGAGAGTCGGTTGCCCGAACGATCAGGGTTTCTGGTTGCGGGCAAACCAATCGAGCAGCAATCGCATGCGGTCGGTAGGCTCGGAGATCCGCTGGCGATTGTCCCGATCGGAGCCGTGCTCGACGCTCCATCCGTCTCGCTCACGGATAGCTGATAACATCATGGTGGGTTTCCCTTTCAAACGGATGGCAGCAAGGCAGGCGGGAGGCGTCAGTCGTAACACCAATAGCGAAACACGCACCAGACAGCGCGAAATGCGTCAGACAGACCGATCTTCTTGCCAGCGGCGTAAGTCCGCCCACTGTAACTGATGCCAACCTCGTAGACGCGATAACCACGCCGCGCGACCTTGGCGGTCAGCTCGGGCTCGATGCCGAAGGCGTTCTCCCTGAGCGTTGGCCGAATCGCCTCGATCACCTCGCGGCGAAAGACCTTGTAGCAGGTTTCCATGTCGGTCAGGTTCAGGTCAGTCGTCAAGTTCGACAGCATCGTGAGGATTCGGTTCGCCACGGCGTGCCAGAAGTACAAGACGCGGTGCGGCGCCGAAGCCGAGAACCGGGAGCCGTACACAACGTCGGCCTTGCCTTCGAGAATGGGCCATACGAGGCGGGGATACTCGGCCGGGTCATACTCCAGGTCGGCGTCCTGGATAAGAACCACGTCACCCGTCACGTGCTCAAAACCCGTGCGAAGCGCCGCCCCCTTGCCCTGATTCCGCTCGTGCTGGATGACTGCCAAATCGCCCTCGTTGCTGTCTGCGGCCAGTCGGGCGAGCACGTCGCTCGTGCCGTCGTTGCTCGCGTCATCAACTACCACAATCTGGATGCCGCAAACATGCTGCCGGATGCGGCGAATGACTTCCTCGATCGTGTCCCGCTCATTGTAGACGGGCACAACCACCGAAAGCCGCAATTCGGCCGGCAGGGGCGCAAGGCCCATCTGCCGCGCCACGCGCAACTCGGCGGAATCGTCTTTCCAAGCCGGTGTGTCGTAATTCCGAGGGCCAGACATGTTTCTTTACGTTTTCCCCAGCCCAAGGCGCTCGCGCCAGTAGGCACCGCTCTGCACCCGCTCGACCCAGCGGGCATTGTCCAGGTACCACGCAACGGTTGCCCGCAACCCCGACTCAAAACCGTGCCGTGGCCGCCAATCGAGTTCCCTTTCGATCTTTCCCGCGTCGATCGCGTAACGGCGGTCGTGGCCGGGCCGATCTGTTACGAAGCGGATGAGCTGCCGGCAGGGCGTGTGCGGCAGGCCGGGTCGCAACTGGTCGACTGTGCGGCAGATTGTCTCCACCACATCGATATTCCGCTGTTCGCAATTTCCCCCGATATTGTACGTCGCCCCCGGCCGACCTGCCAGCAAAACGCGCCGCAGCGCCTCGCAATGGTCCTCCACGTACAGCCAGTCGCGCACGTTTCGTCCGTCACCGTACACCGGTAACGGCTTCCCCTCCAGAGCATTGAGAATCATCAGCGGAATGAGCTTCTCCGGAAACTGGTAGGGCCCATAGTTGTTGGAGCAGTTCGTCACCATGACCGGCAGCTCGTAGGTCCGATGGTACGCTCGGACGAAATGATCTGCCGCCGCCTTCGAGGCCGAGTAGGGTGAACTGGGATCGTACGGGCTCGTTTCGCTAAACCGGCCGCTTGGCCCCAGCGAGCCGAACACCTCGTCGGTGGAAACGTGCAGAAAGCGGAACGCCTCCCGCTCGGCCGCCGACAGCCTGCCGAGAAAATACCGCGCCGCGTCGAGCAGTTCAAACGTCCCCTGCACATTGGCGCGAAGGAACTCGGCCGGCCCGTCGATGGACCGATCGACATGCGATTCGGCCGCGAAGTGGACCACGGCCGAGGGCCGATGCTCAGAAAACACCCGGTCAACGGCCGTTCGGTCGACGATATCGGCCTGGACGAACACATGGTCAGGATCATCGAACACCGGCGCGAGCGAGTCGAGGTTGCCGGCGTAGGTCAGTTTATCGAGATTGATCACCCGGGCGAACCGATCTTGCACGCACTGCCGCACGAAACAGCTTCCGATGAAGCCTGCGCCGCCGGTGACGAGGATGGTTTGCATGGGCGTTCAAGTTCCAACAAGGATTCGTGCGATCCGTTCCGCCGCGTGCCCGTCCCAAAGCTGGGGGCACTGCCCGTGTTTGTACGTGCCGTCCAAGATGGCGCGAATCCCATCGCGAAGCTTCGCCGGATCGTTGCCCACCAGGGTACTGGTCCCTTGTTCCACCGTGACCGGCCGCTCGGTATTGAATCGGGCCGTCAGGCACGGAATGCCCAGCACGGTCGACTCTTCCTGCAGCCCCCCGGAATCGGTTGCTATCAGCCTCGCCTGCGAGGTAAGCGACAGGAAGTCCAAGTAGCCCAGCGGCTTGGTTTGGACAATGCCCGGCGCGGCGGCCATGCGCCCGGCCAGTCCGAACTGCTCGATACGTGCTTGCGTGCGTGGGTGGACCGGGAACACCAGCGGCAGCTCGCCAGACGCTTCGATGAGCACGTCTAGCAGCGGGGCGAGGGTCTCCGGCTGGTCGACGTTTGACGGCCGGTGCAGTGTCACCACACCGTATCCACTCGGTTCAAGCTTCAAACGCGACAAGGTGTCCTGCGATTTCGCCTTTGGCAGGAGGTATAGCAGCGTATCGATCATCACGTTGCCCACTAGGTGGATATGCCCCGACGGGTGACCCTCTCGCTGCAAATTGGCCATGCCCGAAGGTTCGGAAACCAGCAGCATGTCGCACAGGGCGTCGGTCACCAGCCGGTTGATCTCTTCGGGCATGGTGCGGTCGTAGCTTCGCAGCCCGGCCTCGACGTGGGCGACGGGCACGCCCAGCTTGACAGCGGCCAGCGTGGCGGCCATGGTGGAGTTCACGTCGCCTACCACCACCACGCGGGTGACCGGCTCGCCTGCGGCGGCGAACTTTTCGAGCATCTCCTCGAACCGTTCGATGACACGGGCCGTTTGCGCGCCGTGCTTGCCGGAGCCCACTTCGAGGGAGACATCGGGCCGTTTCATGCCCAATTCACTGAAGAAGACTTCGGACAAGTTCGCGTCGTAGTGCTGCCCAGTATGGACCAGGGTCGTACGCACATGGGGATAATCGGCCAAGGCGCGCAACAGGGGCGCCATCTTCATGAAGTTCGGTCGAGCGCCGACCACGCAGGCCAGATGAAGTTCGTTCAAGAGTCTACCTCACTTCGGGGCATACCGATTGCCGTTCGGACGCCCAGTTTAGCGGAAAGCCTGCCAGAATCCAAGGCGGGAGGACCGGCGTGCATACGCACGGGGCATGAAAACAGTCACCTCCGGGCTCGTCCCGGAGGATCTGTGACTGGCCAGCTACAAACGGGCCCAGTTCATCCATTGCTTCCCGCCCGCCTGTAGCTGATCAGTCACCAATCCGGCTGAGACGAGCCCAGCGGGGACGGGGCGGGGGTTCCTCATGGCCGATAGGCAGGAGCAGGCGGAAGGAAATTGCTCAGCCGGTGGAGAATCAGTCCGTTGGCAGAAGTCGCTCGAACTGGGCAGTTTGGACGATTCTCACGCTTTCGACTTTGCCCAGTTTAAGAAGCTCATTGTCAGCCGTGACCAGATAATCGGCGCCGGCCGATAACGCGGTTTGTACGATGGCATCGTCCTGTGAATCGCGTGGCACATGGGACGGAATATCGGGCGGCAGGTTGACGAGTTTGGCGATTCGAAGAACCGCGCGACGGGCCAAGAACGCAAACCGACGACTGCAATCCAGGTCTTCCGTCAAGACGCTTGTCAGTTCCTCCAAAATGTAAGACGATACAAACAGACGGACTCGCCCACGAAATGCACGCTCAATAATACGGTGTCGGTAGCCCTCACGTCGCGTGCAGTAAGAGACCCAAAGCATGGTGTCAGGAACGACCTTCACGGCGGCGCCTCGCTACCATGGCGTCGATATCACCATCAGTCACGCCTGTACGGTCCATTCTTTCACTCGCCTCGGTCAACTCGGTGTTCCATAGACATTCTTCGAGACGATCCAGTTCGGCTCGCAAAAGGACGAACTCATCAGGAGGCAATTGCCCGGCGGCAGAGACGATCTCGTGAACAGTGGTCATAAATGAATGTCCTCCATCGGCAAAGAAACGCATTGAATTATAACTCTGCACTACAAGGTATACCAGCCCCTCACGCCAAAGTTGGGCCGAAGAAGCTGGTAGGGGGTCTTGTTTGGTGGACTGAGCGGATACTCGCCTTGGAGTACTCTTTGGTCTGTCGGCGGCTAATCGCCGCGCCGGCCGGATGGCCTCGGCTGAAAGCGGCCGGTACAATAATCGGTCGCCTTCGGGTACGCCGCCGCCGGGCGTTTGAGCCGTCCACGCCTGTGCCGTCGGTCAGGTCTTCATAGTGGTAATCCTTGGCAAAAACAGTCACCTCCGGGCTCGTCCCGGAGGATCTGTGACTGGCCAGCTACGAACGGGCCCAGTTCATCCATTGCTTCCCGCCCGCCTCTGCCGCCTTGGGCGGCAGAGGCGGGCGGGAAGCAAGAGAGTGTTTTGCGAAGCTCGGCTGTAGCTGACCAGTCATCCGTCCGTCGGGACGAGCCCGACGGGGAAACGCATGGGCACAGCTCCAATACGGACCTCACTGTTCTACGTCCCCTACCCGCAGGCTGTTGATCTATTGTCGACGCGTCTCTCCGAGACGCTGGATCTTGGGGGCTTC
>CAZASB010000155.1:0-4753 GCA_964487655.1 uncultured Planctomycetaceae bacterium
GCGGCAGCAACGCCCCGGGAGAAAGTGTGATCGGGGGCGTCGGCATAGCCAACAGACCACGGCTCCGGCCGGGCAAGCCGGCCGGTGGCGGCTTCGCTGTGCTCACCAACGCCCTGTTTATCCCTTCTTCCGGCGCCGCTAAGCTGGACCGTCTCTGAAGGCGGAACTACGAATGAGCACCCCCCGGCGGACTCATCCAGCGTACTCGCCGTGGGCGAGCGGGGGCTCGTCGAGTCGAGGTTCTTGGCGTATCATGGAGTACGGGGCCCTGTTCCGGCCTGCGTGAAGAAGCCGGGTTGGAAGTGCAGCCGTAGTTTGTGGAGTGTAATTTATGAGACGGGTCTTGTTTTTGTGTGCGTTTTCGGCGCTTCTAGGCGGCTTGGTCGCCGCTGTGTTCTACCCCCGATTGGCCCGGGATGACGGCCCCTCGGCCGTTACCGTCTGGAAGCCGGCTCACGACGACCCGGCTGACCACGCGCCGGAGATTTCGGAATCGGCACGTCTTCACGGCAATAATCTACTTGGCAACTCTACCGAGGACGACAAGGACACGATTGCCCAAAATGACCAGCTTGCGCAGGCGCCAAGCTTTGCGCCTTCAGTGCCAAGCCACTCATCGGTACATCCTGTTCCAGGGCAGCCATTGGCCCCTCAAGGGCCAGTGTGGGCAAGTGATTCGGCCGCCATCGAGCGCTATCGTGAACTGCTACCCTGGGAACGCGTCAACGTGGACGTGTATGAGCAGGTGAACCGTAGCGTCGTGCATATCGCTACCGAGACGGTGCAAGCCGATCGCTTTTTCCTGTTGGAGCGAACGAGCGAAGGCGAGGGGAGCGGGAGCATTATTGACAAGTCGGGACACGTCCTGACGAACTTCCATGTCGTCGATCGGGCCCGGCAGATCCAAGTGACGCTCTTTGACGGCACGAGCTACTCGGCCCGCTTAGTCGGAACGGATCCAGCGAGCGATATTGCCGTTCTGAAGATTGATGCTCCGGCGGAACTGCTCTTCCCTGTAACATTCGGCAGTTCAGCCGGTCTGCTGGTGGGGCAGAACGTATACGCGATCGGCAATCCGTTCGGCTTAGACCGCACGCTCACCACCGGCGTCATTTCGAGCCTCAACCGTACCCTGCCGCGCCGAAGTCGGGGAGGCGTGATGAAGTCGATCATTCAGATTGACGCCGCCATCAATCCGGGCAGCTCGGGCGGGCCGTTGCTCGATTCCCGTGGGCGAATGATCGGCATGAATACGGCCATTGCCAGCCGCACGGGTGAGAGCGCCGGCGTCGGATTCGCCATTCCGGTGAACACCGTGGTCCGGGTCGTGCCGCAGTTGATCGAGGCAGGACGCGTTGTGCGGCCGGACATCGGGATCGCACGCGTGTACCAGACGGCCGAGGGGCTGCTCGTTGCCCAACTCGTGCCAGGCGGGCCGGCCGAAAAGGCCGGGCTCCAGGGCCCCAAGGTTGAGCAACATCAGAAGCGGCAAGGACCGTTCGTTTATGAATACCAAACCATCGACCGAAAAGCAGCCGATACGATCGTCGGTGTCGACAGCCAAGCGGTTAAGACGGCTGACGAGTTCATCGGCGTCATTGAGAGCAAGGAGCCGGGCGATCAGGTGACGCTCAGCGTGGTGCGCAACGGCCGCACGATTCAGGTACCGGTTGTGCTGGCGGCTGAGGAGTAGTTTCGTAGGGTGGGTGGTTCCAGATGTCTCGGCATCTGGGTTCACCCACGCGTTCCGCGTCGTATCCTGCGAGTCCCCAAGCGTTCGCGACGTGTTCTGGTCTGGCCCGGCGCTACTGCAACGTCCACGGCTTGCGATACTCGTAGTGCAGTAGGTCGTTGGCCTCCTTGACGTTGGTAATCACCTCGCGTTCCGGATCCCAGTGGATGGTCGATTCGGTCGCTAGGGCGATATTGGCCAGCAGCGCCATGGAGGTCGAACGGTGGCCAATCTCCACGTCGGCTCGCGGTAACTCGCGCGACTTGATGCAGTCGAGGAAGTTGCGAGTATGGTCACGAACGTGCTGGGCGTAACCCTCTGATAATTCCTTGTTCAGAGGCTCGACGCGGGGTTCGCGGCCGTCCTGGTAGCGACCACCGCGTTCCGGCAGGATCTCGAAGCCGTCGTCGCGTGCGTACAGGGCTCCCTGCGTGCCGCGGAACTCGGCAAAGGCGGGGCGGGGCAACGCCCGGTTGCCGCTGGTCTCGTACTGACCGAAGATCAGCAGCCGCCCCGAGGCGAACTGGAACATCCCTTCCATCACGTCAGGCGTCGTGCGGTCGTCGTCGATGGCGAATTGCCCGCCCAGCGCGGTGATTCGCGTGGGGCCCGCTTCGTCGCCCGCAAGCCATCGCATAATATCGATGAAATGAACACCGTTATCCGAGAAACGCGTGGCGTAAAGATCCCACCAGCGGAACTTAAATGGAGCAATCGTGGCCTGGAAGGGACGCGAGGGACGCGGTCCCAGCCACATCTCCCAATCCAGGTCGGCCGGCGGGTCGCTTGGCGCTGCCTTGCCGATACCCACGGGAAACATGTTCGTCGTGTCGAAGGCTCGGGCGATGGTGATCTTTCCCAGCTTGCTCGAGGCGATCAATTCCGCTGCCTCCGCATAGGAATGTCCGCTGCGGCGGTGCGTGCCCACCTGCACGATCCGCTTGGTCTGCCGCGCCGTCTCGACCATGCGCCGCCCTTCGTAAATCGTTTTCGATAGCGGCTTTTCGCAGTACACGTCCTTGCCCGCCCGGCAGGCCGTGATGGTTTGGATGGCATGCCAGTGGTCGGGTGTGGCGATGACTACTGCGTCGAGGTCCTTGTGATCTAGCAGCTTACGAAAATCACCGTAGGTGGCGGCTTTCCCCTCAGTCAGTTTGTCGTTGGCGGCGTCTAATGTTGAGCGGGAGACGTCGCAGAGTGCGACGATCTCGGCGTCCGCGTGCTGGCTGAACGCGGTGGCCACTTGCGACCCTCGCGAGCCGATCCCGATGAACCCCAGGCGAACCCGCTCGTTGGCGCCTAAAACCCGCGAGGTTTCCAGGGCCGTCAGCCCGAATACCGTAGCGGTCCCGGCCTTGGTAAACGCACGCCTCGAAAGCTTCTCAGTCATTGCATGGTTCCCCGCCCGACGACTTGTCCCGTTGCAGACGCGAACTTCGTGAAGAACGGCAAGCCTCGGCTATTGCACGCGTTGCGTTCCACTTCCATCACGACACGGCGGGCACGCTTTGCCGGCGCCGACAATCCGACTGCCGACGCGCAACCAAGCATACCACAAACGGGAAGGCGTATCAAACGCCTCGCCGCGGATGTGCCACTCGGGCCGGCAGATATGTTTACCGCCCTCCAGGCCGCCAGGTTCTTGACAACCGACATTTGTCCCGGCTATATTGCGGTCGACTCGGGGATGATATCCTCGGAGCGATTCCGCGGGCCATGAATAGGTTAAGCGTTCACGGAGTACATACCGGGAACTGTCCTGATGGGGTACTCGGCGTGCCCCAAGCCTGTGACCGGTTACAGGAAAAAGGAGGAAATCGTCATGCGCAAGATCGCGGCACTTCTCTGGATCGTGGCACTGCTAGTCGCGGGTGGCGAAACATCGGCCACAGAACGGTTAAACGCAGAGCCATCCGCTCATCGGGAGAAGTCTGACAAGGACTCCCCAGTCGTCGTGGCCCAGGATGGCAACGGTGATTTCAACGGAACGGACGAGAAACCCATCCTTGCGGCGATCGCGAAGGCCGGCGAAGTCGGAGGAGGGATAGTCCAGATCGGGCCTGGAAAGTACGTGTTCCGCCGCGGGGCCAGGCTCCCCAGCGGAATCACGATCCGGGGAACCGCGAAGACCATATTGAAACTGGCCTCTCCCGCGCTCGTTGCCTCCCCAGCAAAGCAGGGGCAGGATTTCATCGTGGTCGACGATGCCTCGGAGTTCGCCGCTGACACTTGCGTCGATATCTATCCACCGGCAGGAACGAAGACCTTTCCGGGCGGGGACACGGCCAAGCACAGTGCTGAGATACGCCAGATCGAACAAGGCAGATTGATCTTGTCTGGGCAGCTTCCCTGTCCGATTCCCGAAAAGAGTCGAGTTGGCTACCGGAGCAACCTGTTCTTTGTGGGCGGATCGGCGAAAAATGTCCGCTTGGAAAATCTGACGCTGGACGGTGGGAGAAAGAAAGATGTCCCGATGCCAGGACATACTGAGCGCTGTGCTCTGTTGGCGCATGGTGTCTGGTCATACAAAGACGGACCTACCGACTCACCGATCGAGAACGTCCAAGTAGTGAACTGCCATATCCGCGACTGCTATGGCCGGGCGGTAGCGATGTATTCCGTGGTACGGGGCAAGGTCACGGACTGCTTGATCGAAGACATTGACGACGAAGCGATCGACCTGGATCACTTCTGCTATCACTGTGATGTGATTGACAATACGGTCAAGCGAAGCATCACGGGCGTCACCATAAACGATGGATCGTATTGCACGATCCGAGGCAACCGCTTCGAGAACTGCGGCGTGGGCGTGACCATGTGGTGGTGGCTCCAGTGTCCGCAGGAGAATCTCAACGTGGAAAACCTGATTGAAAGGAACGTGATCACCTCGCCCAAGAAGGTCGGCATTTCCCTGGGAAGGAAGTGTCTTCGAAACCGAGTGGTTGAAAACACCGTCGAGGGTGGAATCCATGTGGCCGAGCCAGCAAACACCGTGGAGAACAACACCCTGAAGTGAATCCC
>CAZASB010000155.1:4853-10895 GCA_964487655.1 uncultured Planctomycetaceae bacterium
TCCCATTCCAATGGAACCGTAAGCCGAAAAGGTGGATCCGCCTCCCTTCCGTCGTGCGAAGGGGACAGCCCCACGTGAACGGTCACGGCCATGTGAAGGACGTTATCGGTGCAACGTGTGTACTGCTCGGAAAGGGCGAGGTAAACATCGTTGGTTGCCTTCGGGTCTTGAAGGAGCACGGATACCCAGGAGTCCTCTCCTTGGAAACCGAGGGCGAGTTCGACGCCGAACAAGGTCAACGCCTGATTGAGGCCAGCCGAACCTATTTGGTCGGCGCTCTGGCCGAACTCTGAAGCACATGTTCCCGATTTCAAGAAGGAGGATCCCAATGACAGGCTGCCCTCGTTGTGCCGTATTGAGTGCCGTCCTCGTGCTCGGCATCGCCTGCACTGGCACGGGAAGGGCTGGCGAGAAACCACCAGTCTTACCAAAAACAGACGAGTCGAGGGCGACGCATTACGCACTCGCCGACTTCATTCGCAAGAGCCCGGACAATACGGTCGGCTCGTGGCGCGAGTTGAAGTTCGGCATCGTGGACAGCGAAGCGGATGGGTGTACCGTGCGTCGGGTGCTGACTGATTTGGGTGTTGCCTCGGCGAACATTACCGAAGTCGACCCTTCGAGGCCGCTTACCCAGTTCGACGTCCTGCTGCTGGCCGATGGCGTCGTCGGCCGAGTTGGTGCCATTGTGGGCGGCGCTACTCGAATCCAGGAGTTCGTCAACAACGGCGGCATCTGCTGGATATTGTCGCAACACCACGACACCTGGTCGTGCCAGTGGCTGCCGGAACGCCTCAAGAGTCCGAAGTTGACACACCAGTACGGCATGAGATGCGTTGGACGCAAGGCGCCCCACTATCTCTGCCCGTGGCTCGTCAAGCGTCATCACGCGGTGTTCAACCACCCAAACCATCTCGACGAGAGCGACTTCTCGTTTTGGACGCTTACCGTGGATGACAATCCTTGTTTCACGACAGCCTTTTCGGCACTCACTTCCGTATCAGGCTGGGACGTGCTGGGCCGCTATGCCGACCCAGATTGTGCCGACGGCGCGCTCATTCTCCAGTCGCCCGACGGCGAAGGGCTCTACTTCTGGACACAGATATTCTCACCCCAGATCGTATGGGACCAACCCAACGAGCGGCCGCGACGGACGTGGGAGAAGCTGTTGGACAACGTCCTGACTTACTTCGTCTCGTTGCGCCGCGGCCAGGTTTGCCAGATCGAGTCGCGACCGCGGCCCTGGTCGGTGCTGGCCGGCGAGCCTCTAGTGATCGAGGCAACGGTGGAATCACCAATGGCGATCGAGCGGGCCGTCGCCGAGGTGCGCGACCCGGAGGGCAAGCTGGCGGAAGTAACGCTGGATATGGCTGGCGACGGGCGATTGAAGGGAACCTTCACGCCCCGGAAAGGCGGCCAGTATTTTGCCCGCGTTGCAGTACGCTTCCACGATGGAGCCGAGGCACACGATCATTTCTTCTTCAAGGTCACCAATGGCTGGACCGCGTACCGCTCCATCGCGCACGTCCACTTGAGGGACTGCAATGGCTACGGCACGCAGTGCGCGGGCGCGCTGTTCGGCGCTGCGCGGCATCTCGGCTACGACGTGATCCAACTCGCGCCCTTGAAGGACGAAGGGCGTTGGGACGAGGCGCGGGCGGCCGACGATCCGGCCTGCCGATTCGTACCCGGCTGCGAACTCCACTATCGCATTTACGAGCGATCCGGCGAGCGAGGCGAGCATTGCTTCGAAGACGTTCGAGCCGTCGGAATTCCGGCATTTATTCCCTATCCGCACCGCTTCTACGAGGACGAGGCCCGGCGGATCGTCGGCGAACTGGTGGAGCGGATCCACGCACAAGGCGGGCTGGTCCACGGCAACAGCGGCGCCTACTGGGCCGCGCGGGGACTGCCGATCGACGGGATCGAGATCGACTTGAGCCTCGGCCTCGATTGGGGGAAGCCCCAGGCTGAGTACGCCTGGGCCAAGGGGGTTCGCCCGGTTGACATGGTCGAAGTTGCCCCGCGGCTCGGACCGTTCTGGGCGAAGCGGCAGCCCATCTGGACCGTCGGCGCAATCGACTGCCACGGCATAATCACGCTGTTGACCAGACGCTGTTGGAACGTGGTCTGGCTCGACAAGCCGCTGACGATACCCAATTACCTGGCCGCGCTTAGGGCGGGGCGATTCGCGGCGTCGTGCAAGATCGACACGGTGTGGCTCGACGTGGCCGGCCAGCCGATGGGCGGCACCGTGTACGCCGTCGACGACGTGCCCGTTCACTACCGCGTCGACGCCGGGCAGCCGGCTCGGGACATCGGCGCCGTCCGCTGGCCATCGAAAACTCCGGAACTCGGACGCCTTGGCGACCTCGAGTTCCACGACCAGCGATTCTTCGAGCCCGACGAGCAGGCATACGTCATTCCCCCGGAGTCTCCCCGAACGATCCGCCAAGTGGACGTCTTTCGCAATGAGCGGGTCGTTAACAGCGTTACGCCCGACGCACGACGGGTGGAAGACGGCCTGTCGATTCGGGTGGGCGACGACGATTCGTACTACCTTTACCTGCGCGTGCGGTCCTCCGACGGCTGTGCCTACACGAACCCAATATTCGTCAGGAAGGTTGACGGCCCGCCGGGTGCCTGGCTGTGGACCCGCGGCGAGATCGCCCGCGTGGATTGCGATCGACAAGCGAATCGCTGGCGCATCCAGTTATCCCACGGCGGCAATCTCCGTTTCCACCTTCCCGGCGAGACGGTTTCCTGCGTGGTCGACGGCGAGCGGCTCACCTGCCGGCTCGATCAGCCCGGCGGCATCGGCGAGTTGAAAGTACCCGACGAGGAGAAAGTAATTGAAATCTCATGGTAACCATTTTCATAGGCGTTCACTAACGCGATAAGAAGGACCACCACACATGAGCAACAAGGTGAGAGCAACCAACGGAAACAGCAGTGCTTCGCGCCGCGGTTTCCTCGGGCAATCGTGCAAAGCCCTCGGCGGGGCTGCATTGGCCGGCAACCTGGCCATCGCCCGGTCCGTCCACGCGGCCGGCGAGGAGACGATCAAAATCGCCCTGGTCGGCTGTGGTTCCCGGGGCGCGGGGGCCGCTACCCAGGCGCTTAACACCAAGGGCCCCGTCAAGCTCTGGGCCATGGCCGACATGTTCGAGAATCGGCTCAACGCCAGTCTAAACAACCTTATCAAAGGCGAGCAGGCATCTTACGATCGAGAGGCACACCAGGGTTTTGCTACCCGGATCGACGTGCCCGCCGAACGGCGCTTCCTCGGATTCGACGCCTACGCGAAGGCCGTTGACAGCGGCGTCGACCTGGTCATCCTGGCCACTCCGCCGCACTTCCGGCCCATGCACTATGAATATGCGGTGAAACAAGGCAAACACGTATTCATGGAAAAACCGGTCGCCGTCGACGCGTCTGGCATCCGTCGACTGCTGGCGGCTAACGAACAGGCCGAAAAGAAGAATCTCAAGGTGAGCGTCGGGCTGATGTACCGCCATCGCCTCCCAAACCAAGAGACGATTCAACGGATCAACGAGGGAGCCATCGGAGACATCTCCCTGTTGCGGTGCTATGCCAATACGGCTTTCATGCGCAATACTCCCCGTCGTCCGGCCGACGTGTCGGAAATGGACTACCAGTTGCGCAACCCCTATCACTTCCTCTGGCTCAGCGGCGACTACTTCGTGGATAACCTGCTCCATTTCATCGACCTGGGGCTATGGGCGAAGGGCGGACATCCGGTCAGCGCGCAGGGCCAAGGCGGTCGACAGTTCCGGCTCGAGCAACAGAGCGGTGACTGCTACGATCACCACTTCGTGGAGTTCACCTTCGACGACGGCGTGACGATGTACGGACAAACGCGGCAGATATCCGGCTGCTGGAACCAGGCCGCCGCGATGGTCGACGGCACCAAGGGCTGCGCCAGCATCGACAGGGGCCGGATCGAAGGCGCCAATCCGTGGCGCTTTCGCGGGCCGAACACCAACCAGTACCAGATCGAGCACGACGTGCTCTTCGACGCCGTCCGCAACGGTAAACCGCACAACGAGGTCGAGTACGCCGCCAATAGCACGATGACCGCCATCATGGGCCGCATGGCCAGCTACTCCGGCCAGATGGTCCGCTGGGAAGAGGCGATCAGCTCCACGGTGAGCCTGGTGCCGAAGAGGTATGCCTTTGACGCCGAACCACCGGTGGTCGCCGACGCAAACGGGCAGTATCCCGTGGCCATGCCAGGCGTGACGAAGGTCTTCTGATCGTGTAAGGGACTTTCGCGGGAGTTCTACCATCGCATGTATCGAAGCTACACTCAAAACGCAGCGTGGAAATTCGGCACTCGCGACGAGTATCTCGCGAGACGGGGAAAGGACTGGGTGGCGGAACAGACCTGGTGGATGTTCGAGCCACACGTCGCCGAGGCCGTATTTCAGGAGCTGGTCCAAGAGGCAAAGGTATCCGTCGTCTTCGGCGAACGATTGAACCTCGAAAACGGCGTGGTGAAAGAGGGGTCACGGATTGCACGGATCGTGATGGAATCGGGCCGGACGTTTGCCGGGCGCGTGTTTATCGACGCCAGCTACGAAGGCGACCTTATGGCCAAGGCGGGCGTTTCCTACGCAATTGGCCGGGAGTCGAACAGCCTCTATGGCGAAAAACTCAACGGCGTGCAGCCCAACCGCCAGCATGAGCGGTTCTACCACTATCATCAGTTCATGGCCCCGGTCGATGCTTATATCCGGCGAGGCGATCTGGCAAGTGGACTGTTGCCAAGCGTCGGCGCGGATGGACCAGGCGCGGAGGGCGCCGGCGATCATCGGATTCAGGCCTACTGCTTCCGCACCTGCCTGACCGACCAGCCGGACAATCAAGTGCCGATCACCAGGCCCAAGGGTTATGAGCCGCTGCGTTACGAACTACTTCTCCGTTATTACGAGGCAGGTTTCGACGGCATTCCCATTGATCCGCTTCGCAGTCTCGCTCGGTTCGGCCCGAAAGGGCCGCAGCCCGGGCTGCATTCTCTTCCCAACCGTAAGACCGACAACAACAATGTTCACGCCGTGTCGCTCGACAATACGGGCATGAATTACGGCTATCCGGAGGGTGACTATGTCGAGCGTGCGAAGATCGTCGAGGATCACCGGCTTTACCAGCAGGGCCTTTATTGGACGCTGGCCAACGATCCTCGCGTTCCCACACCGATCCGCCGCGAGATGGCCCGCTGGGGACTGGCCAAGGATGAGTTTACCGACAATGACCACTGGCCGCACCAGATCTACGTGCGCGAGGCGCGGCGTATGATTACCGACCTGGTGATGACTGAGCATCATTGTCTCGGGCAAGAGACGGTGCCCGACTCAGTGGGGCTGGCGTCGTACGGCATGGACTCCCACAACGTGCAGCGTTACGTCGACGAGTATGGTCGCGTACGCAACGAGGGAAATGTCCAGACGGAAGGGAACCTCGCTTGTCGGCCATACCCGATCAGCTATCGTTCGATCGTCCCGCGGGCGAGCGAGTGTACCAACTTGTTGGTCCCCGTATGCTTGTCGGCATCGCACGTCGCCTATGGCTCGATCCGGATGGAACCGGTGTACATGGTGCTCGGGCAGTCGGCTGGCGTGGCCGCAGTCGAGGCGATCGAGCAGGGTACCGCCGTGCAAGAGATTGACTATCCGCGACTACGGGCTCGGTTGATTGCCCTGAAGCAGATACTCGCCGATCCCGAATGATCCAACAAGAGAACGTCGTTTTGCAGGGATACCAGACGAGGCATTGAACCGGGAAGGATTGTTTTTGATGAATCATCTGACCAGCCGGGAGCGGGTGCGTGCCGCCATGGCGCATGAGATGCCCGATCGGGTCCCCGTGATGTGCCAACTGGCACTGGGGCACTACTTTCTTTTTAGTGGATTCGATCCGGTCGATATCTGGTTCGACAGCGAAACGCTTGTCCGTGCCATGGAGACGCTTCGCGCCCGGTATGGGTTTGATGGCGTCCTGATCAATCTTCCGGGACGCCCT
>CAZASB010000156.1:0-10834 GCA_964487655.1 uncultured Planctomycetaceae bacterium
GGCGCGATGCCCAGCAGGATGGCCCCGGAGATGTACGAACGCCATAGCTCGACCTCCGTGCCGTCCTTGACAATCTCCGTTCCGGGCAGCAGGTCGCGGAACAGGTAGCCGAGGAAGAACGAAGCGATGGCGAACATCGTAAACGGCTTGATGCCCCAGTTGACGACGAGCGTCAGCAGAACCGGCTTGGGGCTCTTGCCCGCCCGAAGCACCTCGGCGAAGTCAATCTTCACCATGATAGGGTACATCATGAAGAATAGGGCGATGGCGATGGGGATGGAGACGACCGGCGCCTCGTTGACGTAGATGGCCATTCCGTCAAGCGACTGGGCCACGCTGGGCGCAATCTTGCCCAGGGCGATTCCGCCGAGGATGCAAAGTCCCACCCAGAGAGTCAGGTATCTCTCGAAAACGTTGAGTTTCTTGGTCGGGATTTCGGCGCTCATGGCATGTCTACGCTCTTTCGGGACTTGGAGCTTTTGTCGCCGTTGTGGGGGGGCTGCTTGGCGTGACTCGCCCCCTATCAGCATCGGCCTACTGAATTATATCGTCGTTTGGCGAAACGAGCAAGTGCATCCACCGGGAAATGGGATCGGCTGCTGGAGTCGGTCTGCTTGATCATTTTGGCTTCTGCCCCTTCGAGTGCAGCGGAAAAGGCATCCCACGCTGCTAACCCGTCAGCGGTTATGCCCTGGTTTGCCCGATCGGTCCGATCAGTCCAGCCGGTTACTCGTCCCTGTCCAAGCTTGTCTCTTTGCCGGGCGTTATGTACCGGAACTCGCTGAAGATCGCGAAGTCGGCCGGGTTTGTCGTAAGGATCGATCGAATTCCCGCCTGTTGATAGGTGGCTGCCTTTCAAGCATCTCGCCCAGTAGATCGTCATTGGGCGCCAGCGGCCCAAGCACCTGTCCGAGACTGACCGGGACGATGTCCAAAACACTGTGACATGCGGTGGCGAAAGGCTCGACGGTAACCTGCACTTTGTCGTGCTCCCTCAATGGCAAGGGTCGATCCAGCTTCAAAACGCCGTTTTCATACGTTGCCTCAACCACATAAGACATACGCCTCTCCCTCCCAGCCAAGAACTGTCGTTTGCGATGAAGGCCCTAGCTGTCGCAGCTAGGGAGACATCTTCATTGTACTACACGAGTCCCGCTGAGATAGGGGGCAAGTGCCGCACTTGGAACTCCCTTGCGAGCCCAGCTCGCTCTACGGGTTGAGCGCCGTGGCCGTGGCGGGCGGTTTGCCCTGGAGCAGGGCGAGGATGCTGCTCGATGGGCGGGTCATCTTCCAGGTCATTTGCATGCTGCCGGGGTCGCCGTCGGCGCAGAGCGACATGGTGTGGCATACCATGCCCACGACCGCGCCTTGCTCATTGAGAATCGGGCCGCCGCTGGACCCTTGCGCGTAGTCGGCCGTGATGGCCAGGGCGTCGATCGGTTCCGGGCTGTCCAGTCGCAGCCGAAGCTTCCCGCTCACAATGCCTGCGGTGAACGTCCAAAACGCGTTTTCGTTGCCTTCGCAGTCGAGCAAGGGGTGCGAAAGGCAGTAGATGGTCGCTCCCACGGGCACGTTGGCCGCGATGGGAAGTGGAGCCAGATTGTCGGCGTCGACCTTGATGGCCGCCACGTCGTTTTCGAGGTCGGCGGCCAGGACGGCAGTCACTGGAAACACGCGGCCATCGTTGGTCATGATGCCGATTGCCGTTGTCTCGGCGAATGCATCGATCACGTGGGCGTTGGTCAGGATGACGCCGTCCTTGCGCGCCACGAAGCCCGTGGCGAAAGTACCGTGCCAATGAGGACGACCGGCACACGGGCTAATGCCGCCAACGATTACCACGCTTTCCCTTGTTCTCGCGTAGATTGCCTCGGCGGTCAGCTTGCCCGACGTCGCGGACGCAGGCTGCATGGGGAAGGTCTTCTCGCTGGCAACTTGTCTGGCCAACTCGCGGGGCGATACGATATTGCCTTGCTTCAACCGGGCCGCAAGCTGGCGGCAGAACTGCCGGGCAACTTGCTCCGGGTTGATGAACGTTTCGTTCGCTGGCGATGCCGTCGCTTCGACAGTCTCGTTGGCGGTCGTGTCGGCATTATTGTCGTCCGCCATCTCCGAGGATGGCCCGGCCGGCGACGTTGGCGAACCATGTTGCAGACGGTCGGGAGGCGACCATTGCGCGAATCCGACAGCCGCAATCAAAGCCGCGACCAGAGCGGCGCACGTCGCCCCCATCCACGTCCCTGGGCGAGAGTTAGAGATCAGTTGGAACACGGCGCCACCGTCGACGGTTTCTGGTTCTAGTTGCATGAGTGTCGCCCGTTCGCCTGGCCGGCACACAGGCTGCGCGGGTGGACCGAGCAGATTTCGGCAAGCTGCTTCGCGTCGCGCAGCACGGACAGGTCGCGGTTAAGCATGTGCGAAACCCAATCGATGGCCCGCTGGACAATCTCCGGAGCGTCGGCCTCGGGCAGTCGGTAATACATCCAGCGTCCGTCCTTGCGGCTCTCCACCAGCTTCGCGTGCTTGAGCACCGACATGTGCCGGGAGACGGTTGACGTTGCCAGTTGCGCCAGTTCGACGATCTGGCACACGCACAGCTCGCCAGCCCGCAGGGCCAGCAGGATGCGCACGCGGTTTTCGTCGGCCAGCGCCTTGGTGATGGCCATGAAGTGCTCCATCGCGTGTTCCCCGGCCGGTTCAGATAGATCGGCTCGCGAGCTTGCGGAAACGTCATCCGCCGAGCCGCGAGGAGGACATGCTTGGCCGTGGGCGCAGGCTGCGGCCGTTTCCATTTCACTATGCAACATGGCGTTTCTCCGTTGGACGCGCGCTGCCGACGATCTGGCCGTTGGTCAGTCGCAGGGACCGCGTGGCGCGCTGGGCGGCGCGAGGGTCATGGGTTACCATGACAATCGTCTTGCCCTCCGCATTGATCGCTTGAAAGAACTCGATAACCTCGCTGGCCGTCTCGGGGTCGAGATTGCCGGTTGGCTCGTCGGCGAGGATCACGGCGGGATCGTTTGCGAGCATTCTCGCCAGGGCCACTCGCTGCTGCTGGCCGACGCTCAATTCGCACGGTTTGTGGTGCAGTCGCTCGCCCAGGCCAACCCGCTGGAGCAGTTCCGAGGCGCGATCCCGCTGTGCGTCACCCTCGATCCCCGATAAGTATAACGGCACCTGCACGTTTTCCAAGGCCGTCAGGTAGGGCACGAGGTTGAAGGTTTGGAAGACGAAGCCCAGTTTTCTCTTGCGAAGCCTTGCCCGGTCGTCGGCGCCGAGGGCATAGACCGATTGGTCGTCGAGGAAGACATGCCCCGTGGTGGGCGACAGCATCCCGCCCAGCATGAGCAGAAGTGTGCTCTTGCCGCTTCCGCTGGGGCCAACAACGGCAACGAACTCGCCGTCCTCAATGGTGGCGCTGGTTGAATTGAGCGCGGTGACCGTCTGGCCGCGATGCCGGTACTGCTTCGAAACGTTCTCCATTCGGAGCATGGTTCAAATCTCCTGGAAGGTGACGCAAGGATCAAGTCGAGCTGCACGGTACGCCGGGTAACAACTGGCCGCCAGCGCCAAGCCTGCCGAAATCAGGACCGCCCAAAGCGCCAGAGTGGGCATGGGTAGTACGGGCACGCCGGCCAGCCGCGGACCGAGAACGACGGCCAGTAGAGTCCCCAGCAAGTAGCCGCCCACCCCGCCCGCTACCCCAAGCAGCAGGGCCTTGAGCAGGAATATCCGCAGGATAAGCGAGGAAGTCGCCCCAAGCGACATGAGCGTTCCAATTTCGCGCCGCCGTTCAAACACGTTGGCGAACATGTAGTTTGCAATGCCGGCTCCACCCACGAAAATGATGATGACCAGGAAGATGCCCGACAGGCGCGACATCAGTTTGTTCATCTTGATTTGGGCGTCGGCAATTTGTGTCACGGTAACCACCTTGGCATCGGGCAGTAGGGCATTGATCTTCTCAACCAGGCCCTTGGAAATCTCCTGGCAACAGCCGATGACCTCAATGGCGTTCACCACCGGGCCCTTGCCGGTCAACTCCTGCATCCGGTGCAAATGGACGAAGACGCGCGAGTCGTCGATGGTGCCCGTCGGCGGCAGCAGGGCCGTCACGGTGAATGGCTGGCCGAAGAGCGTCATCGAGTCGCCCTCGTTGAGCGACAAGGTCGCGGCCACGTCGGCTCCGACCAGGGCTTCGTCGTGCTCCAGGTCGTTGATCACGCGTTGGCGGACCAGCGTCTTCTGGTCCGCTCCGGCAAACGGGAGCGTGGGCATGGCTCCACAGCCCACCGGGCGAGAGAAGATTCCCGCCCCCGACCAGGCCGCCTTTGCCTGGAACTCGCTCTTCGGCAGGATGCCCGTCAGTGTGAAGCTGCGTGACCGGATATCAATGGGGACGGACAGCTTGGGCGAAAGGTTGTCGAGTCCTTCCAGATCGGAAAGGGCCAACTGGGTTACATACTCTTCAGGGATCGTGTCGCCCTGAAGATCGGCGGCGTAATAGTCTTGCAGCGTGACCGACTTGGGCAGGATGAGGATATTCGCGCCCAGCGAGTCCATTTCGCGCGCGACGGCCTTTTCCGAGTAGAACGTGATGTTCTTGATCGAGACGATCACGGTGATTCCGAGCAGGATGGCCAGAAAGCTGGTGGCCAACTGACTCTTGCGTTCAAAGAGTTCACGGAATACGAAGGTCTGAAGTTGCATTATGTTTTCTCCCCGGAGCTATGTTTCACTACAATCCTCCAATGACAAGGGTTTCCCACGACTTATCCGCAAGTCGTGGACATGTGGGACAAAGAACGAGATGGAAGCTATCTGGGGCCGCAACCGCCCGGCCCGCAGCCGCCCGGACCGCACGTGGGGGCGCTTCGGAGCGCGGCAAGGAGGTCTTCCTTGGTCGTCGCTCCATCCAAGGACGCGACGATGGATCCCGGTGGAACCAGCACAAGGGTTGTGGCCACTTCGGCCTTGGGATCGACTTTCAGATCGCCCAGGAACGAGGCCTCGGCGCTGTCCTTCGGGTCGAGCATGACACGCGTGCTCGCAGTGCGGAATCGTGGATCGCTCCGAAAAGCGTTGACTCCCTTCAATGCCTCATCGTTCTGTTTCGTGGATTTGTTCTGGACACACAAGAGAACGACGTTTCCCTCCTGCAGTGCTTTCATCGTCTGTTCCGCGCAGGGCGAGACGAATGCGCCACGCAGGTCTTCCTCATCGCATTTCTCCGGAAACCCGCCGGTTACGGCGCCGCTCGGCGCGATGGCGAGCACAAGAGGCATGGGAGCCCGGTTCAGGCCGAACTTCTCGACCAGGGCCGATTCCGCCGGATCGGCCACATGCACGGCAACCAACGCGGCGCGTTCGGGCATCGTCGCCACGGTGGCGGAGACCACCTGCTTCATGGCGTCGGTCTCATTGTCTTCGTTCCGCCAGAACACGGCGAACAGATACTTCTTGTCCTTGGCCGCCTGCTCCATGGCCGGCAAGCCAAGCCCGGTGGACGCGGCTGACGCCTCCGGCTTCGTTTTCGTTCCCATGGCTCCGTCAGGTATCGCAGCCTGTTCGCCTTGCGGCGCGGGGGCCGTGCCGTCGCCGGGTTTCAGCATGCCGTTTGCCACCGCCAGGGAGAGCCCCACAACGAGCCCCACCACCACGACTCCCGCAACGATTCGCTTTTTCATGGTTCACTGCTCCGAGTTTGGATAATACTTCTATCGTTCGCCAACTAACGAAATGTTAGTCGAACTTTCCAAGGAACACAAGAGGATTCTCACAAGTTGCGAGTTTGGTGGTGTTTGGATTGAGAGAAGTAGTCACAATAGGGATATCATGCCCTATCAAGGTGTCATTTTGGTGACTCGGATTCCCGCTGTTCAACGCGGGATGGTTCGCTTCGAATCGCGGAGCGGAATGCTTACCCCCAGCGGAGTGGACTCCAGTTCGCCTGAAGATGATGAAACCGTGCCGCCGATAACGGGCAGACAGGAGGTTCCATGGTCCGGCTGGCTCGAAACGTGTGCATTGCGATTCTCACGGTCCACTTGGCGGTGGGCTGCTGCGCGAACTGTGCGCGTCGCTGCGAGACCAAGCGAGCCTCCTGGGCGCCTCATCGCGACACGGTGCTTGAGAGTCGATGCGCGGAGTGCCAATGCAGTCATCCGCGTCACGGGCCCGGACAGTGCAAATACGACAAGCGGTCCACGACCTCTCGCAGACGACCTACCGGCGGTTCATCCAGTCCGCTGGTCTCGGCATCGTTCGCCGTATTGCTCGAAGGGCGTCTGCCCCGGTGTGCCCGGAGCGCGAAACAACCGTTTCACGGTTCGGGGCGACTTCTGCTGCCTGTCCGTCTTCACTTGGCCAATCAGGTCCTGCTGATCTGATTGCGCCGTCTCATTGAGCCTGCCCCGGCATGACGCTGCGCGCATCGCCCTTGTTCTTGGGCGGCAATGTGTTTGCGCGTCATGACGCCAGAGCCGTGTCTCAATGCGACCTTCCCATTCATGCGGATAGACGGTTCTCCCAGCGCGCCGCGTCGCGGTGAACTTTGGAAGCGATCATGGTTTTCAGTTCCCACGTGTTTCTGTTCTACTTCCTGACCGCCTCGCTGGTGTTGTATTACCTCAGCCCGCGATGGCTGAAGAACCTGACGCTTACCGCGTTTAGTTACGTCTTCTATGGCTGGACGAATCCACTGTTCATGGCGTTGATGTTTGTTTCGACGCTTATCGACTACCTTTGCGGATTGGCCCTGGTTGGCCCATTGCGGCTTTCGACGTGGCGCGGTCCGATACCATTGTTGTCGCCGGGCCGGCCACGGACTAGGCGCGAGCGTTGGGTGCTTGCAATCTCGATGATGTCGAACCTGGGCCTGTTGGGGTTCTTCAAGTACGGCAACTTCTTCGTGTTCAACTACACGGCCTTGGTGGAGTCGCTGGGTTTCGGCGGCATGGGGCTTGAGAATGTGCTGAAAGTGACGCTGCCGCTGGGCATCAGCTTCTATACGTTCCAGTCGATGAGCTACACGATCGACGTCTATCGCGGCGATGCCCGGGCGATCCGCAACCCGATCGACTACTGGTGCTACGTGGCGATGTTTCCGCAGCTTGTGGCGGGGCCGATCGTCCGGTTTCGGGACGTGGCCGATCAACTTCGCGGCCGGACGCACACGGTCGAGAAGTGTACTCGCGGCATTGCGTTCCTTGGGCTGGGCCTTGGCAAGAAGATCCTGCTGGCCAATCCGTGCGGCAAGGTGGCGGACATGGCGTTCGACGCCGGCTCGGTCGGCTGTCTCGACTCGTGGGTCGGCGCGGTGGCATACGCATTCCAGATTTACTTCGATTTCAGCGCCTACAGCGACATGGCGATTGGTCTGGGTCTGATGTTGGGCTTCATGTTCGCCAAGAACTTCGATTCCCCCTACCACAGCCAGTCGATCACCGAATTCTGGCGTCGCTGGCACCTGAGCCTTTCGACCTGGCTGCGCGACAACCTCTACTATCCGCTCGGCGGCAATCGCAAGGGGGCCGTGCGGACCCACGTCAACCTGGCTCTGGTGATGCTTCTCGGCGGGCTATGGCATGGCGCCTCGTGGAACTTCGTGATCTGGGGCGCGATCCACGGCTTGATGCTGATGGTCGAACGGCGCGGCGGAAGAGATGCGATTTATGAGCGGCTTCCGCCGTTTGCCAAGACGGCGATTACGTTCGTGATTGTTTGTTTCGCGTGGGTCTTCTTCCGCGCGGCCGATCTGCCCGCGGCCATGCAGTACTGCCAAAGCATGTTGGGCCTGACCACGCCGCAATCGGGCGCTGATCTTATTGGTGGGCTGATCTATCAGCCGTACTACGTGGTTTCGATGCTGCTCGCGGCGACGGTCGTTTGGTCTTGCCCGCAAACCTGGGATTTCACTCGCACGATCACCTGGAAGAAGACCCTGTGGATCACGGCCGTTATTTGGCTGGCGATCGTGGCCATGACCGCGCAAGAGTTCAATCCATTCATTTACTTCATCTTCTGAAGGCGGCCCTGCCGTCGTGGACCCTATGAACGAACGATGCAAACCCGAGAGCCGCGAAGAGCAAGCCTGGCGAGAGATCGGCCGTACCGAAATCGGTTCCGGCGTGAAGTGGGCCCTCTTCGCGGTTGGCCTGTTCACGCTGTTCTCCGTTCCGGTTGTGCAGACATGGCGCGAGATCCGGCAGTATGCCGAGGGCCGGCGAGCGAGCCCTTGGCCGCAGTGCTGCGACATCGTTGACGCATTCCCTCGGGCCGTGGCGGCCTACAAGTCGCATGACGGTGGCTGTATCTCGAAGGTGTTCCGCGGCAACGCGGCGGTCTTGCAGACGATTGGCGAGTACGAGAAGGCGTTGGAGGCCGAGTCGTTCCTGACGCAACTTGCCTTGCCGCCGACACAAGAACTGCTGGTCCATGCCGGCGCGGGCAACGAAAAGGTTTACATCGGTCGGAATGGCTGGTTGTTCTATCGACCGGGTATCGACTATTGCACCGGTCCCGGATTCTTGGATCCGCGGCACATGGCCCGGCGGGCCGATAGCGGCGCGCGGTGGCGGCCGGCGCCCCGGCCGGACCCGCGTGCGGCGATTGTCCAGTTCCACCGGCAGCTTGCCAGCCGTGGCGTCCGGCTGGTGCTCATGCCGACGCCCGGCAAGGCCACGATCCATCCCGAGAAGTTCTCCTCGCGTTATGAAGGCCGGCAAGTGAGCGTCCAGAACCCGTCGTATCGGCAATTCCTCGTCGACGTTGAGGCCGAGGGCGTGGTGGTGTGCGACGTGACCGATGTACTGGCGGAGTACCGCGATCGGTCCGAAATCGCGGTCTACCTGGCCACTGACACCCACTGGCGTCCCGAGGCGATGGAGTTGGCCGCGGCCGAATTAGCCCGATGTCTTAAAGAGAACATTGCATTGAGCACGCGTGCGGTGGGTGGCGACTGGCATCGAACGGCCAAGGACGTCAAGAACCTTGGCGACATCGCCATGATGCTCAAGCTGAGCCCGAATCAGAGGCTGTTTTGCGAGGAAGTCGTTACGATCCGGCCGGTCGCTTGCGCGGCGGGGGAACCGTGGCGGCCGGATCCGGCGGCGGAAATCCTGCTTTTGGGCGACAGTTTCGCCAACATCTACTCGCTGGAAATAATGAACTGGGGTCATGCGGCCGGATTGGCCGAGCAACTAAGCTTCGAACTGAATCGCCCCGTCGATACGATCCTGCGGAACGACGATGGAGCTTATGCCACGCGAGAACTGCTCAGCCGCGATTTGGCGCGAGGCGACGACCGCTTGGCCGGCAAGAAGGTGGTCGTCTGGCAGTTCGCCGCGCGCGAGCTGGCCGTCGGCGACTGGAAACCGCTCGATATGACGCTGGGGCAGGCGCGCCGCTCGGGCCAGGATTTGCCGCCGGCTGGGGCGGAGTTGATTGTCAGCGGGACAATTACCGCGAAATCGGCGGCCCCGCGAGCAGGCCAGATACCGTACGCCCATCATGTCTTCACGCTCGATCTTACCGACCTGCAAGTTGACGCCGGGGAACTCGCCGAACCGAGAATTGCCGTCTATCTCTTCAGCATGAGGAACCACGAGAATACACCGGCCTTTTTCTGGCCGGTAGGCAAACGGGTGAGACTGAAATTGCAGCCATGGAAGCCCCGCTTCTTTGCCCGATATGGGCGGATCAATCGCACGGAAACAAACGACACGGAACTCAAACACCCCTGGTGGGGAGAGGTCGTCGAATGAAGAACTTGACAAGATGGCGCGTTGCATGGATCGCCGTTACGCTGGTCGCGGGTTGCGGAACCCGGCCAACTCCACAAACCACCGTCGATTTGGGCGACGGCGTGAAGCTGGAGATGGTATTAGTTCCAGCAGGAGCGTTCACCATGGGGGACGACACGGGACTTGACGACGAGAAGCCCGCCCATAAGGTGACGATGACGAAACCGTTCTACCTCGGAAGACACGAGGTTACGGTCGCGCAGTTCCGCCGGTTCGTCGAGGCGACGGGCTACAAGACGGACGCGGAGAAGGGTACCGGCTTCCAGGGCGCCTTCGGCTGGAACCGCGAGACCATGGAGTTCGCCATGAACGAGGAGTACTCGTGGCGGAGTCCGGGCTTTCCGCAGTCGGACAGCGACCCGGTGGTGAACGTGAGTTGGAATGACGCGACGGCGTTCTGCGAGTGGCTGAGTCACGAGGAGGGCAAATCATACCGCCTGCCCACGGAAGCGGAGTGGGAGTATGCGTGCCGGGCAGGTACGACAACCGCCTACTTTCACGGTGATGAGACCGAGGGGGCGGCAAAGGTGGGCAACGTGGCAGACGCGGCGTTCGAGGAGCAATTCCCCGAGTTGGAGGGCTTCATTAAGGCCAACGACGGCTTTGCCCATACGTCGCCGGCCGGGAGCTTCGCGCCGAACGCATTCGGCCTGCACGACATGCACGGCAATGTGTGGGAGTGGTGCGCGGACTGGTACGACCCGGAATACTATGCCCAGACGCCGGTGAACGATCCGCCGGGCCCCGCGAGTGGGGAGGAACGCGTGTACCGGGGCGGCGGCTGGTTCAACTGCACCAGGGGCTGCCGCAGCGCAAGCCGCAGCGCAAGCCAGCCCGAGAACCGCAACCTAACGCTCGGTTTCCGCGTTGCCATGACGGCCGAGTAGCGGCGTTTCAAGAGCAGGGATGAAAGCCGGCCTTCACGACGTTCGTAGTTCCACCTTCAGGCGGCCTTTCCCAGCATCGCGCCCGATGCCACTGTCGTCTCGGCAGTGGCACTGTCGTTCCAACCTGCCCAGAGGGACTGGCGA
>CAZASB010000157.1:0-10783 GCA_964487655.1 uncultured Planctomycetaceae bacterium
GGGGCGAGTGGAACTTCCTTTACCAGATTATGCCCTACATTGAACAGAGCAACCTATGTCCGTTTCGCTCAGCACGTAGGAACCTACTGACTGGAGAGCCGTATGCGGGAAAACCGCACGTACGGTTCGGAGGGAGGGGCGGCCGAACTCAATCGGCCGTCCCTACCCCTATGGCTACCCAACTCGAGGTGAGTGCCGTACACTAGGCGAGAAAGGAGGAGCCAAGAACCATGCAATTTGAGTCCGTCCGTCGTACCGCTTTATGGCTAGTTGCCGCAACCTGTCTTGCCGCGTCGCCGGGCTGTACGAACTCGGCGGTCCCGCCAGCCGCCAGCCGCCAGCCAAGCGGCGAGCCGAGCCACCCCACTACCGAGTCAATGTTTTCCGCCCAGCCTGCCGAAGAACCCACGGGCAAGAGCGATCGCCAGTCCTGGCAAATCCTCATGCTCGGCGGCAACCGGGTGGGTTATGCAAGTACGACAATCCGACATATCACGCAAGATGGGCGGCCCCTTGTGCAAATTGACGGGCAAACCGTGCTCCGCGTGCAACGATTCAACCAGACGACCGAGCAGCAGATCCGACTAACGGACGTCCAAACGCCCGAGGGCAAGCTCATTCGCCTGATCGCATCGGTTGAGCAGGGGCGCGAACCACATACGACCGTCGGGGTCGTGCAAGGCGACCGGTTGGAGTTGGAAATCGGCACGCTGGGCAAGACGACGAAACACGCGCTTCCCTGGTCGGCCGATTGTGGCGGTTTCCACTCCGTCGAAGACTCCCTATCGCGCCACCCCATGCAGCCGGGCGAACAGCGCCGCTTGAAACTGCTTATGCCAGGCATGACCGATCTGGCCGAGGTGGAGCTAAAGGCCGTCGAGCATGAGCAGACCACGCTGCTTGGCGGCCAGTTCAAGTTGCTCCGAATCGACAGTGTAACGCATCTGGGCCCCGGACAGGAACTGCGCGGCGTGCTCTGGGCCGATCCGGACGGCGAGATACTGAAGTCGTGGACCGACACGCTCAATCTCGAAACCTATCGTGTTCCCAGGGACGTGGCGCTGGCCGAGGTCGCTCCCAGCCCGTTGGACCTGGGCTTCGACCTAGCCGTGAAGGTCAAAAGGCCGATTGCCAATCCCCACGCAACGAAGCAGATTCAATATCGAGTGACCCTGGACGACGACGATCCGGCCGAAGCATTCCCTCAAGGCGCGTCGCAGCGGGTGGTTTCCATCGGGCCGCACGTCGCCGAAATCACCGTGTACGCCCTCCGCCCCGGCTTGAAAGGCAATCCCGACGCCCCGCCCGAGACGCCGGCCGAGGCCGACCTCCGTCCGTCGAACATCATCCAGAGCGATGATGTGGAAGTCGTTCGCCTGGCCGGCGAGGCGATTAGCGAGGAAAAGGATCCGTGGCGCAAGGCCGTGGCGATGGAGCGATTTGTCGGCCAGTATGTCAAGCAGAAGGACTATTCGCAAGCGTTCGCCACGGCGGCCGAGGTGGCTCGCCAGCGCGAAGGCGATTGCACGGAACATGCCGTCCTACTGGCCGCGTTGTGCCGCGCCGCGGGAATCCCCGCTCGCGTGGCCGCCGGGCTCGTGTACCTGCCCGACCGGCGAGCGATGTTCTTCCACATGTGGACCGAGGCCCACGTGGACGGCCGCTACATTCCGCTCGACGCCACGGTTGCCCGCGGCGGTATTGGCGCGGCGCATCTAAAGCTTGTGCAAACCAGCATGGAAGGCAGCACGGCGTTCACGGCCTTTCTGCCCATCATTCGCGTCATCGGTCGGTTGAGCATCGAGGTTGTGGAGGTCGAATGAGCATTTACACGCGGCAGGGCGACGGCGGACAGACCCGACTTCCCGACGGCAATTCGATTTCCAAGGACACGCTCGTCCTGGAGGTATGCGGAACGCTGGACGAGTTGGGCGCGGCCTTGGGGCTGGCGCGGTGCGAGTCCCTGCCCGGAGAGTTGGGCCCGCTGGTCGAAAGCATTCAGCGCGCCCTGCTGCAATTCAACGGCGAGTTGGTGTACCCGAAGCTTTCGACCGACCCGTCGCGAGCGATTGGGCCACGCCACGTGGCGGTTCTCGAGTCGGCCATTGACCGTCGCGAAGCCCAACTGGCGTTGTTGACGGAGTTCGTTGTGCCCGGCGGTACGCGGGCGGAGGCGGCTTTGCATCTCGCCCGCACCATCTGCCGACGCGCCGAACGCCGCGTTGTCAGCCTCCACCAAGCTGAACCGCAGCGAGTCACCCAACATCACCTTTCCTATTTGAACCGATTGAGCGACCTGCTGTTCATGCTGGCTCGCTTCGCGGAGAGATAGACAAACAGAACGCCTGCCCGTCCCTTTCGGACCGACCTATCGCCATGCTCATGCTCATGCCTCTTTCGCCAACGCTTGTTCCCGCGCTTTCCAGGTCTCGCACGTCGCGCCGTCCTCGGCATGGCAAACGCTCCCGCCTGGCGGCGCGATCGGCCGTGCCGCTCCTCGCCATGCTCCTTGGCCTGCTACTTGGCGCGGATTGGCCGACGTTTCAGGGCAACTACCGTCGCAGCGGGGCCTCGGCCGAGAAGATCACGATGCCGCTGACCGAAGCATGGCGCTATCGTGCCAGTCATACGCCCGCCCCCGCCTGGCCCGAGCCGGCCCACGAGGACGTGACCAATCGTTTCGGCAATCTTCGTGCGATAGTCGCCTACGATCGCGCTTTCCAGGTTGTCATCGCCGGAGGCATGGTCTACTTCGGCTCGTCGGCCGACGACAAGATTTATGCTCTGGACGCCGCCACGGGCAGGGAGCGATGGAGCTTCTTCACCGGCGGACCCGTCCGGCTCGCGCCGACCGTGACCGACGGCCTGGTCTACGCCGGTTCGGACGACGGCACGGTCTACTGCCTTCGCGCGACGGACGGCCAGTTGGTCTGGAAACGACTCGTGCGGGAGCCGCTGGCCTACGTGCCAGGTAATGGTCGCATGATCTCGCTCTGGCCTGTCCGTTCGTCGATTGTAGTCGATGGAGACGTTGCCTATGCGGCCGCCGGTCTGTTCCCGAACGAGGGTGTCTATCTCGCCGCGATCAACGTCGGAGACGGCACGGTGCGATGGACCGAGAAGATTAGCGCGTCGGCCCAGGGGTACATGCTCGCCTCGGAGGATCGGTTGTACGTGCCCACCGGCCGCACCACGCCAGCCGTCTTCAGCCGGGCTAACGGTAAGTCCTTGGGCCAGTTGCCCGACGGCGGCAACGCCTGCGTACTACTCGACGGGCAGGAGGTCGCGACCGGTCCGGGCGTGCGACCGCCCGGCATGGCCGTCGCTGACGCCGAGTCGCGGGAAACGGTAGCCACATTCAATGGTTTGCGCATGGTCGCAAGCGGTTCGATGGCCTACCTGCAATCGGAGGACAATCTCACGGCGCTCGAGCGTTCGCGATACCTCGCGCTGGCCCGCGAGAGCAAGGGCCTCAACGCGGAGGAGAAGCGGTTGAGCGGCGCCGCCGATAAGGCCGATGCCGACACGGCCGCTCGGCTCGACGCGATTCAGGTTCGATTGAAGGAAATTGCCACGGCCCAAAAGGCATGTTACGCCTGGTCGGTTCCATGCGACTGTCCCCATGCCATGATTCTCGCCGGTGAGGCACTCTTTCTCGGAGGCAAGGACAAGCTGGCCGTCGTCCATTCAGCCGATGGCAAGACCATCTGGTCGGCGGACGTTGCCGGCACGGCGCATGGCCTTGCCGCGGCGGACGGCTGTCTCTACGTTAGTACGGACCAAGGCGTTATTCACTGCTATAAGTCTGCTGGGAAATCGGACGCAGAAGAATTGGAGACAGTCAAACCCGTGTTCCCTACCGCGACGGCAGTCCAACAGCCACCGCGTCCGGCCGACGCCACTGGGCCGGCTGAAGGTCTTCACGGCGAGTTTATTAAACACGTGCTTGATACGGCCCGAATTGAGCAGGGCTATTGTGTTCTGCTGGGCAGCAGAGGGGGCCGGCTCGCGTATGAACTGGCCAATCGCAGCCGCTTGCAAGTCATCGCCATCGAATCCGACTCAGAGCAGGTAGCCGCCGCCCGGCACATGCTGGACGCAGCGGGCTTCCAAGGGACTCGGGTAACCGTAATGCAGGCGGCGCTGGACCGTCTGCCGCTGCCTGACTATTGCGCCAACCTGGTCGTCGTCGGCGACGTGCTGGACTCGGATCGATTGCCTCCGTCGGCGGCCGAGGTCGGGCGCATCCTCCGCCCCAACGGTGGTACGGTCGTCCTGGCCTCGCCAGCGGATCGGGCCAACGTGTCTGCATGGAAGACTTGGGACGAAGGCGAGTTGCCTGCGTGGCACGTAGCAACCGATGGCGGCTGGACGGTCGCTTCCGCGCGGCGGGGACCGCTGGTCGGCGCTGGCGAATGGACTCACGCCTATGCCGATCCGGCGAATACGGCCTCCAGCGGCGACCAACTGGTCGGATCGCCTCTACGCGTTCAGTGGTTTGGCCAGCCGGGTCCTCGCCCGATGGTCGATCGCCATTTCCGCAACGTACCGCCTTTGTACAAGGATGGACGCCTCTTCGTCCCAGGCCGCAAGATCGTCTTTGGCGTCGACGCGTACAACGGAACCATCCAATGGCAGGCGGAGACGCCTGATTCGCTACGAATCGGCGCCTTTCTCGACTCGAACAGCATGGCCGTGGATAAGGACTATCTCTATGTGGCGGCGGCCGACCGGTGCGAGCGGTTGCGCGTGACAGACGGACAGCGCGACGTACTCGCTTGCGTTCCGAATGATTCGGCGGGCGACGAAACCAGCGAGTGGGGCTATCTGGCCGTTGCCGGTTCACTCCTGTTGGGAAGTGAACGCGTTGCGAGCGCCACCTACCGTGAAATCACCGCGGAAGCCGAACTCAACACCATGCCAGTGTGGTACCCCAATATGAAAGTTGCGCTGAGCCGCCGACTGTTCGCCGTCGATCGGGCAACAGGCAACGTGCGTTGGCGCTATGGCAACGGGCGCGTCGTGGATACGACGCTGACTGTTGGCGACGGGAATCTGTATTTTCTCGAAGGTCGCAACCCTGTCGTCATGGCGGAGCGCTCGGGCCGCATGACCATGCGGCAGTTGATCGACGGCGGCGAGGTATTTTTGGTCGCGCTCGACGCGGCCTTGGGCACGGTTCGTTTCGAGCAACCGATCGACGCGGCCAACCTACAGCAGCCGGCCTACCTCGGCTTCGCCGAGAACATCCTGCTGCTCAGCGGTTCAAAGATCGCCGGCGGTGAACAGATTGTCGCCAGCGGCACGGCGGCCCTGGCCCAGCGGCGGGGAAACGAACGCGTGCATTACTACTTCCAGGCGTTCGACGCCGCAACCGGCCGGCTCCGCTGGCATCGCGACCACGACACCGACCTGGACGTTCGCGGCGGCCACGGCGAGTTCAATCGCCATCCGACGCTCGTCGGGCGGCTCGCCTACACGTGGCCCCATGCCTACGAACTCCAGACCGGTGAGCGAGTCGAGGGCTGGAAGTTCGACCGCCGTGGCCATGGTTGCGGGAGCGTTTCGGCGTCGGCCGAGTGTCTCTTCTGGCGCGGTGGCAATCCGTGGATATACGACCTGCGGCCCGGCGGCGGCCCGGCGAAGATCAACCAGGTCAGCCGACCCGGCTGCTTCATCAACATCATTCCCGCCGGCGGGCTGGTTCTCATTCCCGAGGCCAGTTCCGGCTGCACCTGCGCCTATCCCATGCAGATGTCCGTTGCCTACGCGCCACGCTCTCGTTAGCGGCCATCGGTCAGCGCGAATTCAAAGATTCGAGTGCCACGAAAAGACTGTCCAATCTGCGAAGTTCCTGGCTGCGGCGAGATCGTCAGCTACATTGAGACCTCAATCACGTTGATGATCTCGTCCACTCCGACTACCTTCCGAACTGCCTCCTGAGCAAGCTGCTTGTGGTAGTACCTAGTGACATGTCCCCGGAGAAACAATATCCCTTCGTGATAATCGCAGGAGATGCCGTGAAGGGGCCTGTAGTGGCTCCTCGTCAGGCAATGTCTGGCGTCTTTCACGACTCTCGCGGCACACTGGCTCACCTCATTCCTTTGCGAGGTTAAAACCATCATGTCACTTTCTTTTCCTTCCTTGGCGCACCTCACACACTCAGTCGCGTAAGGCACTGCATTAAGGCGAACCTTCGTGACGGCACGGCCGCACTCGCCACAGACGCCGTAGGTGCCATCTTCGATCTTCTCAAGCGCCAACTCGATCTGCTGAAGGGTCTCGCCTTTTGTGGCCAACAGCCGCGCGGCCATGTCCTGGTCGAAATGATTGCCAGCGCCCTGAGCTGCGTGGATCGATATTCGGCTCCGCCTGGAGACGCTGCTTACCACCGACTCAGACATCCGGCATATATCTCCGCAAAAACGTGCTCGTAAGGCGAGGAGTCGATCCTTATAGGCTTTCATGTGTTCGCGTTTCATGGTCCCACCCCTCCGGTGCTCCATTTCTTCACGATATTCTTGACTGTCAATTTCTCTGCTCAAGAACAGCATGGGCAGCCGTGACGGTGAGCCGTCTTGCGTCATTCCACGCTAGAGTTTGCAGGACGAAAAGTACGTTTCGGCGCAGACGCCTCGCTGCTGCCTTATTTGTTCGCTTCTTTCCTTCGTGAGTGGTGTCGGGCACTAGCCGACTGTCACGGGTTCTACCTCCTCGTCTTCGGGTAAAAGTCGAGCGGCGCGCAGGCCGGCGGTAGGCACGGGCCGTAGGGCCTCCCAAGCAGTGACCGCGCGAGCGAGAGCCGTTCTCGGTTCCTCGGCCAAGGTGGTGATGTGCCCCATCCTCCGACCTGGCCGAGGATTCTGTTTCCCATATAGGTGGAGGTGGGTTCCCGGGATTTCAAACGCCTTTGCCCAGTCGGGCTCGCCGTCCCGCCACAAGTCTCCGCGCAGGTTAACCGTGGCCGCGGGACGTAGTTGGCCGGCCGACCCAAGAGGCAGCCCGCAGATCGCACGCACAAGCTGCTCGAACTGGGAGGTTGCATGGGCATCTAGGGTCAGATGGCCGGAGTCGTGTGGCCGTGGGACCAATTGATTGACCAGCAACTCGTAGTCGTCCGTAAGAAACATCTCGACGCACAGCACACCAATCACGTCGAGCCGACAGGCGATATCCTGGGCCAACTGAATAGCCCGATCGGCTATCCCCCTTGGCAAATCGGCCGGTGAGACCGAGCCGTCGAGGAAGCCGCGGTGGTATATGTTCTGGATCGGCCCGTAAATGATGATCTCACCGGATAGCGAGTGAGCGACGACCACGGTCAGTTCCAAATGGATGTCGATCCATTTCTCCAGAACGGACGGCCGCATGCCGATCGCCGTCCATGCTTCTTCGGCCTGCAATGGCGAGTGGATGAGAAACCGCCGTCGCCCACCGCAGCCAGCCCGTACTGCCTTGAGCACGGCCGGAGTCTTGAACTCCCACAGGGCTTCACGGAGCGTCTCGAGCGAGGCGATTTCGAAGAACGGGGTCGCTGGGAAGCCTTGCTGGCGGAGGTATCTCTTTTGCAGTCCACGATGCCGTGCCACGCGCATTACCCGTGGCCCCGGCCGCAACGGCGCGCGTTGGGCGGCCGCTTCCGCAGCCTCCGCGGACAAGTTCTCGATCTCGACAGTTACCGCCGCAACATTGTTTGCCAGGTCAACCACGGCATCCACATCATCCGGCGAAGCGCGGATCACAAGATCCGCGAACGGCACCGCCGGGTAGTCGGCCTCGGGACCGAGTACGGCGACACGGTATCCCATCCGCTGCGCTGCCAGAGTGAACATCCGGCTGTGTGGGCCGCCTCCAATGACGCCTAAGAAAGCGCCGGGAAGAATCGTCTTGTTCATCGCAAGCCCTCCTGCACGAGACATGACCTGTTTTTATGCAGTTGGCTATCAAGACTCCTCGATTGTGAATGAGCAACTGTACGAGCAATCATTGACGCACCGCCTTCCTTTTCGCGCGCGCACTCTCTACATAAGTTAAGTATAGACGGTCTGAAAACTTCGACAACCACGCTTTGTGACTATGAAGCCTAACCCGCATGGGCCAGGTCTAGGCTGAGATAGTCCGAACGCGGGGTTGTCTTGCCTGTAATTGAGCGTAAAATGGGTCAGGTGGCATCGTCAGCCACGCGTGAGAAAGGATTTCATGAGGCTTCCTTCGAACAAGTTTATAGTCATACGTGTCAGTTCATAGTCATACGTGTCAGTTCATAGTCATACGTGTCCTGAAGACATTGATGCGGGGTGTTTCCATGCGAACTAACGAGCCCCATGTCGTCCAGCGCTTACATGCTGATGCTGGCAAATGGCTTACTTGTGAGGCTCTCCTCTTCGAGCTAGAACGCCGCATCTTGTGGTGCAGGTCGCGACTCTAATACGCTTCTACGGTAGCCGAGGCGTCTGGCCTAGCTTCCCATCAAGGTGCGGAGTGTCCCAGCCCGGTCCTTGTGCGAACGCTCGGGGCGCGCGATCCTGCCCATTGAAAGGCAGGTCAGTTGTGCGACAACCGTTCGGACAACGTGCCGGGTACGACGGCGCAAAATGTGTGGTGCCCGGCCTGGGGCTTCATGCGAAGCCGTGGCCGCCTGATCCGCAATAAGAATAAGAAGGAGAAAGGACATGACCTGTCACGACATTCTCACTACTGACAACGATCGCAGACTCATCACCGACAACGACCGCAGGCGTCTTGGAACAATGCTCCAGGATCCCCGTCTGCGCCGGACCGAACAGCGCGAGTATTTGCATGCGCTCGAGGCGGAGCTTGAACATGCCTATGGCGTAGACTCCACCGAGTTGCCGCACAACATCGTAACGATGAACTCGACCATGGAACTCCGCGATTTGGAGTCTGGTGAGACGGAGACCTACACGCTGGTCTACCCCGAGCGCGCCAACGTCGCCGCGAATTGGATTTCTGTTCTTGCCCCGATTGGAATCGCCATCCTAGGCTGCCGCGTCGGTGACGTGGTGAAGGTCAGAACGCCTTCCGGCGTCCGGCGTGTCAGGGTGGAGGATATCCATTTCCAGCCCGAGCGCGCCGGCCAGCATCATCTGTACTCAACTGCTCTCGGGTAGTCCGAATAGCAACTCGACGTAACGTCGATCGGTAAGCCGGAAGAAGATGTAGACGTGGTCGCCAGGCATCAGAACCGTGTGCCCTCGAGCGGCCACCAAGTCGCTGCCGCGCACGACGAGAATCACTGACGCATCGGAAGGGAGTTGGATTTGCGACAGGGATGCCTCGCAGACTGCGGCAGCCGGCTCGATGAGGAAGGACGCAATTTCGCCATTCAGCGGATGTGCCGAGTTGACTTCGAGTATCGCGCTAGGGCTCGACTTCTCCGGAACTGCAAGCCGAAGCCAGCGAGTAACGACGCGAATCGTCGCGCCGGGCAGAATCGTGCTGAAGACCACAATGAAGAAGACGATGTTGAACACGCGATCCGCACCTGGAACCTGCGCCAATACGGGGAAGGCTCCCAGGATGATAGGCACCGCTCCCCGCAGTCCAATCCACGCAATGTAACCGACCTCTCTTGCTGGGAGGCGAAGCGGCAATAGACAGAGCACGACCGCAACGGGGCGGGCCACGAAAGCCAAGAAAAGAGCGGATGCCAATCCAACGCCCGCCACCGGCAGCAAGTGTGAAGGGAACACTAGCAGGCCCAGCATCAGAAACAGCGCAATCTGGCTCAACCACGCCAGCGATTCGTGGACGCGCGCAAGCCCGCTCCGATAGGGGAGGGCAGAATTACCCATAACCAAAGCGGTGACGTATACGCTCAGCAGTCCGCTCCCTTCGAGCAAGGTCGCCGTCCCAAACGACAAGAAGGCAATCGACAGCGTGAGCGCGGGATAGAGCCCCACGGTTGGCGGGCGTATCCGGCGAATGACGCGCAGTCCCACGTGTCCAGCCAACACGCCGACTCCCGTGCCAATTGCCAATTGCAGGGGTACTCCCAGGGCCAAGGTCCACCGAAGCGAGTCAGGAGACTGGGCAACCTCGATCATGATCACCGTGAGGATCATGGCCATCGGATCGTTGGCGCAAGACTCGACTTCCAACGTATTGCCGACACGCGGCTGAAGGTGGAGGCGACCTCCTCGCAGTACCGCCAACACGGCTGCCGCATCCGTTGAGGAAACGACCGCTCCGAGCAGCAGGGATTCAGTCCAGCCGATGCCAAGCATTCGAGCGAACAACGCGAGCAGCGCCGCGGTAAGCGCCACGCCGACCGTCGCAAGTATCCCCGCCGGCAGGGCCACGCGCCGCACCGCGCCCCACGGCGTATTCATGCCGCCGTCAAACAGGATCAATACGAGATAAATGGTCCCCACTCGCACCGCAAAACCGAAGTCGTCGAAGGCGATCCCGCCAATCCCTTCGGAGCCGCCAAGCATCCCCAGGACAAGGAACAAGAGAACAATCGGGACGCCCAGCCGGTCAATCCGCCGACTGAAGAACACGCTCAGCGCGATGAGCACGCCGACAACCAACAGGAAGAGCGCGGTCCCGTAGGGCTCCACCGCACCCACAATCATGGAATCCTCCCGATAACATCCTGCAATCTTCGATCGGCTCTGGGCGGCAGCCGTAGATCTCCCACGGTTTCCACCCATCTCTGGGGGGCTTCGATTGTGCTACTCATCGGACATTCCACCCCTTCTGCAGCATGATTGCATAATATCCCACTAAATTGAGCCTAAATGGGAACAGATCGTGCGTC
>CAZASB010000158.1:0-10770 GCA_964487655.1 uncultured Planctomycetaceae bacterium
TGTTTCTTTTTCAGAAAAACAGAAGCATCGGGAGAGCCGCACTTTCAAGCAATACCAATTTTCTCTCAGCTGCCAAGAAATCGCCTAAAGTGCAGCTGTGAGGAGGCCGCGGCGGAAGGGATCCATCGGTGCAAGAGAGTCTATCTGACCAACAACTTCACGGAGTTCGACGACCGGCCAAACGATCCAAGCTTCTACAACCAGTCGTCGCTGTTGGTGCGCGTTATCACCAACGCCGACGACGAAGTCGTGTACATGAACCAGTTCCATCCAACCGACTGGAGCCGCTGGCGCATCTACAAAGGTCAAGGAATTTATCGGCAGTCGAAACGTCAAGTACTTCAGCGACGGGTGGACCTACACGCCGGGTCAAGGCTGGAACTCCATTTCCGGTACCTATGAAAGCACCTACGTCAGCGAGCCGCCCTCGACGGGAACGGTCATCTCTCGCAGCATTCCGCCGTCGGTGACCGACAAGTGCGGTGTCACGCGTTACTACGAGTACGACGCGAACGATTCCATCACCAAAGTGACCTACTCCGACGACACCACCGAAGAACGGCTATACAACGACTTTCAGCAAATCACCCGTTACAAGGACCGCGAAAACCGGGTGACTAAATACACTTATGACACGGCAGGCAATCGGCTCACGAAGGAAGTGGGCGTTCTGTACAACCCCGCAACCCAGCAGGACGTCAACCAGGCGGAGCACGCCGTCTACTCGTGGCAGTACTACGGTGATAATGAAACGGTCGAAGGCGTGCTGCAGCCCGAAGGGCTCCTGAAGGCTGAAATCGATCCGCTGGGCAATACAGTCCGCCACGTCTACAAGGCTTTTCGCATCGCGAAGCCGATGCGAAAAGCCTTGTCTCTTATCGATACCGCTTTCCAGTTTTCCATTGGCATAAAGGCCCCGCTTCTGGTAGGGTAGATAATGGAGAATGAGTTCAGGCTTTCCGGAGACCTCCCGACCGGGAGGGAGTTTCATGTCTCGCGTCTTGCTGTACCGTCTGGCTTGGGTGTTGCCAATGCTGTGGTCAATGGGGGGGAACGCCCAAGACGCGCCCCCGCCAGAAAGTGCCCCCAACCAGGGTGTTGTTTTCGAGCTGCTGATCAATGGCGAAAGCTTTCTGGTGGAGGAAAACCGGGTAGTCAAGGTCCGAAGCGAGAAGAACCCCGAAACCGAATATCAAGTGGCGATTCGCGTGGCGCCGACCCAGAAATATCGCATGCCTACCCTTTTGTTCGCATACGATCGGCCAGCGATCATCGAGTGTGATACCGAGGGCGGTCAGAACGTAGTCCGGCTCATCCATGAATTGGGCTTTACCATGCTCATCCACGACCTGGGCGGTACGCTCGACGACGATGCAAGGAAACAGGCGCTCGGCATCCTTGTCGAATCGGTTGTCGCTTCGTTCAAGGAGATGAAAGCTCGCAACATTCAGGTTGGGAACACGCACGCTCGCAAGTTCGGCGAGAACACCGGCCTGGGCGCGATGATCCGTTATATCGGCGCACAGAACCTTGGCCACGCGTGCCTTGTGTACGTGCTGGCAGGCAAGGACTTCTCGGCCACGTGTGTCGTTCAGTATCTCGACGGTGACCAGGACGATGTCCTACCCCTGGTTCGCAAGACTCTCGACTCGTTCCAGGCCGCGCCCTGAGGCGGTTTATCCGGCTGTCGCCTGAGCCGTTCAATCAGGACGGCCAACCTCATCGCCTCTCGTAGATTCCCATCAACTCACCTTGGCCGATGATGTGCCCTCGCATCTCGTCAAGGAGTTGCTTCTTCGTCAGGCCGGACGCGACGGTCAGTTTTGCGTCCAGCGCATAGAGCCGGAAGAAGTAATGATGCGTGCCATGACCAACCGGCGGCATCGGGCCGCGATACCCGATCAGTTGCCCGCTTGTCGAGGAGTTTTTCCCTTGCATCGCGCCGGCCGGCTGTTCCAGTTGCGGATTGGCAGGGATGTTCTCGGGCAGCCCGGTTGCGTTTACCGGGATATTGTAGATGACCCAATGGACCCATGGTTCGGCCGTCGGTGCGTCGGGATCGTCGCAAATCAGAGCCAGTTCCTTGGTCCCTTCCGGCAGCTTCGACCAGGCAAGAGGCGGCGAGACGTCGTCCCCCTCGCCAGTGTATTTGGCGGGAATTGGTTTGCCTTGCATAAACGCGGTGCTGGTCACTTCAATCTTCATCACTTTTTCTCCTTGTTCATTGGTTTGACGGTCCGCTTCTGGCGAGCAACCGATCGCGATAGTTCCAAAAACAAACGCAGCCACAAAAGCCACATAACACATGGCGAACATCCTCTCTGCATTTCGCGCTGGAGATATTTGCCGCACACTGGCTAGGTCGCTGTCATGAGGGCCATAACCCAAGTCGCAATCGTAAAATACAGGATCAGTCCGGTAATGTCGGACACGGTCGTAATCAGCGGACTGCTCGCCACGGCGGGATCGATTCGGAGCCGGGTCAAAACGAAAGGGAGCAAGATGCCTACCAAATTGGTCAGGATCACGATGCACAACATTGAGAGACCGACAATCAGAGCAATCTCGAATCCGCCTCGCATCAGACCAAGGAGAAAACTGGCGACGGCCATCGTCACGCCTAGCCATAGGCCCACCATCAACTCCTTGCCAACGATTCTTACCCAACGCTTGATATCGACTTCACCGGTCGCCAGCGCGCGAACAATCAGCGTGGCTGCTTGCGAACCGGTGTTGCCTCCGCTATCAATCAGTAACGGCAGAAAGAAGGTGAGAGCAATGAACGCTTGCAAAGTCTCCTCGTACGCGGCAATCACGCCTGAGGAAATCAGATTCACGAATACCAGTGCTACCAGCCAGCCCACTCGCCCCTTGTACAAAGACCAGACATTGCTCTGCCCATAACCCTGGCCTAGCGGAGTGACGGCGGCGGCCAAGTAGAAGTCTTCGGTCGTCTCGGCTTCGAGAACGTCGGCCACATCGTCGAACGTGATGATGCCGATCAACCGATTCTGGACGTCCACGACCGGAATCGCGAGGAAGTTGTACTTGGCCAATTTCCGAGCTACCTCCTCCTGGTCCTGATCGGCGCGGACGGAAATCACGTCTCGGTTCATAATATCGACAACACGGTTTGCGGGCTGGGCGAGGACCAGGTCTCGCAGCGAAACGAATCCCACGAGGCGATTCACTTCATCCAGCACGTAAATGTAGTAAATCGTTTCGCGGGAAGGCGCTTGTTGACGCAGCAAGGCAAGGGCGCTGACCACCGTTGCATCGCCTGGAAGCGTGGCATATTCGGTGGCCATCACCGAGCCGGCACTCCCTTCGGGGAACGATAGCAACGCCCGAATATCCTGTCGTTCCGCCTTGGTCACCAACGGCATCAGGCTTTCGGCCACCTCGTGGTCGAGTCGCTTCAGAAGGTCCACCCGATCGTCGGATGACATCTCCTCGAGCAACCTAGACATCCGGTCCCGCCCGGTGCCGTCGACCAATTCCACTTGCTTGGCCAAAGGAAAGAATGCGAAGACCTCGGCCTGCCGCTCAAAAGGGGCGTAACCTAGGACTTGCCACGTTTCTTCAACGGAAAGCCCCTCCGATAACTCCGCCACCGTCGCAGGATGCAACTCCGACATCACTGCCGAGAGACCTATGGTATCGCTGGATGTAATCATCTCCCTCAATTCGGGTAGTAATAACGGGTTAATCATATTTCACCCTGGGAGTATTGATGTTAGCAGTTGGGTTCGGATGCCTCGGCGGGTTGATGGCGGAGGTCCGTCGTGGTCTAGTGGAAAAACTGGAGATTCGAGGATTCAGGAAAAATTGGCATTGCAAAACTGCTGTCCATCTTCGTCACTTGTGGAAGTTCAAAAAGCACTCAAGAGCAAAGAATCGCAACGGTCGGTATATCATGGTACGAAAAGGTCAAATAATTCCAAGTCCCCTATCCGCGTGGTGGCCGTATTTCTGCTCAAGAGCCGAGAGACTGGGGGGCTACAGAGCGTTAGAAAGCATTATTCGCTTGGGCTGTAACAGATTTGCGAACACCCACGCCAAGACCCCTCAACCCACGCCCCCGTACACATGCACGACGGCGCTAAATCAATGTCCGAATCGCGACCGAAGTTCCGGCATCGCTTCGGGTTGCTTGCTCCACCCTGGATTTCTTCCGCCGTTTTGGACATAATCGTGGTACTTCAGGCTCTGTACCCGCAGTCCCGTTCGTCATGCAATTCTTTGACCAAGGCCAGGAGAAATCATCCGTGTCGATCAACCGCCGCGAAATGTTGCTGAAATCCGCCGCAATCACGCTGTCCGGCTTGGCCGCCGGGGCGGCTTGCCGTGGAGTGGCTGCCGACGGCACCGAAGGGGTACCGGAACCTTCGGGGCCGGTTCCCACGCCCGAGCCGCGCATAGCCCGGTTCGAACGACTTGGCTATGGCATGTTCGTCCATTGGGGCCTCTATTCTCAATTGGGACGCGGTGAATGGATAATGCACCGCGAGAAGATCCCCGTCGAGGAGTACAAGAAGCTCGCCGCGACCTTCACGGCCAAGGATTTCAACGGGCGGAAGATCGCCCAGATTGCCAAGCGGGCCGGCATGAGGTATATCACGCTCACGTCGCGCCATCACGAAGGTTTCAGCCTCTACGATACCCGGGGCCTCAGCGACTATGACGCCCCGCACAGCGCGGCCAAGCGCGACCTGGTCGAAGAATTCGTCAACGGTTGCCGGGCCGAAGGCATCCTACCCTTTCTCTATCACACCACACTGGACTGGCATCACCCGGAATTCAACAACGACTTCAATGCCTATCTTGAGTACCTTCGCAAGTCGGTCGAGGTACTTTGCACTCACTACGGACCGCTAGGCGGCCTGTGGTTCGACGGTAATTGGAGCAAGAAGGATGCCAACTGGAAAGAGGATGAACTGTACGGCATGATCCGCAAGCTTCAGCCTGAAGCAATGATCATCAACAACACGGGCTTGCGCCAGCGGGGCAAGGTAGGCAGCTCCGAGATCGACAGTACGACGTTCGAGCAGGGACGGCCAACGCCTATGGACCGCCGCGGCATGCCGAAGTACGTGGCGGCTGAAATGTGCCAAACCATGAACCGTCATTGGGGCATCGGGGTGAACGACTTCTGCTATCAGTCGCCCAAGGAGATCATCGAGAACCTGTGCGCCTGCCGGAAGGTTGGCGCCAATTACCTGCTGAATGTTGGGCCGACGGCGGAAGGCAGGATTCCCGAGTATGAAGCGGCCGCCTTGGGCCGTAGCGGCGACTGGGTCCACATGCATGGCGAGGTGATTTATGATGGCAAGCCGCTTGCCGTCGAATGCAAGGGCCACGACTTTGCCCTGGCGACGGACAAGGCCGTGTATCTGTTCATTCACGACCTGGGCATTCGCGGCGATGTGAACGTGACCTTGGAAGTCGGCGGCACGGGACCGCGCACGTTCAAAGGGCTGGTCCAAAAGTTCAGCACGGCCGAGTGGATAGACAACGGTGAAAAGCTCAAGTTCCAGCAAGAGGGAGAGAACTTGACCGTCGATTGCACCGGTTTTCCCTATGGAACGAACACCGTGGTCCGAGTGATCCGGTTGACCTGATGGGCCGGTCCTTCGTGCCATGAACCGAACTGCTTCCAACTCGCCGCTCTGCGGGGCACTGCTCGACGAGGTCGTGCTGGTCGACCGCATCTGCCGCCCCGAGAAGGTGAATTTCAAGGCCCAATCGCTGCCCGGCCACCTGATTCAGGTGGTGGTTGAGGGGGAGGTAAGGCAGTGGGCCGGCGGAGTCATACAGCACTTCGGCGCCGGGCAGGCTATCTGGTACTGCGACGATGAACCCGTGCAGGGAGTCGTTCTGAAGGCGCCGTGGATCTTCTACACCGTCAACTTCCTGGCCGTGGCGATTCCGCCTCCACCGCTTGACCATCGCGTACTCACGGTCCGGCCGGAAACGGTCGGACGTATGGAGCAGTTGTTCAATACGTGGCGCGCGACCGATATGCCGCCCTTGCTGCGACATTTGCGAGTCCACGTCCTGTTGCTCCAGTGTCTCGCCGATCTCTTGCCCCGCGACTCGCAGAACCATTGCGTCGATAGCCCTACGCAGTTGTGGTGGGAAATCGAAAGCCACGTACGCCGCAACCCGGCGGAACCGATCGATCTGAAGTACCTCCGACGGCTTACGCGGAAGTCGCAGCGCAGTATTGTGCGGGCGTGTCATTTGGCTGTGAGCGTCTCGCCGATGAAACGCGTCAAGCAGATTCGGCTAAGCTACGCACGCGGCCTCGTGCAGCTTTCCACTCTGACGATGACCGAGATCGCGTTGCGCGTTGGCTACTCGCGAGTGCAGGAGTTAAGTCGCGACTACCGCGATCATTACGGCTGTACCCCTTCCGAAGACCGTCACGTGGGACCGAATTATCGCGACTGTGACGCAATTGCCCCAGACGCCGACCGTGAATTCATTTGACTTGCTGTCGTGGTTGGGGCATGGATGCGATCGCGTCTCCCGTTCGGCTTGGGGGCACAATTCAGGCCGGTCGCAAAGCCTCGCGGCGGCAATAACTGCGACCTGCTCGGAACAGAATGCGACACGATTTGCGACACGTGCGGGTAGAACTGCGACGAGATTCGACGCAACACCCGCTATAATCATGTCTAGCGGACGGTTCGCGATAATGAGTGTTTGTCCTTTCAAAGACCACCAGCCAACCCAAGTAGACGATCATCATGAAGAGAAATACGCTCAATCGGGCGCGTGATATTCACTGCAGTCTTCGGTTTTGGCTCCGAGCTTCCATTACTGATAGACTTGCACATCGGTGCCATACACTCCGCCTCACGGCGTCTATGCTGGGCATTATTGCGGTGCTGTTGATCTGGGTGACGGCTTCCCATGCCGTCGAGTATCCTGGCCGGTCGCCCGGGGCAGCGCAAATAGGTTCCGATGCGGCGCAAGTCACGCTATCGAACCGTGCAGTCCGCGCCGTGTGGGCTGTTGCAAACGGATCGTTGAGGTTCGTACGCGTATCGGTCCCGGACGAACTCGAGGCGGGGACCGTTTCGGGTGGCGAACTGTTCCGCGTCGTGCTCCAAGACGGGCGCAGCATTGCGTCATCGGAGATGGAGCATACGCCGGTGGAGGTGATTCGACTTACCGGCAATGCCGATGCGCCCCGCGCCGAGGACCAGCTTACTGGCCATCGGATTGCTGCAAGGTTCACGTCGCCGTCGCCAGCCTTTACCGTGGCATGGTCTGCGGAGTTGCGCGATGACTCGAATAGCGTGACGATGCGTGCCGTGCTCATCGCCGGATCCGATGGACTGCCGCTTGACGAGTTGATCGTACTCGACGTGTGTGCCCCTGGCGCGAAGGTGTGTGGTCAGGTGGACGGCTCGCCGGTGGTGGCGAGCCAGTGGTTTCTTGCATGCGAACATCCGCTGGCCGTCAACCGCGTGGAGGGCGAGCGTGTGACGGGCGGCCGGACCCGACCCGGCCTGAAGCCTGGGCAGACGGTCGAACTCGACGCAGCCATCGGCATTACGCCTCCCGGCCAGTTGCGCCGTGGATTTCTCTACCACCTGGAACGCCGCCGGGCGCATCCGTACCGTCCCTACCTGCACTACAACTCGTGGTACCATCTGAATATCGGCCATCCCGACAATCGCATGACCGAAGCCGAAGCGATCGAGGCCATTGAGGGCATCGGGCGCGAACTGGTGCGGAAGCGGGGCGTAACGCTCGACGCCTTCGTGTGGGATGATGGCTGGGACAACTTCAATTCGCTATGGGACTTTCACGACGGCTTCCCCAACGGTTTCGCCGCGACCAGAAAGGCGGGACAAGAGTTCGGGGCGAATCAAGGCGTGTGGATGTCGCCCTGGGGTGGGTATGGCCGGCCGAAGGAACTCCGACTGGAACACGGCAAGTCGCAGGGATATGAAACGAATGCTCACGGCTTTTCGATGGCCGGGCCGAAATACCGCGATGCCTTCCGGAACGTCTGCCTCAAGATGATCCGGCAGTATGGTGTCGCGTTTTTTAAGTTCGACGGCATGGGGGCGGGAAACAGCGTTTCCGGGGCTCAGCAGGAACTGGCGGACGACGTTGACGCCGTGCTGTGCCTCGCCGGTGAGTTGCGCGAGGAACGTCCAGACCTCTTTATCAGCGCCACGGTGGGCACGTGGCCTTCGCCCTACTGGACATTCTATGCCGACAGTATCTGGCGGCAGGGAGACGACACCAACTTTCACGGACCTGGAAACGGCCGGGAACAATGGATCACGTATCGCGATATGTCGGCCTGCCGGCGCATCGTACAGCGGGCGCCGCTGTATCCGCTCAACTCGCTGATGCTCCACGGCCCTTGTATCGGCGAGCGGGCCAATCCGGGCCGCATGGCTCGGGATGAAGCCTCGGTGGACCATGAGATTTGGACGTTCTTCGGCAGCGGTACCGGCTTGCAGGAACTGTACATCTCGCCGCACCTGCTCACGGCCGGCATGTGGGACACCCTGGCCCGGGCGGCTCGATGGGCCCGTACGAACGCCGATGTGCTGGCCGACTCACACTGGATTGGCGGTGATCCGGGGGCAGGTGAGGTGTATGGATTCGCTTCATGGTCGCCACGTTTGGGCATCGTCGTACTGCGCAATCCATCCGAGTTGCCCGGCCACTACGATTTGGAACTGGCGCGGGACTTCGAGCTTCCCGACGCGCACCTGAACGACTATCGGCTGAAGTCGCCCCGTCCAGGTCAGCGGATGGGCTCGCTCGACGTGGCCTCGGTGGAACCGGAACGCATTGAATTCGAGCCGTTCGAGGTGCTGGTGTTCGAGGCCACGCCTGCCCCCGGGACACAGACATACGACGCCGGCGCATACCGGCGTCGCCGCGCGAAGTAGGAACTGGCAGCCGCGACTGCTGTGAAGGCGGCGTCTGGGAATACTGCTATCAAGGACGTATCTGGCAACACCACTTCCTCCCCGACGGCACTGCCCGCCTGTATGTTGATGGCGAACGATCCAGTGCCTGGAACGGCTTCACGTGGCATCTGGAAGCCAGTCGGCTAGTGGTCACCAAACCCGACGGCAGTATCGAAAGCCACTGCCTTGATGATGAAGGCCGACTCGTTTTGCATGCCGCATTGGGCACTGTCAGAAAGGTCCGATAATGAACTCGTGTACAAACAGTCCTCAGGAAAGCCGATGTCCTGCGGTGCCCGCGTTGAAGTATAAGACGACGCCGGGCGAAACGATCGCCCGGTTGCGGCGCCTCTACGAGCGGGAGGCCGGAGATCGGATATTTGCCCGGTTTCCGCTCCCAACACACGCATTGAAACGGTTCGCCGAACATTATGGCGAGGGCTTTTGCGATTATCCGCTGGTGGAGGATCGAATCACTTTTTGGGACGAACACCTAGCAGAATTGTCGGCCGTGGAAGACGATTCCATACCGGCAGCCTACCTGAGCGAGATGGATCAGGGATTGTACGGTGGCATGTTGGGTGGCGAGACGCAGTTTCTTTCCGATCCGGCCACCGGCTGGATCAGCTCGATGGTCAAGCCGTTGCTGAAGGATTGGTCCGAGCTGGACCGATTGCATTTCGATCCGGACAACGGTTGGTGGCGACGATATCTCGGCCAGCTCGATCGGTACGTCGAGGCAGCAAAGAGAAGATTCTGTGTGAGTCATTTCATTCTCATCGACAGCCTGAACTTCGTGTTCGAGTTGGTCGGCGCCACGAACACGTATCTTGGGCTCGACGAGCATCCGAGCGAGACCCGTCGCGCCATCGATCTGGCCTTTGACCTCAACGTGCGCGTTCAGGAAGAGTTCTTTGCCCGGGCACCGCTGTTTGAAGGCGGAACGTCAAGCAATATGGCCGGATGGCTGCCCGGCGGACGAATCGTTTCGGAAAGCGTCGATCCGTTCCACATGACTAGCCTCGACTATTTCGAGTGTTGGGGCCGCGAGCCGATCGAACGTATGCTGAACCACTTCGACGGGGGCGTGTTTCACATCCACGGCAACGGCCGTCATTTGCTGGAGGCGGTGTGCTCACTTTCCCGCGTGAAGGCCATTCGCATGGGCGACGATCGCCCGTATCCCAAGGCATTTGACATCCGCCGCGAGCTACACCGCCGTGCAGGCGGCGTACCGTTGATCGTGGAGACAGAGTTCCAACCGTTCTGCGATGCGCTGACCGAACGGACTCTGCCGGGAGGCATCCGCTACGTGGTCGCCGGCGCTTCCGATGTTTCCGCCGTGAACCGGCTAATGGAACAGGTGCGTGCATACCGCTCACAGTGATGTCAAAGTCCGTAGGGCGGTGGAGTATTGATCCTCACTCGTTGTTGCTGCTCCACAGCGAGCAAGCATGGACACGTTTGTACTATTACGGAGATGCGATACGATGCATCTGGAAGGAAGTGTGCAATGAATGACCGCGTGTGCCTGATGGTGTTGTTCATACTTACTGTCGCCTGCGTGCGCCCCGTCTGCGGCCAGGATGCCAAGGCATTGAGGCTGGTGCCGTTTCCCAAGGAAGTCCGGCTGAACGAGGGCATCTTCCCTTTGGCGACTGCAATGAAGTTGGAGTGTTCCAAATCCGTCAAGGCGAAGGTTGTGGAGATGGTGATCGAGGAGTTCCATCGGATCGGGATGACGAACGTCGCGCACGGCACGTTGGATACCGACGCCAAGGTTTTCCGTATCTCCATCGCGGGTGGTAAGGATCTACCGAAG
>CAZASB010000159.1:0-10739 GCA_964487655.1 uncultured Planctomycetaceae bacterium
ACTTGCCCCTCCTGTACTTGCCCCTCCTGTACTTGCATTGCCGCAAAGACGGTGTGCTTCCGACCACCGCGACGCTCCGTCCAGGTGAGCACGTCGCGCCCGTCCTCCTTCAGTTCGGCATAGTTGGGCTGCCGGGCAAGAAACGTCATCAGGCGCGACTTGTCAATCGGAGCATGAACGACCAGCACCCCCCGATCGGGAACAAGGTCGCGCCCGTAAACAGTAATGTCACGAAGGTCGTTTACCACGTCGAGGCCAACCGCCTCGCGAACGCCAACCAAGTGGCTCCGCGCCGGCTCTGTTTGGAGCCAAACGCCAATCAAGTGTTTCGCCGACTGGCTGTCGCGAATCGCGTCGAGGTCAACGTGTACGAGCCACTTGGTGTCGGCCGCGATCCGACGCTGGTCCAGCGGTTCGGCTCGCAGAACGGCAGACGAAACCAGGACGAGAAGAAATACGAGTAGTTTAGTGTTCATTTGGGCCTGTTTCCAGGAGGTTTAACGCCTCAGTATCAGTTATACACGGCCAGCGGGGCCGTGGTTACCGGAAAAACGAAAAAGTGGCCCTGGCGCCTTCACAGGAGCTTCGCCCTCCCGAATCATCTGACTTTACAGTCCTCGCACTCGCCCTTGCCGAGCCTACCGGGATTTGGCATAGCACGGGTGGACTTAAGCTGGATTATTCACGAGCATGACTGATATCATCATAAGTTGTTTAACGGTAGGAACTTACAAGCACACCACCTAAAGGCACTATGTTTTTGGGTAGTCTGGTAAATACCGACGTTTTTCTGCCATCGCGAATAATCCGGATTGAGCCTCGTCGGCGGCAGATTGTCGCTACCCTGCGGATGTAAACGTTCACGGGTGGGCGGCGCGGACGGTTTTCCCCACTGTACGCGAAGGGGACTGTTCCATTTTTGGGCTCTTCCGTTTCTAGCCCGGATTATTCATGATAGGTAGGGTGGGTCAAACAAGTCACTTCTTTGGTGGGTCATCGGTCGCTATTGTCGGCGTCTTCCCAGGCGGGCGGCCATAAATCAGCTCGGTTGCGGCTTGTGCGGACCCACCAACGATCTACGCGAACTTGACCCACCCTACGTAGATGAATAATCCGGGCTAGGTGCGAAACGGCGTGGAACGCGTGGGTGAACCCGGATGCTGAGACATCCGGAACCACCCACCCTACGGCTTTCATCACTGGTTTGCACCTAGAAACGGAAGAGCCCATTTTCGCGGCCGTAGCGGTTGAACTATTGGGTACATTTCCCTCGGTGTCCCGAAAATTGCATATACGGCAAGCATGAAGTTCTTCCCTTGCCCGAACTGATACGGCAAACGGCCCAGGAGCCATAACCTCTCGAGACGACACCGCATCCCCGTCTTCAGACCACTCGCACGACTCAGACCGTGCGCGGCGATCGTCGCTCCCCGCGCACCTGGACATCACGGGGTTATTGAGAAGTTACGAAAAACTTGCCGCACACCGCTGTGGCGTCAATTGGTGTAGTGGCGTACAATTCGGAGTGTCGCAGTTTTCGTTTCAGGAGAGACTATTATGGCCAGATTAAGGGTCCGATTACGAATGGCGTTGTACGTGGCACGGGTGGCTGCTCCGCTGATCGTTCTGCTGGGCAGCATGGTGGCGTGCCTGGCGGAAGACATTGCCTGGTCGAAGGTCGAGGAACCGGTCCGTTTTCTTCGCCTGACGAAGCAAGAAGACGGCGAACTGAAGACATTGGAAGTGGCCATCGTTCGCTGCGAACCGATTGACGGCAAGCCGACCGGCTTGGTGGTCGACCTGGTTTCGGCCGTCCACGTGGCTGAGCCTGAGTTCTACGCGCAACTGAATCGCGAGTTCCCCGGCTACGAGTCCGTACTGTACGAACTGGTGGCGCCCGAGGGCACGCGGGTACCGAAGAATGCCCGCCGCAACGCGAGCAATCCGCTGTCGCTCCTTCAGAATGGCATGAAGGATGTGCTGGAGCTTCAGTTTCAGCTTGAAGGCATTGACTATAGTCCCGAGAATCTGGTTCATGCCGACATGTCGCCCGACCAATTCGCCCAGTCGATGGAAGACCGTGGAGAAGGTTTCGGCCAGATCGTCTTCCGCATGATGGGCTACACCCTGGCGAGGCAGAACGAAGGGGCCGCGAACACAGGCGATACTCGTATGCTTTGGGCCCTTTTCTCCGGCAACCGCGCGATGGCGCTGCGCCGGATCATGGCCGAGCAGTTTGAAACCATGCAGGGGGCCATGGCCGCCATGGACGGGCCGGAGGGGTCAACCCTCATTGCCGAACGCAACAAGGTGACTCTCGCTGTCCTGCAAAAGGAACTGGACGGTGGGAAACGGAAAATTGCCATATTTTACGGCGCGGGCCACATGGACGACATGCTCGACCGGCTACGCAACGATTTCGGCTTGGCACCGATGGGAATCCGTTGGCTCACGGCCTGGAAACTTCAGTAGCGAACGACCTTCTTCATCAGCCCAATGCCCCATCCGCCCAGCAGCAAGTTCCCCGACCAAACACTCCACGGGGGAATCGTGCCGTTCTTAGCTCCGTCGATTCCATAGGCAAGCAGTGGGTAGTAGACAATCAGGATCGGCAGGAAGCACAGGAAGAAGCTGGACAGAAAGTCCCGGTTGCGCATCCACATGGCCATGGGGGCGCCAATCCAGACGAAGAAGAGGCAACTGAACCCGGCCGACCAGCGACGGTGTCGTTCGGTCTTCAGCCGGTAGAGGCGTTCCCATTGTTTCTGAAGTCGGCCTTCCTTCGAGTCCCGTGGTTCCGTGGCGTCGGTCGCCAAATCGCCGACCGGCTGGGGTGCCCGACCTGCCAATTCGGCAAGCTGCTGCTGTTGCGCGGCGATTTCCTCGGGAATACAGATTAGCGGGATGGAGGAGGGGTGCGTTGCCAGATCGCGGGTGCGCGCGGCCGTGCCCAACGGAATCGCCTGCTCCTGGACATCAGGAAACTCGACCGAAAGCTGCCCGTCGACGTCGAAGGTGCCGTTGCGCAGCACCACGCGGAACACGTCCTGCTCCAAATCGGCGATGAGTTCCGCTTCCTCGGCAATGATGGTAATGGCGGGGCGGTCCGGGCCAGCCTGAATGGACAGCGTTGGTCGGACCAATCGCCGGCCGGCGACGCGTTGCACGCTAATGGACAAGCCGGGCGCGCTGTACCGACGATGCGCCCGTAACATGCCGTACACAACGTCCTCAATGGCCCCCACGACAACCCGTTGGGTGCCCTCCCGGCCCCAAGACACGGCGACGTCGTTCAGCCACACCGTGGCCAAGCTCAGTACGAAAGCCAGCACCAGCGTGGGCCACACGATACACCAGGGCGACACCCCTGCCGATTTCAGTGCGACGACCTCGTTCAAACTCGACATCCGGCTGTAAACGCTCGATACGGCCAACAGCAGGGTCACTGGAACGGCCACGCGCAGCGCATCTGGAAGGATGTAGGGGATCAGTCGCAGGATGTGCTGTAACGGCAGGCTTTGCGTGGATGCCTCGCGCACCATCCCCACCACGATCATCATGACCGTCAGCACGCCAAGCGCAAGCAGGAACATCTTGCACACTTCGGCGATGACGTATCGGGTGACAATGCGCATGGCGGCACGCGACGGCACGAGAGGGAGATAATCGGATGGATCGTGCTCGTTTAGCTTACTGACCACGACTCCAACTTGTGTACAACAACGAGAAACCACCCCCGGTGCGAGAGCAGCAACGCGTGCGTTCCGATTTCGGCCGACACGTCATGCCCGCCGAACGTCATGCGTCGCGCAGCGTGCCGACGATGAGCGACCCGTTGTGACCGCCGAAGCCGAAGCTATTCGACATGGCAGCGTCACACTTTCGCTCGCGTGCCTGATTGGGCGTGTAGTCAAGGTCGCACAAGGGGTCGGGCGTCTCGTAGTTGATCGTTGGCGGAATAATGGCGTCCCGCAGGGCCAAGAGGCAGAAGATCAGTTCCACGCCTCCACTCGCGCCCAGCAAGTGGCCGAGGTGGCTCTTCGTGCTTGAAATGCTAACCTTCTTGGCGTGCTCTCCGAACACGCTCTTGATGGCTGCCGTTTCGGCCTGATCGCCCAGCGGCGTACTGGTGCCGTGCGCGTTGATGTAGCCGATCTGTTCCGGGTTGAGCCCGGCGTTGTCCAGAGCGCATTTTATGGCGTGCGCGGCACTGATTCCCTTTCCGTCAGGCTGCGTGATATGCCCGGCGTCGGCGCTCCATCCGTAGCCGAGCAACTCGCCATAAATCCTGGCGCCGCGTGCCTTGGCATGTTCGAGTTCCTCGATGACCAGAAGCCCGGCGCCTTCGCTTAGTACGAACCCGTCGCGGTCGGCGTCAAATGGACGACTTGCTCGCTCCGGTTCGTTGTTTCGCTCGGAAAGCGCTCGCATGGACGAAAACGCGCTGAGGCCTAGAGGTGTCAAGGCGGCCTCGGTGCCGCCAGTCACGATGACGTCAGCTTCGTTGTACCGGATGGCGCGGAAGGCATCGCCAATGGCATTGGTAGCGCTGGCGCATGCGGTTGAAACCGCCTGACTCATGCCACGCAACCCGTGCTGAATGGAGATGTAGCCGCAGGCGGCGTTGGTCATCATCTTCGGTACGGTGAAGGCCGAAACCTTCTCCGGCCCCCGTTTCAGCATTCGGAGGTGCTGCACCTCGATTTCGAGCAACCCACCGATCCCGGAACCGAGGATCACGCCGCAACGGTACGACTCCTCGCGACTGAAGTCGATCCCCGAATCGCGGACCGCCTCCATTCCGGCTACCACGCCTAGCTGTGCGAATCGGTCGAGGCGTTTTGCCTCCTTCGGATCGAGATATCCATCGGTCGACCAATCCATGATTTCGCCCCCAATCTGGGACCGAAACGGCGCAGCATCGATCGTCTGAAGCGGGTGTACCCCACTTTCGCCATTGAGAATGCGAGGCCACAACTCCTCGACCTTGCAGCCGAGCGAGGTGACCGCGCCCAATCCGGTGACGACCACGCGCCTGTTCATCGTTACCCGCTAGTTATCTGCAATAGCTTTTTCGATGTGATCGATGGCTTGACCCACCGTCTGGATCTTTTCAGCCACATCGTCGGGGATGTTGATGTCGAACTCCTCCTCCAACTCCATGACGAGTTCAACCGTATCCAAGGAGTCGGCTCCCAGATCGTTCACGAACGAGGTCTCGTTCTGAACCTGGTCTTTGCTGACACCCAACTGCTCCGCCACGATATTAACAACACGTTCACTAACTGAGGCCACCTTGAAGGTCCTCCTAAAAATCAAGCTTCGTGATTAGGGCCCCGTTGGGCCCCTTCTGTTTGTAAACGAAACGCACCCCTTTTGAGGGAGGGCACGGTTTGGGGCAACACGCGACCAATCCGATACGGAAAGATATACCGACTTTTCCTCGCCGTGTCCATATCTCCAGGGCTACCGACCCGAGAAATTTTGACTCTTCTACGTCGTCAGGCCGCCGTCGACGGTCAATACATGACCCGTAATGAATCCCGCGGCATCGCCGGCGAGAAACAATACGGCGTCGGCTACGTCTTGCGGCTCACCCAGACGCCCCAGAGGGATTTGTTCTTGCACCTTGGCGAGAATCTCCTCGCCAAGCTTGGCCGTCATTTCCGTGGCGATAAACCCAGGTGCGACGGCATTGACAGTAATGTTGCGAGAGGCGAGTTCGCAGGCGACGGTCCGCGTTAGCCCAATCACGCCGGCCTTCGAGGCCGAGTAATTCGCTTGGCCCGGGTTGCCCATTAACCCGGAAACACTGGCAATGTTAATGATTCGTCCGCTACGTGCCTTCATCATCGGACGGGCAACTGCCCTGGTAAACAGGAACGTCCCCCTCAGGTTGATAGCAATGACAGCGTCCCACTGGTCGTCCTTCATTCGCATGATCATGCCGTCACGCGTGATTCCGGCATTGTTGACAAGGATGTCGAGACGGCCCATCTGCTTGACCACATCATCGACCACCTCATTCACTCGCGTGCTGTTGGTCACGTCGCACACGAGCGGGTGGGCCTGTCCGCCTGTCGCTTGTATCAGGGCAACGGTCTCGGCGGTAAGGGTCGGGTCGATATCGACACACGCGATATCAGCGCCGGCGCCGGCAAGCGACAGGGCGATGGTGCGCCCCAAGCCTCGCCCGGCACCAGTCACGAGGGCGACTCGCCCGCTCAAATCGACCGTGATACGCGATTTGTTTGCTTCGCTCATGTTCAGAAGGCTCCTGCCGCTGCTCGTTAGACTTCAACACTCTGGCACGGTACCGCGCGGTCGATACGCCGAAGCAGGCCGCGGAGCACGCGCCCGGGCCCCACTTCGTAAAACTGATCGAATCCCTGGGCAAGAAGGAAACGCATGGAGTCCTCCCACTGCACCGGCTCCAGTACTTGGCGCATAAGGAGTTTGCGGATTTCCTCGGGGGCATCATGGGGTCGGGCATCCAGGTTGGCCACCACGGGGATGCGCGGCGAACGCATGGGGACATCGGCCAGGGCCTCGGCCAGCTTCGATTCCGCCGACTTCATAATCCGTGTATGGAAGGCACCGGCGACAGCCAGCGGCATGGCTCGCATCGCGCCGAACGACTGCGCCATTTCCGCAGCCCGTTCACACGCGGAGTTCGAGCCGGAAATCACAATATTGGCCGGACAGAGCAAGTTGGCAATTTCCAGGACGTCGTCGCCGCGGACCTTGTCGCACAGGGCTTCGACCTCAACTCGTTCCAGGCCGAGGATGCTTACCATCCCGCTGGGGGTTGCGTCGGCTGCCTGCTGCATGGCGGCGCCACGTTTTTGCACGAGCCGCAGCCCGTCTTCGAAGTCCATGGCTCCGGCGAATACCATGGCGGTGTACTCGCCCAAGCTCAGTCCGGCGGTTGCCTCGCAAGCGAGTACAACGTCAGGCGCCTCGGCTCGCAGGGCCTCAACGGCAGCCAGGCTGGTCACGAACAATGCTGGCTGGCTGCGGACGGTCGAATCGAGTTCCTCCGCGGGGCCCTCGAAGCAGAGCTTGGCCAAATCGTAGCCGAGCACCTCGTTGGCGCGGTCGTAGAGCGCACGAGCGGCGGGAAGCGACTCGGCAAGCCGCTTGCCCATGCCAACCGTCTGGGCACCCTGCCCGGGGAAAAGGAAAGCGATTTTACCCAAGGCTAGACCTCGACCTCCATAACCTTGCGGTCCATGTAATAGCCGCATTTGGGGCATACTGTGTGCGGAGTTATCGCGGCGCCACAGTGCTCGCAATAAGCGATGTGCGGGGGCGTCTTGGCGTCGTGTGCCCGTCGTTTCCCCGTTCGGGAGTTCGAATGCTTGCGTTTCGGTACAGCCATGATCCGATGTCCTTCAACCTCTCTGGACCTCGCGACGGGCAACTCGGCCGACGCGGGCATCCCAGGAACCGGTAAAACCCAATATGCTATGCTCGTTGCCCCGCGTTGTCAAGCGGGTGAGGGGAAACCCATGGAGGAATCTCACGATTTGATCGACATTTTTCCCAGCATCCTTTCGGCTTCTTTGGGGGCGAACTGGATTGCCTCGGGGAGTGCGTCGGGATTCTTGCCGCCGGCCTGCGCCATATCGGGGCGTCCGCCCCCGCCACCGCCAACCCGCTTCGCCACGGCTCGAATCCAAGCCACGCAGTCGAACCCCCCTTCGGCAACCTCGCGGCTCGCGCCTGCGATTAGGGTGACCTTGTCTTCCTCCCGCGATGCAAGCAATGCGGCAACTGGGGCCGCCTTGCGTCGGAGTTGGTCAATCAGTTGACGCAGGACATCGGGTCCCGCGTCAGGCACTTCCGCCGCAATGACACGAACGCCAAGTACCTCGGTTGCGTTCTCCGCCAACTGCTCGACCGGAATGCCCTCTGATTGAGGGTGCGTGTTGGCCAGCTTCTTCCGAAGATCCCGCAGTTCGTAGGCCATGACCTCGACACGGGCAGGCAGTTCCTCGGGCGAGGTACGCAGAGCCACGGCAGCCTGATGCAGCATCCGTTCGTGCTCGCGAATCCGATCCAGGGCCTTGCGCCCGGTCAGCGCGACCACTCGCCGCGTGCCCGCCGCCACGCTCTCTTCCGAGATGATCTTCAGCAGTCCCACTTGGGCCGTATTGTCCAGGTGGGTGCCGCCGCACAGTTCCCTACTAAAATCACCCATGGAGATCACGCGTACGACGTCTGGGTATTTTTCGCCGAAGAGCATCATGGCGCCCGTCTTTCGAGCCTCGATCAGGGGTATGTCTTGGGCCACGACCGGCGCGCCTTCGAGAATGTGGCTGTTGGCCTCGCGCTCGATTTCCGCCAACTCGTCCGAATTCACCGCCTGCGGGTTGGTAAAGTCGAACCGCAACCAATCGTCATCGACCTTCGACCCCTGCTGCTCGGCGTGTTCGCCCAGAACCTTTCGCAGGGCGGCGTGCAGCAGGTGCGTGGCCGAATGGGCGCGACGAATGCCCTGTCGCCGGGGGGTGTCAACTCGGGCAGTCACGTGGTCGCCCAGGTGGATCATGCCCTCTCGCAGGTGACCGCAGTGCAAGGTAAACGCACCGTCAACCAGGGCGCTGGTCACCTCGAAACGGAACGCAGTGCTGGTGATTTCGCCCGTATCGCCTACTTGCCCACCCATTTCGCCGTAGAACGGAGTCTGGTCCAGCACCACGGTAATTGGCTGGGCCGAGTCGATCTCGTCAGCCTGATCGCAAAGCTGACCGCCGGCCACGATGGCAAGGATTTCGGCGTCTTCGACCTCGGTGGTCTCGTAGCCGAGGAACCGGCTGCCGTGCCGCAGCTTCTTGATCGCTTCGAGCGGGTCGTGCTTGAAGACGATCTTTTCGCCTGTGCCTGAAATCTCGCCGTGCCGCTCCATCTCTTGTTGATAGCCCGGCCAGTCGAAGGTCAGGTTGTGTTCGGCTGCGAGGGTCTCGAACAGTTCGGGCGGGAAACCATGGGTGGTGTACATCTCGGCGGCGTCGGTACCGGCCACGGTGCCACGACCCTCGCGCTTCATCTGCTCGAAGATGCGCCCGATGCGGTCGAGCCCGCCGTCGATGGTGCCCAGAAAGTTCGCTTCCTCCTGCCGGATGACGTTGGCAACCCGTTCGACCGTCTGACCCAATTCCGGGTAGGACGTCGCCATGAGTTCCGCGACTTTTCCTACCAGTTTGTGCAGGAACGGTTCGCCGACGCCCATTTGGCGGCCGTCGAGCACGGCGCGTCGGAGCAGACGCTTGATGACGTACTTCTCCTTGTTGGGGCCGGGGTAGACGTTTTCATGGATGGCGAACGAGCATGCCCGCACGTGATCGGCAATGCGGCGCAAGCGCCGGCCGGTTTCATTGGCGGGGTCGTACGGAATGCCGCATACCTCGCCTGTGGTCTCTACCAAGGGACGTAGAATGTCGATGTGGAAGTTCGTCTCGACTCCCTGAAGGACGGCTGCCGTTCGCTCCAGGCCCATGCCCGTGTCGATGTTCTTGCTTGGCAGCGGCCGCAGATTGTCTGGAGGGTTTCCCACCCGATTGAATTGCGTGAAGACTAAGTTCCATATCTCCACGGAACCATGGTCGTTGTGGTAGTAGATTTCGCTGCACGGGCCGCAAACGCCGTCGGGGCCCTGACTCGGCGCATTGGCCGGCCAGAAGTTCTCGTCTTCGCCCAATCGCGCCAGCTTCTCGGGGGGGAGATTCACCTCCTTCAGCCAGATATTCTCCGCCTCGTCGTCGTCGAGGTAGACCGTTGCCGAAAGCCTCGCCGGGTCCAGTCCGAGCCACCGCTTGCTGGTGCAGAACTCCCACGCCCACAAGATCGCCTCGCGCTTGAAGTAGTCGCCGAAGCTAAAATTCCCTAGCATCTCGAAGAACGTGTGGTGGTACGCTGTACGGCCCACGTTGTCGATATCCCCCGTGCGAAGGCACTTCTGGCACGTCGTTGCCCGCGTGAACTCAAGCTTCGTGCGCCCCATGAAGTGATCCTTGAACTGGTTCATGCCCGCAGGCGTGAACAGCACGGAAGGATCCCACCGAGGTACGAGCACATCGCTCGGGCGGCGTACGCAACCCTTGCTCTCGAAGAAAGCCAGATAGGCTTCACGGAGTTCGTCGGTTTTCATGGCAAACGCAAATCACGGAAAGGGCACGGAAGCGGTCGAATCCGTCGAGGATACAGGCAAGGACTGTCCCTGGGAAGTGGGTAGGGTGCGTGGTGGCAGGGGTTTATCGATTATCGGTCGCACGGCCTGCCGTTGTCCGTTCTAATGTTACCGACCGGATTCAGGCCCGGAGGCACGGTTTCATTGACGGCCTCGATGAGCTTAGCCGGGAATCACGAGTTGACGCTCGCCTTGGACAAAGCGGCTTCGCCGCGGGAGGGAGGAGCGGTTTGGGTGGGTGGTGCGGAATGGAAGGGCAACGAGCGTTGATGGATTCTGGCGTGTGATATGGTTGGATATTCGGCCGTTGTGGCTGAATTTCCACGAACCCCACGAACGGGTATCACGATGTCAGAACTCAGAAACCCGTATGATTCGAGACCTGCAGCTCGCCGGGCTAGTCGAAGGGGCCAGTCGACTGTATGTGTGAGCTGTTCGTCAACTGACAGCCTACTACATGGTTTCGCCGGATCGCCTCAGCGAGCGGCAGGTTTAGCCCGGATTATTCACGATAGGTAGGGTGGGTCAAACAAGCCGCTTCTTTGGT
>CAZASB010000160.1:0-10712 GCA_964487655.1 uncultured Planctomycetaceae bacterium
AGTCACAGATCCTCCGGGACGAGCCCGGAGGTGACTGTTTTCATGCCCCGTGCGTGTGTAAACCGTCGGCTTCCAGATACTCGGCTGACTTTGCAGTTCTCCTGATGCCGCGGCAGACCAGGATACTCGCACGAACGCATTATGCTATCATGGCGTCATGCAGTCCATGGCCTTGGTCATTCTACTTGGCGGTGTTATGTTCCCCATGCAAACCCGGGAGGCAGAGGCCGCTGACCGCGCGACCCTTGCCCGTGAACTGGTCGTGCGCCCCGGCTGGCACGAAGCCGATGTCGTCACAGTCGGGCGAGTGGTACGTTCGGCCTGCGACGAGTTGATGCAGTATTTCCCCGAGCGGCAGTTTCGGCCCATTGCCGTCGCGTTCCGCCGGGATGGCGTTCCGCAGATGTTCTACGAGGGCGGACCTCGCGGGCAGCACGCGACCGACGTCGTCTTACTTACCGCCCGGAGCCGGTTCTGGTGTCAGTACGTCTACCAGTTTTCGCACGAGCACTGCCACATTCTACATAATGCCGACCTGCCCTATCCGCACGAGGCAGGCTGGTTCAACGAGAGTCTGTCGGAGATGGCTTCACTGTTCGTCCTGCGAGCCCTGTCGCGGCGCTGGCGGCAGGAGCCGCCGTTTCCCGGCTGGGAATCGTTTGCTCCAGAGCTTTGGAACTATGCCAAGCTCATCATTGAGAAGACCGCGATCCCCGAAGGTGCTGCCCTAGCCGACTGGTACGCCGAACATCAGGAAACGCTGCGCACCGATCCCATGAACCGCGAGTTAAACGCCGTGGTGGCCTGCCGGCTGCTGCCGTGGTTCGAAGAGCATCCCACGCACTGGGAGGCCCTCACTTGGCTCAACCGCCGGCGCGAACACCTTCGCGATCAGTCGCTCACGTTTGCCGAGATTCTGGCCGAGTGGGAGCAGCACTGCCCGCCGCGGCACAAAGGGCTGATTCGGCGTATTGCGGCGGAGTTCGCGGTAGCCGGCTTGTGTCCCGGCCAATGTCATGTTCGGTAATGCACATCTCAGGCTCCCAGGGCATCCTTCAAGTTACGAAGGTCGCCATCGATTCGTTCGTTTGCCGCAACGAGCTGGGCCATGTCGGCACGGAGTTGGGTGAGTCTCTGTTTCAGCTCGCCGATGTCGCCGCGAATGGCGTCGATAATCTGCTGTTCCAGCGCAGGAGGAGCTGTTTTGGCCGTGGCGTTCTTTTCCGGCGATTGCGGAGCGGGAGGCGCATCGCCCGCCGAGCTACCCCGTGCATGTTGCGATTGCAGCTTATTCAGTTCGTCCGGCAGGTGGAGGCCGTGAGTGACAATATGGCCTCGACCCTCCGGCGTGAGCGAAACGACAAGTCCCTTCTGCTTCAACCCATTGAGCACGGGGTGCAACGCGGCCAGATCGGCTAGTGGCTCCATGCGGGCGGCGCGGCCACGGAGTTCGCCCAACGTTTGGGGCCCGCGAAGCATGAGTTCGGTCATCACGGCCAGTTCGACCTTGTCAACACCGAGCCATTGGTAGAGGTGGTGGCGGTACTTCGCCACGCGGCCATAGCCCTCAATGAGTGTCACAACTCCCATTTCCCGTAATCGGTCCAACGATTGCTCCACGTCGTCCGGCTCCAGGCCCATGACTGGAGATCGGTTGCTCTTCTGGTTGCAGCCCGTGCAAATGGCATTGAGCGACATTGGATAGATGTCGGGAGTCGTCTTTGCCTTTTCGGCAAGGACTCCGGCGACGCGGCGGTCGATTGGGCGCAGCGGCTGCCAGCGGGGTTGCGCTGGATTACCGGCGGCAGACGTGTTGGGGCTTGATTCCATCGGGGAGCCTCTCCTGAACGATTCAAAACACGCTTTGTAATACACGATTCCGAGTGATTTGTAAATACATGCGGGCCGCCCCTTGATGTATTGGGGGAACGCCCTATGATTGACGCCCATCATGAAGCAGAAAAAATGTGCGAAGGTAACTGTTGCGCCGGCCCGGCATGGGCTAGGAGTTTTTGCAAATCGGCCTCTTCGCGCAAGAAGGTATGTCGGGCGAATCCGTGGGCGAGTGCTTACCGACCCCGGGTATTCGTCGAACTATTGCATGGATCTCGGCGACGATCAATCCTTGGAGCCGACGGCTCCGTTCCGTTACCTAAACCACAGTTGCTCGCCCAACTGCGAGTTGGTCCTCATGCGTGTTGAATACGAGGACGGTACGCCAACAGATATGGAAATCTGGCTTGAGGCGGAACGCGATATCCATCCGGGCGAGGAACTCACCATCGATTACGGCTGGCCTGCCGATGCCGCGATGCCTTGCGATTGCGGCTGCCCGAATTGCCGCGGATGGATCGTCGCCGCGGAATTGCTGGAATGCCTCGGGCAAGCGCAGTAGCGACGCGAGGGCTCTACTCGGGCTTGGCTCGCGCGACGGGTTGTAGGGGACTCTTGGCCAGGAGGTAACTTGCCCGGCCGCCACCGCCGAGGAACTCGACGGTTGCCTTGCGACTTGCCCCGCTTCCGCTAAGCGCAACAATCCGGCCGACTCCTCGGGCCGGGTGGCAAACAAGCATCCCCTGGACAAATATTTTGGGCAAGACGCCATCGCTTGCAACGTTTCCGTTGAGAAGGCGCGCCGCGGTGGTCACGCCAGGCGGCACACGCTCGGCCGAAACGGAACCGGCCTTTGCCGCCGCGCCTGGCCGCGAGAAGACGGGCTCGATATCCGGCGGTTCCGCCTCCATCCACGTTTCCTCCCCCGGTTCCGCGAATTCCATCTCATCGCGGGGAAGTTCCATGAGGAAGTGACTCGGAATGGTCATGCGCCGGGCCCCGCGGAAATCGCGGTACCGCGCCATGCTCAACTGAAGCTGCTCCCGCGCGCGCGTAATACCGACGAACAGCAACCGGCGCTCCTCCTCCAATTGGCCGGCGTCATCGCGGCACCGTTCATGGGGCAGTATCCCCTCCTCAACCGCGACGGCGAAGACGACCGGAAACTCCAGGCCCTTGGCCGCGTGCAGGGTCATCAGCGTCACGCGATCGGCCGACTGTTCCCAATCGTCCGTGTCGCCCACCAGGCTAGTCTCTTCAAGGAACGTCTCCAGCGCGCCGGCGCCGCCATGCCGTTCGTCGAATTCCCGGGCCACGGTCAGTAGTTCCTCGATATTCGCCAGGCGGTCCTCGTCCTCGGGATTCTCCGATTGTTCGAGATCGTCTCGATAGCCGCTTTCGGTGACGACCGTGCCGAGAAGCTCCTCCAAGGGCGCTCCGGCCAACAACGCCAAGTGATCGAGCATCTGGACGAACTTGCGTATTTTCGCGGCTGTTCCGGATTTGATGGCCGGAATGTTCGCCACGTCGCGAGCTGCGTCCAACAACGTCATCCCATGCGCGGCGGCGTGCGCCGACATTCGCTTGACGGTGGTCGCGCCAATGCCTCGTGCCGGCGTGTTGATTACGCGAAGTAGGGCGATGTCGTTCCGCGGGTTGCCGGCCAACTGGATATAGGCGAGCACGTCCTTGATTTCGCGACGTTGAAAGAACTCGAGCCCATGGACGAGCTGGAAGGGGATTCCCTCCTCGCGGAGCGCGAACTCGAAAGCGCGGCTCAAGGCATTCACGCGATAGAAGATGGCAAAATCGCGCGCCCGACGCCTGCCTGCCCTGATCTCGGCCGCGATGGTCGCGGCTATGGCATGCGCCTCGTCATGCTGCGTGGGAAATCGGACCATGCGGACGGGACACCCTTCGCTATTATGTGTGAAGAGGGCCTTCTCTTTCCGGCGCACGTTGTGCGAGATCAACTGGGCGGCAACCGACAGGATACGTTGGGTACTGCGGTAGTTCTGCTCCAGACGCACCACCTTCGCATCCGGAAAATCGCGGTCGAACTCCAGGATGTTGCCCATGTTCGCGCCCCGCCAGCCGTAGATGGACTGGTCCGGGTCGCCCGTAACCGCAAGGTTCGGGTAGTCGATGGAAAGGGCCCTGACAATCGCGTATTGCACCAGGTTTGTATCCTGATATTCATCGACCAGGACAAACCGGTAACGCTCGTCGAGGCTCTGGCGCACCTCCGGGCTTTCGCGCAGCAGTTCGGCTACGTGAAGCAACAAATCGTCGAAATCGACGGCATTGGCCTTCTGCAGCATGGACTGGTAGATTGGGTACACTTGCTGCACTGCGGCGTCCATTTCAACACCGGACCGTGGCTGATAGCGGTCCACGGTAAGCAGGTGGTTCTTTGCCCAACTGACGGCGTGGCGCAGCGCCTCGGGCTTGAATCGAGTGGCGTCCAGCCCGGATTCGGTCAACACGCGGCGCATGGCTTGGGTGCTGTCGGCCGTGTCGTAAATTGTGAAGTTCTCCTGGAGGCCCACCAGGGTGGCGTATTGCCTCAGCAACCGGGCGCAGAAACGGTGGAAGGTGCTCACCCAGACACGCTCGCCAGGCGCTAACCGCTCGATGCGAGTTTGCATTTCCTCGGCCGCCTTGTTGGTGAACGTGAGTGCAAGAAGGTTGTGGCGGCGCACTCCCTTGCCGAGCAACCATGCAATGCGGTGCGTTACCACTCTGGTCTTGCCGCTTCCCGGTCCGGCAAGGACCAGCAGTGGCCCCTCAAAGTGGGTAACCGCCTCGCATTGTGCAGGCGTCAGGTCGTCAAGGAGCGACGAGTTCACGAGGGACCTTTTCGGATGCTGTGGTTGGAAGCCGGTCAGTATACTCGGGAACCTCGCCGAGTCGAAGGAGGATCCCGTGGTCTTTTCGAGCCAGCGTTGCAGTCCTGGCGTTTGCCCCATTGAAATTCCGGCTTTGGTGACCGTCCAGCTTGAGGGGCTTCAATATCAACGGCTTGCGCCGCCGATCGGATACGGCGGGGGCGGTTATGGTTCCGGTGTGGCAATCAACGTGATACTACCAACTACCGTAACTAGATAACCGGTGAACGTGCCGGGGCACCATCGTGATGGTGACTTCCCTGGTGCTGTCCCAACCCCGATTTCGCGATAATACCGTCGATGGTTTTCGTGGCGAATTCAAATTCGCCGCATGTCTTGTCGCACGCGACGAGGAACTGGTCCACTTGGTTCGCGGTAATCGTCAGCGGCGGCTGGATGCGGAGAACGCGAGGGTTTGATCGGGTCGTTTGCGTGTAGATGCCATGCTGTTCGAGCAATGTATGCATTGCATAAAGCGCGGGGATGTTCCCCAGTTTCGCGTCTAAACCGGGGACGAGAAAAGCGCTCTGGCCGCCATTGCCTACCTGCTTCCAATGCGCGATGATGTTCGGGGGTTCGGGTTCGAACTCGAGGCCGATCAGCAGGCCCTGGCCTCGAACGCTTCGCACCATGTCGTACTTATCAGCGATCCTGCTCAGGCCGGCCAGCAGTTGCTGGCCCCGCTTGGCAGCGCGGTTCGGCAACCGTTGTTCGGAGAGTACGCGAAGCGTCGCCAGCCCGGCGGCGCAGGCCAGACTTCCGCCGCCGAACGTGCTTGTGTGCAAGGCGAACGTATCGACGTGACCGTATGCCCTCAGCCATGAGTCGCGGCGAGCGAGCATGGCGCCGATCGGGATCAGGCCGCCGCTAAGTGACTTTGCCAAGGTCATAATGTCCGGTTCAACGGACTCTGCCTCAACGGCGAACATCGTTCCGGTACGGCCGAGTCCGGTTTGAACCTCATCGGCGATAAAGAGCGTCCCGTAGCGCCGGCACAGTCGCTGGACTTCCGGCAGATACCCCGGCGGGGGCAGAATCATGCCGCCCTCGGCCTGAAGCGGTTCGACTACGAATGCCGCGTAACGCCGCGTGCATAACTCGCGCTCCAAGGCTTCGAGGTCGCCGAACGGCACTGCCTCGCACCGATCCATAAGCGGCGCGAACGGTTTTTGATACACTGAATTTCCCGTGACGGAAAGCGCCCCGAAAGTCTTCCCGTGATACGATCGGTCACAATGGAGAAAGCCGCTCCGCCCGGTCGCGCAGCGAGCGAGTTTGAGCGCCGCTTCAATGGCTTCCGCGCCGCTGTTGGCAAAGAACACCATTTCCAGTCCGGGAGGCGAGATCGTCGCCAGTTGTTCGGCCAAGGCCGCGGAAAAGGGATTAACGGCTGCCTGCACGAACCCGGGCGACTGCTCCCGCATCGCATGGGTTACCGCTTCGGTAACCGCCGGATGGTTATGACCGAGATTCAATGAGCCAAAGCCTGCCACGAAGTCGAGGTAGCGATTCCCATCCAAGTCCCAGAGGTACGTCCCCTCGCCGCGGACAAACGTCTTGAGAAACCCGCTCTGACCGCTTATCGATTCCAGAACCGGATTGATGTGCCGGGCAAATAGCCGCCGTGCTCGGGCGGCCAACGATCCGGCGGTGGGCGGCTGCGCGTTCTCGCCGCCACGGTTTTGCCCATTCGCCAGCGCCACACTGCGGCGGTGCAATGTTTTCCGAAATGCAACGAGGCTTGACTCTCCCAATGGCAGTCCGAACGAAAAGGGCCGAGTGAAATCGAACCCGTGCGACTTTGCCATTACGCCAATCGCTTCAATGGCGTCGCATTTCAAGTCGCGGCCCAGCGAGTAGCATTCCATGCGATCCTCCAGCGCCAGCACCATGGTCTCGGCCAGGCAACTGGGAATGGTCCCGTGGTGGAACCAAAGATAGCTGGATTCAAGCGGCATGCTTCGGGGCACCCGAGTCAATCCGCCAGAGAGGATAAGCACGTCGTCGCGCTCCGCGCTGTTCCCACATACGTCGGTCGGCACGGCCACATCGACTACCACGCTGCCAGGCTGCAACCAAGCCTGCTCAATGCAGGCACCCGATGACGTGGCGCTGAGCACGATGCGAGTCGTCGCCAAGGCCGCCGGGATGTCGGTAATCAACTCGGCATCCAATTCCCGAGAAAGCCGCGTGGCACGCGATGAAGGACGTCGCGCCACGAGGCACAACGACCGGCAGCGGGGTCGTAATAAGCGAGCTATCGCCGTGGCAATACTGCCGGGAATCCCAACGATAGCTACCCGCTCCGACGCCAAGTCGATGTTCAGTTCACGACAACACTGCGCCAGATTCTCCAGGGCGGCAAAAACAGTGAGACTATTTCCCGTGGTCACGGGGATTGGCGAATGTTCCGAAAGATGGACGCCTTGCCCACCAATAATGCCCGTCATCGATCCGAGGCCGACAATCCGGGCTCCCCAATTGGCGGCTCCTTCGATGGCATCGCGTGAAAACTCCAAGGCCCTTCCAGGATCGTCGAGAATCGCCGCGGCATCCATCGGTATTTCGTAAAGCCGCCCGTCAACGCAGACGCCTCCGGCCGACACCAATCCGGACAATTCATCCATGACACGCACATGCTGAGCCTCATGGACGTCGGGCTTTTGCTGAGCACGGCCGACCGCTCCGTGCAGATGCGCACAGAACGCCATGAGGTCGTGTCCCCAAACCTGTCGGATATTCCCACCGGAATCGAAGTCCAGAAGCCTCTTGCTTTCTTCGCTTAGTGGATGCACGAGAAAGGCAAACTTCATTACAGGCACTCCTCCATGGGCAGATTCAGGAAAGTGATGCTCAAAATGCAACTGTGTTTATTCGGATCGTCAGTACTATACCATTATATCTTGACGGCCAGCCACCGTATATACTCGCCCCATGCCGTTTTTCGCCTTTGCCCAGGTACGCTTCGCGGACGCGGACAATACGCTATCGCGGATGCGGATAACCGCATGAATAATACCTTACCATGCGACGCCAACGCCTGTCAATTGGTTGGATCGCAGTAGCACAGCCGCGGGGGGGCTGCCATGCAACCTCTGTCTCAAAAAGGACTTGCGCCACGCAGGCGTTTTCGGCTGGCATCCATTTTTGCCTCGGTAAGGCGAGCCCGGGCGACGGCCTCCTTAAGCATGGCCGCCGATTCATCAACTGTTTGGATGGAAGCGAAAGGACGGACCTGTTATACTCTGATACGGTCCATTGATTGCGCGAGTGCGCGAGGCGGTAGTGCGACGTTCGAGCACGCAACCGTAGATGCTACCCACCGAGTATTTCAGGAGGCGACGCCGGCGAAACGAGGCGACGCCGGCGAAACATTGACACGAAATGACTCTCCACTTCGACATCTACAACACCATCGTTCAGGTTCCCATGGATGTCTGGCAGGTTGTCTGCCAGCCGGGTAGCGATGTGTTCATGGACCCACGCTTTCTGCGCCTTTTCGAGCATACCATGGCCGAGAAGGGGGAGTACTACTACGTGCTCGTACGCGACGGCGCGGGGGAACCGGCCGGAGCAGCCTGTTTCAGCCTGTGCGAACTCGATGCGGCCCTATTTTGCCAGGGCTTCGTCGCGAGGTGGATTACTCGAATCCGACGGATCTGGTCAAGGTACTTGAAGTTCCGAGTATTGTTTTGCGGGCTACCATTTTCCGGAGGACAAAGCCATGTACGACTGGCGACAAATGCCGAGCCCGCGGCTGTCGTCGATTCGTTGCGCGCGGCCGCACTTTCGCTGGCGCGGCGGAAGCGATCGTGGCTGGTCGTCTTCAAGGAGTTCAACGCGGAGGATGACGAGGTAATGCATCGCCTCGGCCAGCTCGGATACGTTCGGGGCGAAAGCTTGCCGATGAACTGCGTCGACATGCGATTTCGCAGCCTCGACGACTTCCGTGCCTCGCTACGGTCTCACTATCGGTATAAGATCAACCGTTCGAGACGCAAGTTTCAAGAGGCCGGTTTGCGAGTCGAACATCTTCACGGACAGGCGATTTTCGACGCATATACCGACGAAGTCCATCGCCTATACGATGCTGTCGTCGACGCCGCTGAGGTGCGGCTCGAGCGGCTGCCTGCCCAGTTCTTTCGAGAACTCGTTCGTTCGTTGCCCGAGTACGTTACGCTTACCACGGTGCGGCACCAGGATCGTATCGTCGCCTTTGCTTGGAGTCTCTTTGCCGGCGGGGTGTATCACGATCTGTTCGTCGGGCTCGACTACGATTTCGATGTCGACTGCGACCTGTACTTCAATTTGATGGCGAGCGATCTGGACGCGGCGTTCCAGACGGAAGCACGAGAGATTCACATGGGTCAGACGGCCGACGTCTTCAAATCGCGACTGGGCTGCCGTCCACAAGCCCGCTACGTGTGCGTTGAGGCGTTGCCATTCTGGCTAGCATTGCCTTTCCGCGCCACGGCGCGCTGGTTGTTTCCGCCGCCCCCTCCTGCCCCACGGCGCGACTTGTTTCACGATGCCGTGTCGGGAGCGGATATCCCATGACGGACTCCCCGAACAAGCCGCAGTTCCCGATGCCGCTGGAAGCATTCGAGCGGTATATGTTGGCCGACGATTGGAGCCCGTACCCTGCTGACGGTTTCTTGCGTCTTACGTTTCGCGGCCCGCTGTGCCGTGAAATGTTCGAAGGCGCCATTGAAGCTGCTCTCGCGCGGCATCCCTTGATGCAGGCATGGGTCGACCAGGATGCGCGAGGGTGTCCAATCTGGATCGAGGCCGGAGATAAGCGGCCATTCATTACCTGGGATCCGAACGTGCGTCCGGCCAATTGCCGGCGTGGCCACGGCATCGACCTTCGTCATGAAATCGGCGCGCGGTTCTTTCTAACTGAAGCCGACGATCGAACCGAGCTGCTCATACAAATGCATCATGCGTGCTGCGACGGGCTCGCGCTAGTACAAATTACGGAGGACTTACTGGTCGAATACCAGCGCCGCGTCAATGAACCGTCGGAGGCGCCCCCATCACGCCTGCTCGACCGCACGCGCCTTCTCCGCCGCGGACGCTTCGGACTTGGGCGATGGGGCTATCTGAAACGGCTGCCGCTCGATCTAGCAGCCGGGTTGGCTGCCTTTGAATACTTTGGCCATCGGCCCGCCCACCTTGGCCCGTTCCAGAGTCCACCCCATGACGCCGCCGTGGCAGATGACTATCCAGCGCTGATCAGCCATACGCTCACGTTGAAAGAAACCGAGCGACTGCGCACGGCCGCCAAGCAGCAAGGTGTTACCATGAACGACCTCATGCTGCGCGATCTGTTCGTCGCCCTTCATGGCCGTCTTGTCGCGGACGATCCTCGAAATCTTCAGCGGATTGTCCGGATTATGGTGCCCATGAACCTGCGAATTCTCGGCGATGAGGCCACTCCGGCAGCCAACCTGGTCAGTATGACCTACCTTGACCGTCGACCGGTGAAGTTCTCCGATTCCGCAAAGCTGTTGAGAAGCATCCACCGCGAGATGCGGCTGCTAAAGTGGTTTCGTGCAGGCATCACGCTGGCCCGCGCAATCCGGATCGCCGAGTTTCTTCCGGGCGGCCTGCGAGGCATGCTTCCGTACGATCGATGCCTGGCCACGGCCGTGCTCAGCAATTTAGGCGTCGCGGAACGCGTGATTGAGTTTCCGCAAACCAACGGCCTTTACCGCACGGGTGGTGTCGTACTGGAAGGCATTGGCGCCGCGCCGCCGCTGCGCCCGATGACCCGAGCATCTTTTGTAACGATCACCTACGCAGGTCGATTAGAGATCATGCTCCACTTCGATTCGCACGTCCTGAACGATTGTGAAGGACGCGACCTGCTGAACCGCTTCGTCGATCGACTTCGCCAATCCTAGCCCGGATTATTCATCTACGTAGGGTGGGTAGAGGTCGCGTAGATCGTTGGTGGGTCCGCACAAGCCGCAACCAAGCTGATTTGTA
>CAZASB010000161.1:0-10708 GCA_964487655.1 uncultured Planctomycetaceae bacterium
GCAAGTACAGGAGGGGCAAGTACAGGAGGGGCAAGTGCAGGAGGGAATGGTCTTCTCGAAGAATGCTAGCGACCTGACAGCGGCCCTGGCCGTGCTTGATGGCAAGGCGGCCAGTCTGGCCAAGGTGGAGTCGCCGCTGAGGGGGGGGGTGCCGGAGGGCTCGGTGCTACTGGTGCGGGCCAGCGGGCTTTCCGAGGCCAAGCTGGCCCTGAAGTCGCCCATCCTGCGACTTAGCGAAACCCTGGCGCTGACCGCGGGCGAGGATGCCAGCACGGCCTTTGTCGAGGTTCGACTTACGGCGGCGTCAGCGGAGCACGTACCCCAGTTTCGCGACGTGGCCACGGGGCTGGTCGCGCTGGCCAAGTTAATGCGAGACAACGACGAGGATGTTCTCAAGCTGCTTGATGCCATCACCATCAGTACCGAGGACCGCGCGGTTTCGGCCCGGTGGTCGGGCCAACTGATGGATGTGATCAAGGCCGTTGGGAACGAGCGACTACGCAACTATACGAAAGACTAATGCCGTCTTCCGCGAGTTTGAGCAACGAGGAGCTTGCCCGACAAGCGCAATTGGGATGCACAACCAGCTTCGAGGAGTTGGTCCGGCGGCTCCAAGTGCCCCTGGTTCACTTCTTGCGTCAGATCACGAGGGCGGGCGAGGCGGACGACCTGGCCCAGGACACGTTCCTCCGTGCTTACGAGAACTTGAACCGGTACAACGGATCGAGCCGGTTCAGCACGTGGCTGTTCACCATTGGCCGACGGCTGTGCCTGAACGCGAATCGGCGAACGCGGCCGGATGGCGACTCGCGGCTGACCGATACGCTCGAAGCGCGCGAACCGTCGCCGCCGAGCATCGTTGCCGACCGGGAACACAAGACCCGGCTGTGGCAGGAAGCCGCCCGGCTGCTCAGCGAGACGGAATATTCCACTGTTTGGCTTCATTATGTCGAAGGCATGACCACTGCCGAGATTGCCGAGATCGTCGGTTGCTCGCGTTCGGCCGTCAAGACCATGTTGTTCCGTTCCCGGCGAAAGCTGAGCAAAGCGCTCCATCAACTCGATCCGGCCGACCCGGAGTACAACGAGTCAACCCATCAAGCGACCATCGTTGGTCGCACGCCCAACCATGCGGCGACCTCGCGTCGCGCCCGTTCCAACCCATAAGACCACGACCAAGTATCGCACTCAATGTTATGAACACGAACGAATCGATTGAAACTGAAGCTCGTCTGAATGCTCGGCTTGTCGCCGAGGCGACGGCCGACCGGCCGACGTTTTCGCAGGCGTTGCACGACCGGATCATGCAGTCGGTGCGCGAGGCTCCGCCGAGGACGGCGAGCGGCCTTGTTCGGCGTCGACTTGCTTTCCGGCTTTGGATAGCTGGTTCCGCAACGGTCGCCGCCGTCATCCTCTTGCTGGCCGCGTGGCTTGCCCGAAACGTCGATCCCGACGCAAGAGCCGTACGACCCGAACCTGCGAGGCCGCGTCACGGCGCGCCGGCGGACCCGGCGACCGATCCACCCGACGCGGACGAGACCCCCTTGGCCGTCGTGGCGGCTCCCGCGGCCGACCAATTTGCCGCCCTGGTCGACGCGACGGTTACCGGCTCGCAGTGGGCTTACCTGGATCACGACGCCCAACTAGCCGCCGGCCTGGTACTAGACCACATTCCCTTTTCCTCCCCAACAACCGACATTCCCTAACACCTGAAATCTAACATCTCAAATCTGAAATCTAGCATCTGACATCTGGCATCTAACAACTGACAACTAGTTCCCCCCCGTTTCGTTTCCCCTTTCTCGAAGGAGTGTGTGATGAAGAAACTCGTTGCGTCCTGCTTGGCGTGGGCAATGCTTTTGGGCATTGCCATGCTGGGCACGTCGGAAGCCCGCGCGGCCGACGTGAAACTTGTGGGCGTGGCCTGCCACTCGGGCTACGATGGCATGAAGGCCGATCTCGACCTGCTAGCCGAGATCATCGGCCGTCCCGAACTGGGCAAGATGGCCGATGGAATGATTGCCCTGGCCACGCAAGGCCGCGGCATCCAAGGTCTCGATAAGACGCGGCCCTGGGGCGTGCTTGTCGGCACCGACGGCGAGCACGTTGGCGGGTGCGCGTTTGTGCCTGTGACCGACATGAAGGCCGTCATGGGATTACTCAAGAGCATGGCCAAGGACAAGGTGAAGGAAGGCGAGGGCGGCCTGTACGAGGTGACCGGTCCGAAGAAGATCCTGTACGTGCAGGAGAAGCACAAGGGTTGGGCGTTCATCGTCGACGATCCGGCCCTGTTGGAGTACGTTCCAGCCAACCCGGTCGAAGCGCTCGCCGGCTTGAACGAGCAATACAGCGTTGCCGTGCGGCTGTATCCGGCGAACATGCCGGAGGCCGTTCGCAAGGACATGGCCGAGAAGGCGAAGAAGCACGCCGAGCGGCACATGAAACGCCGTGATTGCGAGAACGACCAACAGTTCGAGGCCCGGCAAATCATTGCCCGGCACATTCGCAAGCACATGGTCATTGGTGCGAAGGATCTTGAGGAAATGACCGTCGGGTGGAAACTCGACAGTAGCGAGCGGAAGGCCGTTCTGGAAGCGACGTTCGTTTCCAAAGAAGGCTCGCAAACGGCGAAGTTCCTGGCGCCGGCCGCGGAAACGCATACGGCGTTCGGTGGGTTCGCCCTACCTGACGCAGCGCTGACCATCCGCGGCACTGGGCGGAAGATTCCATTGGCGGACGCAGACCTTGACACGCTGATTGCCTCGTGGCGCGAGAAAACCTTCTGCAAGATCGACTCGAAGGCATGCAAGGCCGACGCCGACGTGACCAAGGAACTCATCAACGAACTGTTGACCGTAGTTCGCGAAAACGCCAAGGCGAAGACCGACGACGGGGCCCTCTCCGTGCGACTGGACCCGCAGGCGATTACGCTAGTCAACGGCCGTCATGTCACTGATGGCCCGGCCATTGAGGCCATCGTGAAGAAGGCCGTGGCTGCCGCCCGCGAACGAGCGCCCGACGTGGTCGATCGAATTGTCAAGCTCGACGTTGGCAAGGTTGGCCGTACGAACTTGCACCTCATTTCGGTGCCGTTGGACAAATGTCCGAAAGGCGAGATCCTTTCCGGCGCGGTCGGCGAGACGTTGGACGTGGTGTTGGGCTTCGGGCCGAAAGCGGTTTACCTGGCGGCGGGACGCGACGCCATGAAGACGCTCCGATCGGCCATACGCGCTTCCGGGAAGGCCCGCGGCGAGGTCGTGCCGCCGATGACGGCAACCCTCGACTTGGGCGCCCTGGCCGCGTCGGCCGCTGACTGCCCAAGCGACAAGGTGCAGCCGAAGGGCAAGAAGGCCCTTGAACTGCTCGAAGGCGCCAGCGGCGATCAGGTTCGCTTCACCGTCGAGGCAGTCGAGCGAGGCTTGAAGCTCCGGCTCGAACTTGACGAGGGCGTGCTGAAGCTGATGGCTGAGTGTCCCAAGTACAAGCACCATCACAAGAAGAAGTAAGCTCCGCCGGTCTTTCAAAGACCGCCGTGCAAAACAACCGCGCCGGGATGAGCGATGCCGCATCGCCCCATTCCGGCGCGGTTCGCCTTTTGTCAGGCAAACAATATGGCAAAGCGGAGGGCGGGGCAGGCAAGCCTAGTGTGGCAGCGGACTTGCAGCGAGTTGAAGTCCCGCCTTCAGCACGGATTATTTGCGTAGGCCGGACCAAGGTCGCGTTGAATATGTATCGAAACGACGCAACCGGTGGCGTCGCATGGACATCGCCACGCCGTCAATTCAACGCCCGAATCGCGACCGAAGTTCCGGCACGGCTTCGGGTTGCTCGTTCCGGCCTACCTTGGATGGTGAATCATTCCGGCTATCCCCTCGCGAGCGCCGTTTGCAGGTATCGGCCGGTGTGGTTGTCCTTGATGGCCGCCACCTGCTCGGGCGTTCCCAATGCCACGACGTGGCCGCCGTCCTCGCCGCCTTCGGGGCCGAGGTCGATAATCCAGTCGGCCGTCTTCATCACGTCGAGGTTGTGTTCAATCACGACAACCGTATTGCCCAGATCGACCAGGCGGCCGAGTACGGCCAGCAGCTTCTTGATGTCGTCGAAGTGCAGGCCGGTGGTCGGCTCGTCGAGAATGTACAGCATTTTACCCGTATCGACTCGGCTCAGCTCGGTAGCCAGCTTGATGCGCTGCGCCTCGCCGCCGGACAGCGTTGTGGAGGGCTGGCCCAGGGGCAGATATCCCAGCCCCACTTGCTGGAGACTCGCCAGTAGTCTTGCAATGGCTGGGAAGCTCTCGAAAAACTCGGCGGCCTCGTCAACGGGCATGTCGAGCACGTCGGCAATGGATTTTCCCTTGTATCGGATGGCGAGCGTTTGCCGGTTGAACCGCCGTCCCTGGCACACCGGGCAAACGACGTAGAGGTCGGGCAGAAAGTTCATTTCGATCCGCTTCAAGCCCTGTCCCCGGCACGCTTCACACCGGCCGCCCTTGACATTGAAACTGAATCGACCGATCTTATAACCGCGTTGCCGCGCATCACGCGTACTGGCGAAGACCTTGCGGATTTCATCGAACAGCCCAGTGTAGGTGGCCGGGTTGCTACGCGGCGTGCGGCCGATGGGCGCCTGGTCCACTTGCACGACCGTGTCGATCTGGTTGGCGCCGCGCAGTCCGCGATGCGGGCCCGGTTTGGGCGCTGCGCCGCCAAGCCGGCGGACCAGTGCCGGCGCCAGCGTTTCGTTCAGCAAGGAACTCTTTCCGGACCCGCTCACGCCGGTCACGCATACCAGTGCGGAAAGGGGGAACTGGACGGTAACGTCCTTCAGGTTGTTGGTCGTTACGCCCTCGATGGTAATGGCCCGCGCCTTGGCTGTCCGGCGGCGACGGGCCGGTGTTTCAATCGCCATCGCTCCGGCCAGGTATCGGCCAGTGAGCGAGTTGCCGTCGGCGGCAACGGCGGGCGGTTCGCCCTGGGCCACAATTTCGCCCCCATGCCGGCCCGCGCCAGGACCGAGGTCAATCAGCCAGTCGGCACGCCGCATGACCGCCTCGTCGTGCTCGACTACGATGACCGTGTTGCCGACGTCCCGCAGCCGGCGAAGCGACTCGATCAGTCGCTCGTTGTCGCGCGGGTGGAGGCCGATGGACGGTTCATCGAGCACGTAGCACGCGCCGACTAGGCCGGAACCCAATCCACCCGCCAGGCGGACCCGTTGAAGTTCGCCGCCGCTGAGCGTTGCCGCCCCGCGGTCGAGTGTAAGGTAGTCGAGGCCCACGCGTTCGAGAAAGTCGAGCCGGGCTGCAATTTGCCGAACGAGCGGCTGAGAAATTGGCTGGTCTTCCTCGTGGAAGGCAAGTTCCGCGAAGAACCGGCGCACGGCCGCGACTGGCAAGGCCGTGACCTCGTAAATCGCTTTTCCGCCCACGCGAACCGCCCGGGCTTCCGATTGCAGGCGGGCGCCATTGCATTCAGGGCAAACGATCTCGCCGCGGCAAGCCTCCAGACGCTGCCGCCGCGTCTGGCTCATGGTGGTGGCGTATTCCTTTTCCAACATGGTGAACACGCCGAGGAACTTGTCGCCGTTGCCTTCAAGTAGTTGTCGGCGTTGCTCGGGGCGATATTTTTCGAGCAGCGAATCCCAGGCGAGATTGTTGACGGCCAGAAATCTTTCAAGGGCGGCCCGAATCTTCGCTTCCTTCGAGGCAGCCAGACCCTTCCACGGCGCGATCGCGCCTTCGGCAAGCGACAACGCGGCGCTGGGCGCCACGAGGTCCGGGTCGAATCCGACCAGCACCCCCAGACCCTCGCATCGAGGACAGGCGCCGTACGGACTATTGAAACTGAACGTGCGAGGCTCCAACTCGTGGAAACCGATCTTGCAGTCGGGGCACGCATACCGCGTACTGAACAGCTCGTCGTCCCAGTGATCCCTGGCCCCGAGCTTTCGCTCGTAGCTTGCCAAAACGAGCCCGTCGCCATGCCGCACGGCAAGCTGGATCGATTCAGCCAGACGCTTGCGCACGCCATCGCGAACGACAATCCGATCGACCACCGCCTCGATATGGTGAACCTGTTGCGGAACAAGGACCGGTAATTCCTGCACGTCGACGATCTTGCCGTCAATCCGCGCGCGCACGAACCCGGCCTTGCCGATGGCGTCGAGCACGTCCTTGTGCAGCCCCTTGCGCCCGCGAACCATCGGGGCCAAGACGATCAGCCGGGTGCCGTCGGGCAGCGCAAGCAACTCGTCGAGAATTTGCGCCGGTGTTTGTTGCCGAACCGGTTTGCCGCACTGGTGGCACACGGCCTCGCCCAGACGCGCATAGAGAAGCCGGAGGTAGTCGTAAAGCTCCGTGACCGTGGCGACCGTGCTGCGCGGATTGTGACTGCCGGCTCGCTGGTCGATGGAAATGGTCGGCTGAAGACCCTCGATCAGGTCGACGTCGGGGCGCTCCAGTTGGTGCAAGAACTGGCGTGAATAGACCGACAGGCTTTCGATGTACTGTCGTTGCCCTTCGGCATACAAGGTATCGAACGCGAGTGAACTCTTTCCCGACCCGCTGGGGCCGGTCATCACCACCAGCCGATTCCGCGGGATGTCGAGCGAGAGGTTGCGCAGGTTATGCGTGCGGGCGCCGCGAATACGGATCACCGGGCAGCCGTCGGTCGCCAAGGCAGTGTCAAGCTGAGCCATATCGCTCCAGAGAATCCCACTGGGCTATTTGGGCAATCTCGAAAACCACTCATCGTACCACCTGATCGCGCCGGGTACAAGACGCGACCGGGCAGTACGTCGGCGAGGTTGGGGTTGTCGAACACCAGCCAGCCCCGCCCGCTGCGATCATTTGCGAGAGTCCATCGCAGGAGGGTCGTAGCGCCAATCGATCATCGCCAGCGTTCATCGCCAGCGTTCTCCGCACGCTAGGCAAGCAGCTCAGCGAGTTCACACTGGCCAGTGTCCTGGCAGAGATTCAACGCTGGACCGGCCGTGGTCGGAGTTGCTTCATAGAGCAAGCGAAAGCGGCGGGGCCGACTCGTCCCCCGCCGGTTGCGGAGCAGCGTTCTCTTCTGGACCGCGTCTCATCCCAGCCAACGTACGGCCGCGCCAGCAGGAAGCTGGCGGCCGGATGCCATGGCGATGGTGAGCGGCTCGACGGTGAGAGAGCCAGTGGTGCCAAACGCATTGCGGATCAGCTCGGCCAATCGCTCCGGGTCGTAGCCGGGCGTATGGCAGGTGAGCAGCAGAAAATGGGGCCGGCCGCCAGTCAGTTCGGCGCAGGCGTGGAGCATGTCGGGCAAGTGTTTGGGCAACTGCCATACTTCGCCGCGACAGCCGTGGCCATAGCTGGGCGGGTCGAGAATCACCGCATCATATCGACTGCCTCGCTTGCATTCTCGGCGGACAAACTTACTCGCGTCCTCCACCAGCCACCGGATTGGGCATTGATCCAAGCCAGAACGCCAGGCATTGCGCCGCGCCCAGGCGACAATGTTTTTCGCGGCGTCAACGTGGACGACCTCGGCCCCGGCCGCGGCGGCGGCCAGGGTACTGCCACCGGTGTAGGCGAATAGGTTGAGTACCCGCAACGTGGCGCCCGCTTGCGCCGCCGCCCCGACTCGTTCAAAAACCCAGCTCCAGTTATCGGCCTGCTCTGGAAAGATGCCCACTTGCCCCAGTGGCGTCAGTTTCAGTTCGAACGTCGCGGGCCCATGGGAAACGGTCCACGGATCGCCTGGAAGGTGCGAGCCGAGCCACCTCCCTTTCCCCGAGTCGTCCCGTTCGAATCGTGTTTCAGCCGTTCGCCATAGTGACGGTTTCGCCTTGGCCATCCCCTCGATGGCCGGGCATGGCCGATCGACCACGAAGTCGCGGAACCGTTCAAGTCGGCGGCCCTCGCCAAAGTCGAGGAGCTGATACTGACGGGTCTGAAGCATGACCCTAAGTAAACCGCGAAACCGGCCGTTCTTCAAGGTGCGTTCTTCGTTCTTCCGCTGGGTACCCCCGCGTATACGGCGCGAGCTTCCCTGCCGGGTTCGCACCCTATCACACCAAAATCCCGATGATAATTTTCCTAACCCATTGGGAATAAAAGACTTACGATGCGCAAAATTGTTGACACTATGCCAAAACTCCGACAACAACCATGCGAAGAGGGGGTTTGGAGTGGGGCTGATTGACGCATGTTTCGCTTGGCTGTTATGCTGGTGGTGTACGGTGTATCAGTCCTGTTAAGGGCGGAACCAGCTTAACCTTTGCTCCACCCTGCGTGAAAAGGCCACCCCATCATGCTGCCCCGTCGATCGTTGAAGCTACCTATTCTTTTGGCTGTTTTCATGATTGCCTTACTGGTGGTCATGGCAGTAAGCTGGGTATTTTCGGCGGTATTCGGCGCGCTGGCGGATCAGGCGTACGCGCCCTTGCACTGGACGTTGCTGTCGATTGGCGCGACTTTTATCCTGCTGCTTCTGGCTGGCACGATCATCTACTTGGTGCTTTCGATCAAGGCCATCAATCTGACGCGGCGGCAATCGAACTTTCTGGACAGCGTAACGCACGAGTTGAAGTCGCCCTTGGCGTCGATGAAGCTGTGTTTGCAAACCCTTTGCCGGCGGCAGGTGAGCGATGAGGCGAGGGGCGAGTTCCTGCGAATCATGCTGGACGACATTCAGCGGCTCGATCACCTGACCGATCAACTGCTTGATGCCGGCAAGCTCGACGCGGCGCGGCATCCAGGTGACATCGAGGAGGTGGCACTGGCCGATTTGCTGACCGATTGCGCCGAGGCGATCTGCCGTCGATATCGTTTGCCCCCGGAAACGGTGCATTTGGATCTCGAGCCCTGTTTTGTGCGTGCGGTGCCGATGGATCTGGACGTGATCTTTCGCAACTTGATGGATAACGGCGTGAAATACGCCGGAGCGGAGCCGAAGGTCGAGGTGACGTTGCGTCCCGTGCCCGACCGATATGTCACGGCGCGTATCGCCGACAACGGGCGCGGCATTCCACCGCAATTGCGGCGTGCCATCTTTGGCCGGTTCACTCGTTTGGGCAATGAATTACAGCGTGAGAAACCCGGTACCGGGTTGGGGCTTTATATCGTCCGTACCCTGGTCAAGCGGCTGCGGGGTCGTGTTCGAGTGCGAAGTCGCGATCCCGAGCCGGGAACCGTATTCGAGGTGCAGCTTCCCGTCGGGAGATAGCCGAATGCCGGAGCAACCCCACATTATCGTCGTCGAGGATGAAGAACACCTGGCCAAGGGGATCAAGTACAATCTGTGCGCCGAGGGATACCGGGTAACGACATTCGGCGACGGTCCGACCGCGCTGCGGTTCATCGAGGCGAGGCCCGACGACATCGACCTTGTCGTGCTCGACCTGATGTTGCCCGGCATGAGCGGCTATTCCGTGTGCGAGGCCATACGCGCCGCCGAACGCGACGTGCCCGTGCTCATTCTCAGTGCCCGTACCCTCGCTGAGGACCGCGCTCGCGGATTCGACGTGGGCGCCAACCAGTACCTGACAAAGCCGTTCGACCTGGAGGAGTTTCTCAGCCGAATACGGAACTTGCTCAGGTGGGGCGGGCCCAGCACAACCGGACGAAGGCCGCCGGGGGCCGCACCCATCCAAGTCGCCTTCGGCAACGCTGAAATCAACTTCGACACGTTCCAGGTGGTCGTCGCCGGCCAACCGGTGCGCATGACCCAACTCGAAATGAAGCTCTTGCGGTATTTTGTGGAACACGAGGGTCGGGTGATCCCTCGGCATGAATTACTGGAAGAAGTATGGGGGATGTCGGGCAACGTGCAAACCCGCGCCCCAGACCAGTTCTTGCGCCGCCTGCGCAAAGCCTTTGAGCCCGACCCGGCCAACCCGCGATACTTCCTGACCATCCGCGACGCCGGCTACCGTTTTGTCGGCGAACCGAATGATGAAACGTAGACCTGCCATGCCGAAACGACTGAAACTGATCGCCTGCGAGATTCTCTACCGCGAGTTTTGCGCGGCCGTTGCCGGGTCGATCAACCGGGTGGATCTCGAGTTTCTTCCCAAGGGCTTGCACGACTTGGGTGCGTCTGGCATGAACGAACGGATCGCCGCTCGGATCGCCGAGGTGGACGAGTCGAGCTATGACGCCGTGGCGCTTGGTTACGCTTTGTGCAGCAACGGGTTGGTAGGATTAACCGCCCGAAGTATTCCGCTCATTGTCCCTCGCGCGCATGACTGCATTTCACTCTTTTTGGGTAGTAAGGAGCGTTACCTCGATTATTTCCACGCCCATCCGGGTGCGTACTTCAAGACCAGCGGTTGGATTGAACGGGGTGACGATATCGAGCAGCTCGGCGGCGACTCGATCCAACGCCGAAGCCGGATGGTCCAGTCGTACGACGAATTGGTTGCACGATATGGGGAAGACAATGCCCGATTCCTTTACGAGGAACTTCGCCAGATGACCCACAACTATTCGCGTCTGACATACATCGCCATGGGCATCGAACCCAACGATCACTTTGAGCGCGAGACGCGCGAACTGGCCACCGCGCGTGGCTGGCAGTTCGAGAAGTTGGTGGGCGACATGGGCATAATCCAGGAACTCGTCGACGGTCCATGGCGGGATGAAGTCTTCCTGACCGTGCCGCCTGGTTACCGCATTGCGGCCAGCTTCGACGATGCCATCCTCCGCGCCGAGCCGGTGCCAGGGTAAGGC
>CAZASB010000162.1:0-10697 GCA_964487655.1 uncultured Planctomycetaceae bacterium
ATCATCCGCCGCGAACTGGGTGATCTGGTGCGCGGCGTGCGACGCAGCCCCAATGCCGCCCTGGAGCCCGGCGAAACCATCGATCCCGGGCAAATTGCCTTCCTCATCACGCGCCCTCGCGACGGCACCGTCGAGGCTCCTTTGTGGTTGCGCATGTTGCGCAGTCTGTTCAGCGGGCTGTACACGGTGGACAACATGGACTTTGTGCTGCGCGACGCGTACATGTCAGGCTACAGCACGCGAGCGTTCGATTTGGAGCGTCTACTGCACTACAGCCGCTTTACGGAGCGGGGGCTGACCGTTCATGAGCGGGGGCTCTCGGCGCTAGTACAGTTCATTTCAGTGCGAGCCGATCTGTTCCGCGCGATCTACTTCCATCGCACGGTTCGGGCGATCGACCTGGAACTCCAGGAGTTGTTTGTCGACTCGCGCGACTTGATTTTCCCGGGCGATCCGCGGGAGCATTTGGACGAGTATCGCGGCCTGACCGAATGGTCGCTTCTGGCGGAGGTGGGCCGATGGTGGCAGAGCGACGAGCCGGGCCGGCGAGCGATGGGCCTTCGCTGGCAGCGATTCCTTCGTCGCGACCTCCGCTGGCACATGGCTTGCGAGCGCACGATCTACTTTGCCCCGGGGCAGTCAGAGCAGGGCAGCGTACTCAGTAGCGAGACGACGTTCGAGGCGGCGGTTCGCGATCTGCTGCCGCTCGGCCTTCGCGATCTGCCGCTCCGGGTGGATACGGCGCGCCACGTCCACCGTCCCGGCGCCCATCTTCCCTCCGCCGGGCAGAATTACCTTTACGAGCCCGGCACGGAACGCATTCTCCGGCTCGACGATCGGGAGATGTTCCGTCGCATTGCCATCAGTTTCCGCATTTGCCGGATTTACACCCACGATGCGAGCCACGTCGCCGCGTTGAACCACGTGATGGACCGGCTCACCGGCGCGGCCACGACTGACGATCCGACGAACATGTGACCCCTCACCGTGAAAGCGTCGGGACACGAAACGCAACGAAAGGACGACAATGCCAAAGGACCATAGTCGCTACGACAACCCGCTCATCGACCGCTACGCTTCGCAGGCCATGGCGGAGCTGTGGAGTCCGCAACGGAAGTTCAGTACGTGGCGGCGGCTCTGGATCGCGCTGGCCGAGGCGGAAGCCGAATTGGGACTACCGATTACGGAGGAACAGATCGTCGAGTTGCGAGCCAAGGTGGATCAGATCGACTTCGCGGTTGCAGATCGGTATGAGCGGCAGTTGCGCCACGACGTTATGGCGCACGTCCACGCCTACGGCGATGCTTGCCCCACGGCCCGCGGAATCATTCACCTCGGCGCCACGAGTTGCTATGTTGGCGACAATGCCGACTTGCTGCTGTTGCGCGAGGCGCTCCTGATGATCCGGGACCAATTGGTTGCCGTCATCGACAACCTCGGCCGATTCGCCCTGCGTTACCGCGATCTTCCGTGCCTGGGTTTCACGCACATGCAACCGGCGCAACCGACAACCGTGGGTAAGCGCGCCTGCCTTTGGGCGTACGATTTCGTACTCGATTTGGCTGAGATCGAGCACCGGATCGACCTGCTGAAGGCGCGCGGGGCGAAAGGCACGACGGGCACGCAGGCCAGTTTCCTGCAACTTTTTGGCGGCGACCACGCCAAGGCGCAACGCTTGGATGAGTTGGTATGCCGGAAACTTGGCTTCAAGGCATCGTACGCCGTTACCGGGCAAACCTATCCGCGGAAAATCGATACTCAGATCGTGACCGTCCTGGCTGGAATTGCCCAAAGCGCCCACAAGATGGCAACCGATGTGCGCATCCTAGCCCATCGCAAGGAAATCGAGGAACCGTTCGAACGAACGCAAGTGGGCTCGTCGGCCATGGCCTACAAGCGGAACCCCATGCGGTCGGAGCGTATTTGCTCGCTTGCCCGATTTCTTGGCGGCTTGGCGTCGATTGCCGCGGAAACCGCCGCCGTGCAATGGTTCGAACGCACCCTGGACGACAGCGCCGCGCGCCGCCTCGTGTTGCCGCAAGCGTTTCTGGCGGCTGATTCCGTTCTGCTGCTGTGCGCGAACGTCACTTCGGGCCTAGTGGTGTACCCGCAAGTCGTTGCCGCGGGCCTGGAGGCCGAACTACCGTTCATGGCCACCGAGAATATTCTCATGGCCGCGGTTGCCGGCGGGGGAGACCGCCAGGATCTGCACGAGCGCATCCGGCGGCATAGCCAGGCTGCGGCCGCCGTGGTGAAGGAACAGGGTGGGGCGAACGACCTGATGGACCGGCTGCGCGCCGACGATGCGTTTCGCGCCGTCGATCTCGATGCCGCGCTCGACCCGAGGCAGTTCATTGGCCGTGCTCCGGAACAGGTTGACGAATTCCTGCGCGACGTGATCGATCCGATTCGCGCGAAGCACCCCGGCGCGCTGGGCGCGGCCGCCGAGATTCAAGTGTGACGAGCGAGCGGCGGGCGTTGCATCCTCGGCGAGGGGCTGCGCGGCTACGCCCCGCTTCGCTGGCAGTCGCTGCACGTGCCCATGATGAACACGCGGTGGCCGGTCATCTGAAAATCATGTTTCCGGGCAACCTCCTCGCAAAGTTGATCGATCTGGTCGCTCTGGAATTCGAGCAGTCGCCCGCACTTCTGGCAATGCAGGTGGTCGTGCCGGGGGTAGCCGTATTCGTGTTCATAGACGCTTCGACCGCCAAGGGTCATTGACCGCAACATACCAGCCTCGACCAACTCGCCGAGGGTACGATAGATGGTTGGTCGGCTGACCCGCCGCGCGGCGATCAACTCGTGGAGATGACCAATGAGTTCTTCAGCGTCGAAGTGGTCATGGTGACTGAACACCATTTCGACGATCAACTGGCGCTGGCGGGTAAGCCGCTTGCCTCGGCCATCAAGGAACTGCGCAAAACGTTCCGTGGGCGTGACCTTGACATCGACGGATTCGAGCGCAAAGTTGTCCGGCATGATACGTCCGGCTAACCGAGTTCATCGAGCAACCGCTCCATGGCGACATCGAGCTTCTGCTGGGTTTCGTAGGCTCCCGCCGCAATTTGGGCGCGAATCTGATCAACCCGATCCTGGCGCACGTCAGGTACATGCTTGACCTGATCGACCAGCCGGGCGGCCTCGGCCGCCTTGCTGCCAGCGTCGGAGATATTCAACTCGTCGCCCGCCGACGAACGTCCGGCGGAAGAAGATTCCCTCAGGGCGCGTCCGTGATGGGGCGCTGTAACCGACTGAGGACCATGCAAATGAGTAGGACCATAAACGTGCATTAGATTAGTCTCCTCGCGCGAGGCCGTGTTCCATCCTTGAAAATCCACCTCGTCATCCTTTGGCGTCGCGTTTGGCATCCGTTACGACAAGCAAGGCAATTGGGGCTTATGAAGCTGAGTGCCTTGGTGTCATCGGAAACCTGCCTGCCAACGGATTAGGACAAACCACCGCGCCCACCTAGTAACGAATTGCGCCTCTCGGCCACTTGTAACGCGTGTGACGATACAGGCCACCGGTCGCATTGCATCGGAAAAAAAACCGAACACTTTTGTCAACGCAAACCGAACCGTTTACCCCGGCACGGGCCGTCACGACGTAGCGCGGTTCCATCAACTCCGGTCAACGATTCCATTTTGTACCGGAATCCGATCCAAACCAACCCCCACTACGCCGGACTCGCACTTTCTACGCACGCCGAATCGCTCGGGTTCATTTCTACCGTCAGTTCCGAAAAATACCCACAAGTGGCGGATTATAGGAAAAGTTCGGAAGATGGACAAGGCCGATCCTCTCGGCCCCCCTGTAGTAGTGGTCGCCACCGCATTCGGCTCCTTTACGGCCGCTTCTGCAGCCAAGGCGCGAACAACCGCTTTGCGCGGGAAAGGGGACCCCCACGCGGCGACACATCCTCCTCCACCTCGGTGGCCATCAGGTAGGAGCGGAAGCTGGCCAGCACGTCGCGAGCCCGCTCGACCACGTCCTGCCGCCGCCGATCGCGGACACGGCTCGGACTGATGCTGACATGCACCTTGGTGCGGGCAACGCCGCTTCGGGGACCGGTGTCGCCGCCCTGTTGTGAACGCTGTTCGACGAAACGCAAATCGAGTCGGAAGGTAACCGAGCGGTCGGTCAGGCGCCGTAGTCGGCTCGGATGCTTGTCGTCGATTTCCAGCTCGACGCGATCGGCTTCCGTCTTGACGATCCTCGCTTCGTGGTCGGCGACGAACCCTCGCAACTTTTCTACGGCCATCTTGATGGGGACGGGCGTGACGAGTTGCTTCTCAATGAGGTAGCCGCCAGTGGCTTCGCCGATTCCAAAAATACCTTGGTCGGCGCGTTGGTCGATCGCGATGCCCGTACCCAACTGCACAACTTGGTTGCGCCCCTGCGACTTGGCCATGAGCAAGGCCCGATCGGCGCGTCGGAGCATGGTTTCGGGCGTATCGCCGGGCTGGATTTCGGTAACGCCGAAGCTGGCGGTGAGCGAGCGGCCCTCCATGGCGGGCTGCGGCATCTGGGAAAGCGCTTTGCGAATCTGCTCGGCGCGGCGAACGGCGGTTGAATTGTCGCAATCGGCACACAGCATGACGAATTCCTCGCCGCCGTAGCGAGCCGCGAGATCGCCCGGCCGGCACGCGCCCTTCAGCAGCCGAGCCAGGCTCATAATCGCCTTGTCGCCCGCCTGGTGCCCGTACGTGTCGTTCACCCGCTTGAACCGGTCCAGGTCCATGATCATCAACGAACAGGGCACCCCTTGCTGCTGGTGCGCGGCGATGAACATCTCGTGTACGCGGTCGAACTCGGCCCGGTTGGCCACTTGGGTAAGCGAGTCCTGGGTGGCTTTTTCATGCAAGCTCTGGCAGCGTTGTTCCAGCGTCGTTTCCGACGAGGCATCGTGGAACAGAAGGACGGCGCCAAAAGTCTTTCCCTGCTCGTCCATAACGGGAATGGTGTGCGAGTCGACGGCAACCGCTCGATCGTTTCGACCGGAAATCGTCAATCGTCGCAACGATTGCACTCCCGAGCGAATGGCGCAGGTTACCGGGCAGTCGGCCTCGCTGACGGATTGCCGTTTCTCATCGGTCATCTGGAGCAGTTCCGGATGCCAGTACCGCTGCCGCACGCTGGTCCCGGGGATGCCCGTCAGCCGCTCCGCCCCGCGATTCCATAGTGTAACCAGCCCATCGGCGTCGATGAATACGACAGCGTCGTACATGTTCTCGAGCAGCTTGACCTGAAACAGGGTGTCTGCGTCGGGTCGCGAGGGCGCGGAAGGGATGCAATTCAATTCCCAGTAGGAGTTGACCAACTCCGGATCGAGCGAGCGGAGCCATCGCCAGGCAACCGCTTCGTGGATCGCACACTGATCGGCTGCGCGGAACTCGGCAAACCGGCGAACCAGTTCCGGATCGAACTGCGTGCCCGCACAGTCGAACAACTCGCTCATCGCGCGTTCGTGGGACATGGCCGGCCGGTAGACGTGGTCGGTCGTCATGGCATCGAAGGCCTCGACGATGGCGATCATGCGGGCACCGATCGGGATGTCGTCGCCGGCAGGCGCGGTCCGATTATGGCTGCCGTCGTACCACGCGGCCGTTTGCCCAACCGTTTCCAGAATTTCCGGCGATGAGCAGCCGTGGCGGAGTATCTCAAGGCTCATCTGGCGCGACTTGGCGACAACCGCCACCTCGTCGGCACTCAAGGGCATCGGCTTGCTAAGAATGCAGTCGGGGGCGCCGATCATGCCAACGTCATGCAGCAGTGCGGCGACTTCCAGCCAATCTCGCTGCTGGACGTCGAGTCCCATGTGCGTGGCCCAGGCCGAGCACGTCAGGGCAGTTCGTAGACAGTGGCCTGCGGTGGGTGGATGCTTGCACTGCAACGCGGCAAACAGACTGCTGGCAATACCCAACCGAACCTGGATCAATTGGTTGTCGGTCTGGGCGCCAAAGAACGTTGGCACGGCGGGAGCCGTGCCCGCGACGGTCTCCAATTCGCGCAGCAGTGCCCCCAACTCCGCCATCCAATGCTCCGCCGAGGCCGCCTGATCGGCCGGGACGGGGAACGACGTTTCTGGTTGGAGTACGGGCGATTGAGACATTGCTGCGACTACTCCCCTCTACATGCTTCTGCCGTGAACCGATACGACTCCCGAGCCCTGAGAGCAAGGAAGGACAACCATTCCCGCGCGGCGCACCCTCCGGCGCGACCGTGGCGGAAGGTTTTGGTTCCCTCCCCAATTCCACACAAGAGAATACGTGCATCCCGCTACCAAACTCTAGGTCATGGCTGGACTTGAGGCAAAACGTTACTGCGTCACTCCACATACCGTTTGCGCCTCGCGCGTGACTGGCGATATTGTTGCCCCAAAGCTAGAATACAAACGCAGTTTTCACCTCGCGTGGGGCGCGAAGAGTACGTGGGACGGCCCATTCAGTCCGGAGTAGTCCGCACAACCGGATCGGTTGTCAGGACGACAGCGGTCGAGTATGCTTCGGCAAGCTGGTAATCCCTCCACCCGCCCCGTGTAATTGCCCCATGAAACTCGTGACCTATCAGAGCGTCCGTGGCCCGCGAGCCGCTGCCCTGGTCGACGGCCGAACCGTCGATTTGAACGCGGCCAACCCCAAGGTTCCTGTCTGCACAAAGCAGTTGCTGGCCGCCGGCCCGGACATGCTTCGCCTGGCCGCCGAGGCTGCGGCGGGCGCCGACTCGCTGCCTGTGGAGGGCCTGACGTTCCTGCCACCCATTCCCAGCCCGGAGAAGATCATTTGTGTGGGCCTGAACTACGCCGATCATGCCCGAGAAGGCGGCTTCAAACCGCCGCCCGAACCGATCATCTTCAGCAAGTTTCCCTCGGCGGTTCTGGCCGATGGACAACCCATCGTGCTCCCGCCAATCAGCCAGAAGGTCGATTACGAGGCCGAACTGGTGGTCGTCGTTGGGCGGGGCGGACGCAATATCGCGCGGTCGGACGCCTTCGGGCACGTTGCCGCCTACTGCTGTGGCAACGATGTCTCCGCGCGCGACTGGCAGCTTGGCAAGGCCGGCGGTCAGTGGTTGTTGGGCAAGACGTTTGACACGTTCGCTCCATTCGGCCCGTACCTGGTTACCGCCGACGAGGTGGCAAATCCATGCGCACTGCGGATTCGTTCTCGCATCAACGGCCAAACCATGCAAGATTCGAACACGGCGCAACTGATCTTCCCGGTGGACGAGTTGATTGCGTACGTCTCGGCCGTGTGTACCCTCTCGCCGGGCGACCTGCTGTACACGGGTACGCCACCAGGCGTCGGCTTCGCGCGCACGCCGCCGGTGTTCCTCCAGCCGGGCGACGTGGTCGAGGTCGAGATCGACGGTTTGGGCGTCCTGCACAACCCGGTTGTGTAGGGGCTCGTAACCGGCCTATTTCGGCACTCACGTCGCGGGGCTTGCGCTGCGTCCGAGCAAGTGGCGGAGGCCCGTTTCGAGGTCGCGGTGGCGGAAGGCAAAGCCCGTATCTTCAAGCACGCCCGGTAGAACTCGCTGGCTAGAGAGGAGCAGCGATTCGGCCATTTCGCCCAACGCCGCCTTTGCCGCCATGGCCGGCACGGGCATCAACGAGGGACGTCCAAGTACGCGGGCGAGCGTTCTGGTGAACTCGGCGTTTGAAATCGGCTCTGGCGCAACCATGTTCACCGGGCCGCTCATCCCGCCGGTCATCAGCACGTGATGGATGGCCGATACGGCATCGTCCAGCGTAATCCAACTCATGATTTGGTCGCCGCGTCCGATCCGCCCGCCAGCGCCAAGACGGAACACCGGCAACATGAGCCGTAGCGCGCTGCCCCGTGGACTGAGCACGACCCCAAACCGTAATGCGGCCACGCGTAGGTCCGCGCTGCACACCGCCTGGGCGGCTTCTTCCCATGCCACGCACACTTTCGATAGGAAGCCGTCGCCCCGGGCGCTGGTCTCATACAACCGTTCGTCGCTTCGACTGCCATAGAAACCCACGGCCGACGCGGCAAGAAGTGTCCTGGGCGGGTTCGCCAGCTTGAGTAAATCGTCGCACAACCGACCGGTCACCTGCACGCGGCTATTCAGAATCTTCTGCTTCTGCTGAGCCGACCAGCGGCGCGCGGCGATGCTCTCACCGGCCAAGTGGACAACGGCGTCGGTCCCGTCAGCCGGCGCGGCGTCGATGCGATTCGAGGCATCGCGCCGAAGTGCAATCACTTGATGCCCGCCCGTAGTCAATAGGTGGCGGAGCATCGAACCGATGAGTCCCGACGCGCCCGTAATGGCCACCTTCATTCGCGGCCGATCGGCATACTGGGCGTGCATGGCCAGATCGGCGACTGTGGTATCGTGGCGGTAGCGAAACATCCGGTCAAGTTGCCGCCGCACATGGCCACCTCCGAAGATGTGGCCGAGCAAGCCACCAGGGCACGCGTATTCGATCCGGTCGACCAGGACGCACTCCGCCTGGCCTCGCGGCTCGAATCGGTGCAGATGGTCCCAGAGTGGAAACGGTCCATGGAGCGATACATCGCGGAATTGCCGCGGCGGGTCGACTTCGCGGTACTCGGCCAGCCATTCCCGTCGTAACGGTCCGAGAGGCACCGATAGCTTCACCCTCGCCTCATCCTCAAGAACCACGACGCGCGATACCACCTGAACATCGGCCCAAGGTGGCAGCAGACGTTCCAAGGCGCCCGGCCGAGAATGCCAGGCAAATGCTTCCGCGACCGATACGGGCAATGCTACTTCGCGAAAGAATATCTCCGGTCTCATGGCTAGGCTCCTGCTTCGAAGGGATCGAGGCAGCCGGCACTGTCACCAACCGGCGTGTCTCGGAGGCGTATTGAGCATGTCGGGCTGGGGATAGCCGGCCTGCGCCGGCGACGTTTCGAGCATGTCGGGTCGCGGGTAACCCGGACCGGTCGGCGCGGCCGGAAGCCCAAGATCGACCAGCGCCGCCCCAGGATAACGCGGCATTGACCATAGCTCGGCCGGATTGCCTGCAAGTCGGTTGATCTGCACGTTCCCCAGGCTGATCCGCATGGAGAACTCCGCCTGCGGACTCTCGATGTTCACAATGCGAGGCATGACGAGGTTTGTAAGCGGATCGCGTCGATGTTGTTCGGCCACGGCTGACGCGACTCGCTGCCCCGCGGTGTTGTAGAGATGCTGTTCCACCACCCATCCGCGCGCGGCATCGATGATCGTGCTCTTGGTCATTGGGCCTTGCGGAGTTTCACGCACCGTGCGCACCTCGAAGCGATCGCCCGGCAGAGGATAGGGTCCCTGATGCGGCAGGTTCGGATCGAACTCGACCACGCCCAACGCCTCGACAAGCCAGCCGGGATCGATCGGAATGAACCGTCGTGCCTGACTGGTAGCGAACTGCTCGTGCCGGCAGAAATACACCGCTGGCGGCTCGCTGCGCCGTATCCAGAACCAGAACAACTCGTCGTTACTGCCCAGGTCGACCTCCGCACCGGTCATGGCCGTCTGCGCGCGTAGGCGGAATCGTCGCGGACGGGAGAAGGCCACATTCGCTCGTAGCGTCGGCATTCCAGGACTTGAAATCGATGCCTCCATGCTCGAAAACGCGTGAATGCCACTACTATTCCGGTTCACCACCTCGATCACCTGCTCCAGCGTGGCCGTCGGCGGTAGCACGCGTACCGTTGGCTGACTGAGCTGGCGCACCATGTTATTGCAGCTTGCCCCGCACAGGGTGAACAGGCCAAGACTGACCAGCAGGGCGAATTGTAATCGCATTCTATCCATGGCAGCGCCTATTCGAGCAACTGGGACATTTGCCGCTGAATCTCTTCGGTCCGCTCCGCATCGGGCAACACAACCGGCACACGGTACGTCTCATCGCGGCGGGGACAATATAAGAGCATCGTCGTCCCACCATCCGGCTCCTCGGATTCCGCCTCTTCCAGACGCATGACGCGGCGTCGCACCAGTAGCAGTGCCAGCACGTAGCGCACGTCCTGCCGTTCCGACTGCTCGGCCAACTCGTCGAACAACCGCAGCATGACGTCGTTCGGCGCCCACTGTTTGCGATGCGTCTTCGGGTCGGGCAACTGGGTCTTCCACCAGCCGATCGCATCGCTTGGCGGTTCCGTCCATGCCGTCTCGGAGTAATCCTGCCGCTCGACCGACGAACCTTTCTCGATCAGGACCGAGTAGAACGTCTCGCCCGGGAGCAACTCGCGCCCCGTGACGGCACATTGTCGAGTGCATCGCTGGATTTCAAAGTCCATTGAGAAGAAATCCGGGATAAGAGGGAACCGATTGGTAAGAGACTTGCAAAGAATAGGGGAAATAGCGAAAGCAGGAACAGCAAGGGCCAGAAAAAGGAACCTAGTGAATCGCGGAGCATACCGAGATATGCCAAACGACTCAATAGGCAGTGAAAAAACGGCAGTTGGTTCCGCCCTGGCCTATCTCGAACCGTACCGGGCGCGAGCAACGGGGACAGCACCCCACGTAGGCCGTCTCGTCTCGATTGACGTAAACCCTTGCGTAGACGCCACAACAGGCGAAACGGACACCCAAGAACCGCCGGTGCCGAGGGATGGAGCCCCCCTCTGCGCGTGTGGTATCGCTCGACAAGTCGAGATTTTCGCCGGCCATTCTTCCTTCTTTCAAGGGCGATCAGGACCAATTCCTCGGGACAAGGC
>CAZASB010000163.1:0-3603 GCA_964487655.1 uncultured Planctomycetaceae bacterium
CCGGCAGACGGTCGCGGTCTGATGAATTGGTAACCGTTCACAGGGGGACTGTCCCCTTCGCATACAGCGGCGAAAACTGCCTGCGCCGCCCCGTGAACGGTTACATGGATTGTAAGGCGAGGAACCGTGCCGGTTTTTGCGGCACGGCGGCGGTGGAACGCGGCAGATTGCCCATTCCATCGCGAACGCGAGGCCGTTTCCACGGCGCGCGGGAGCTACGGATAGCCATGCAGGAACTATCGCTTGCCTTCTTCTGGCACCAGCACCAGCCGTATTATCCGGACGACCAGACCGGCGAGAACCTCATGCCAAGATCGAGGCGTCGCTGGACCAGCCTGCCTATAATTACATCATTCACACGGCCCCCTTTGACACGCAAGAGTTGGGGCATTACCACTGGCATATAGAGATTATCCCGAGTTTGACGAAAACCGCTGGGTTTGAGTGGGGCACCGGTTTTTACATCAATCCCGTCCCTTCCGAGCAGGCAGCCGCGTTTCTGCGAGAGGTCGATGTCGAGATTCAAGAGTCACAAGATATTTCAAACAGGTAAACTGGATAAACTGCGGTGTCATTACCGATTAGAGAAAAGGTGCTGAGCGTCCTCAGATGTTAGGTGTCAGCGTTCCTCATCACACTAGCACCTAACAGCTAATTGCCTGGCGCCTTACATCCCCCGCAAAAATCCCGCTCGAGAAGCCATGAACCGCATCCGACTCGCTTTCGTCTTGCACAACCATCAGCCCACGGGGAACTTCGACCACGTCTTCGAGCAGGCGTACCAGGATAGCTACCTGCCGTTCCTCGACGTATTCAGCCGATACGATCCATTACGGATCGGCCTGCACACGAGTGGGCCGTTGATGGAATGGTTGGACCGGCGACATCCCGATTACCTCGACCAGCTGGCCGAGTTGGTTGCGACGGGCCGGATTGAGATTGTCGGCGGTGCGTTTCACGAGCCCATTCTGGCCATGATTCCGGCCCGCGACCGACTAGGCCAGATTCGCAGCTATACGCGCTGGCTCGAAAACCGTTTGGGCGCCAAGGTGCGCGGCATGTGGGTGCCGGAGCGCGTTTGGGAGCAGTCGTTCACCCGCGATCTGGTCGATGCTGGGATCGAGTACACGGTGTTGGACGACTTCCACTTCAAGAACGCGGGCGTGCAGGATTCGGACCTGGCCGGCTACTACCTGACCGAGGACGAAGGCCGTGTCTTGGCCGTGTTGCCGGGCAGCGAGCAGCTTCGCTACCTGATTCCCTTCGGCTCGCCGGAGAAGAACATCGAGTACATGGCCCAGGTGGCCAACGAACATCCCAACTCGCTGTTGGTTTTCGGCGACGATGGGGAGAAGTTCGGCACGTGGCCGGGAACCAACAAGCACTGTTATCACGACGGTTGGCTCGAACGGTTCTTCAGCGCGTTGGTCGAGAATCGCGACTGGATTCGCGTAACAACGCCGTCGGAGGCGCTCGACAACACAACCGCGTTGGGAAAGGTGTACCTGCCGGACGGCAGTTACCGCGAGATGACCGAGTGGGCCCTGCCGGTTGGACAGCAGCGAGAGCTGGATGAGGCGTCGCACGCGTTCCGCGACGATCCCCGGTGGCCACGACTGCGCCGGTTCGTTCGTGGCGGTTTCTGGCGCAACTTCAAGGTGAAGTACCCCGAGACCGACGAAATGTACGCCCGCATGATGATGGTCAGCCGCCGGCTGGCCGAACTGCAAGCGACGGGCGACACGAGCGAAACGCTCCTGCAAGCGCGCGACGAGCTGTATCGTGGTCAGTGCAACTGTTCCTACTGGCACGGGGCGTTTGGCGGGATCTACCTGCCGCACCTTCGCAACGCGGTGTACCAGCACCTGATTCGCGCCGATGGCTTGCTTGAACAGGCCGGCGGGCGTACCGGCGAGTGGATTGAAGCCGTGGCGGACGATTTCAACTTCGATGGTCGGCGCGAGGTATGCCTGGCCAACGACCGGTTGGTGGCTTTGCTATCGCCCTCCCGCGGCGGCCAGCTATACGAGTTGGACGTGCGAGCCATCGAACATAATCTTCTGGCCACGCTCGCCCGGCGTCCCGAGGCCTATCATGACAAGGTGCTCCGGGGCGAAAACCAGGGCTGCGACGATTGCGCCAGCATCCACGACCGCGTTGTGTTCAAGCAGGCAGGGCTAGACCAGCGAGTGCAGTACGACGACCACATGCGGAAGAGCCTCATCGACCTGTTCTACGATGCCGACGCCGCGCTCGACGACGTGGCGGCGTGCCGTGCCCGGCAGGCAGGCAACTTTACCGCCGCCCACTACGAGGCCCGCGTCCGCCGCAACCCGGACCGCATTCAGGTGCAACTCAGTCACGAGGGTCGCGTGGACGACGTGCCCGTAAAGATCACCAAGGGCATTACGCTCGACGCCGGCGGCTCGACGCTCGAAATTGCCTACCTGCTGGAGAACTTGCCGCAGGATCGGCCGCTGCACTTCGCCGTCGAGATGAACTTTGCCGGCATGCCCGCCGGCGCCGACGACCGCTACTTTCGCAACGCCGAGGGCAACCGGATTGGCCAGCTTGGCGAGCGGCTGGACCTAACGGACGCGGCCGGTCTGGGGCTTTCCGACGAGTGGCTGGGCATCGACTTGAATCTCACCTCCAACCGGCCCACTCGATTCTGGGCGTTCCCGGTTGAAACCGTCAGCCAATCGGAGGGCGGGTTTGAATTGGTCCATCAATCGGTAGCCGTCCTGCCGCACTGGCACGTTCAGGCCGACCAGCATGGTCGCTGGAGCGTCACCATGCAACTCGCGCTCGACACCACCCGCGCCCAATCTCGCATCGACCAGCAGTCGATGGAGATGGTTACGGTCTGAAGAATCGCGTCACCTGAAAAGGCTTGCCAGAACTGTCTTCCCGCCCACGCCCATCGGCTGGAAATGGAATGGCAGTTCTGACGCCGTTTTCACCGATAACGCCGGAACCCGTGGACGCGTTCAATCAGGCAACCAGCACCCGCATGGCGCACCTCTTTGCGCCATGCTATCAGTTGCCAAAAGGATCGGCAACATCAGCCGAGCGTGGTTTGGCCGGGGCCGCTGGTTGTGCCGCTCCATCCTTGGCTGCCGGCGCCTCTGCTTTGAACGGATCGGCATCCGCGCCGGCGGCTGGCGCATCGGCCGCTGCGGCAGGCTCGTCGGCGGGTTCCATGCCTCCGGCGGCCGGCTCGTCGGAAGCTTCCGCAGCCGCTGCGGCCGGCTCGTCGGCTGGCGTGGCAGATTTAGCCGGAGTAGCGCCAAACGGATCGTCAGCGGCTGGTTCGTCGGAAGCTTTCGTGGCTGGGGCGACAGGCTCGTCGGCCGGTTCTGCCGGGGCAGCGCCAAACGGATCGTCAGCGGCTGGAGCCGCAGGCTCGGCAGCCGGTTCCATACCTCCGGCGGCTGGTTCCGCGGGAGCTTCCGCAGTCGGCGCGGCCGGAGTAGCGCCAAACGGATCGTCAGCGGCTGGAGCCGCAGTCGGCGCGGCCGGAGTAGCGCCAAACGGATCGTCGGCGACTGGAGCCGCAGGCTCGGCAGCCGGTTCCATACCTCCGGCGGCTGGTTCCGCGGG
>CAZASB010000163.1:3703-10617 GCA_964487655.1 uncultured Planctomycetaceae bacterium
CGGAGCAGCGCCAAACGGATCAGCGGCGACCGGATCAGTGGCCTCAGCGGTAGGCTCCATGCCCGGTGCAGCCGGTTCAGCAGGGGCGGCGCCAAATGGATCGGTGTCCGATTCATCAATGACTGCTTCAGCGGGCGCTGCCGCAGCTTCCACCGGCGGCTGTTCCACGGGCCCAACCTCAAACGGCTCGGCTGCTGGCGCCTGGACAGTCGTATCAATCTGCTCTTGAGAGAACTTCTGTTCTTGCTCTCGCAATTGCTCGTAACGTGAGCGTTCAATCTGACGAGCCTTTTCGAGCGCTATCATGCGAGCCTCGACGCGGTGTTGCTCCAACTCCAACCGCACGTCGCCTTGCACTCGTTCCAGCGCCCGGGCCACGTTGTACGCGCGATTCAGATCCTTTGCCTCCAGATCAGCCCCCTTCTCGAAATCTTCGACAGCTTCGTCTGGCCGTCCGAGCCGCGCGAGCACCAAGCCTCGAAAGTAGAAGCATCGCGGGTCTTGCGTGCCGCCAACGATGGCCTCGGTGAGCACGCCGTGCGCCCGCAGATAATCCTGCGAGAAGTAAGCGTGGACACCGCTACCGTACATTTGCCCGAGCACGGCGTCCTGTGCAGGCAACGAAGGCGGTAAGACAGCGCCCAGCAACAGGGCCGATCCGACCAATAGTACCAGGGTTCGATTCATGGCTTTGGACCTCTTCTCAACAAAGGTTTCCGAGGGCAGAAAACAAGGCGCGCGCGGACGCGCATCCGGTGATTGGCTTCCAACAGCGCCCTCAAGGCACGGACGGCAACTCTGTCTACACGGACATCGGCTACCGACAGCAACCAGCGACGCTACCTTTTATGGTAGTTCTTCGTCGCGGGGATTTCAAGCAGATTCATCTATGACCCTCCTTTTGGTGGGGTATGTTTGGCGGAGTGCGTTGGCCTGGACGATTCGTCGGAAGGTCACCTAATCGATCGAGTGCCGCCAGAACCCTGCCAAAGCGGCATACGCGTAGCGGCACTCGCTTCGCTCGATCCATCCTTTCGCTCGCCTCACCCTTACGTTAGACCATTGATTACCACGGAAGGGGTTACGTCAGGTTCCGGAAGATCCAGGACCGCGTACAGCCGCGGGTCGGCAAGGCTGTCGATTATGAGCGCCACGCCCGAGAAATCATGCTCGCGGCTATGGTCCGCCGGAACGGCAACGGTGAACGCGCCTGCGGCCACTGCCGAGCGGCAGCCATTTTCGCTGTCCTCGAGCACGAGTATCTCACCAGGCGGCACGTTCAACTTGGCGGCGGCGGTCAGATAGATTTCCGGATGGGGCTTCCCTTGCCGGATATCCTCGGCGGTGAGGATAAAGGCAAACCGGCGTTGTAGGTTGAACTCGGATAGAGATGCCGTTGCCAGCCGAAGTGACGAGCTTGTCGCGATTGCCTTCGGGATATCGGCCGTTTCCAAGGCGTCGAGTAGGTTCAGCAAGCCTGGCATGGGCCGAATCTGCTCCTCGATGATGGAGAGATATTCTCGATCCGATTCTTCGAGCAACTGGTCAACGGTATCAGTCAAGCCAAGGTGGCGGATCACCAGTTCGAAGCCCTGGCGTGCCTGCAGCCCCATCATCATATCCTTGAGTTCAGACGTAAACTCATGGCCCCGGCGTCGCAGCAATCGCGAGCCGACTTCTATGTAGATTTCCTCGGTGTCGAACATCAGACCATCCAAATCGAAAACAACCGCGCGTATTTTAGGCATGGAAAAAACCAGTTGACAGATCGTAGGGTGGGTGGTTCCGACTGTCTAAGCAGGCGATTTCACCCACGCAGGGAAATCAGTTGATAGTTGACAGAGACTTGAAATTTGAGATTTGAGATTTCGTCATTTCTTCGGTATTCGACATTCCCCGAGTTAGTGTCAGTTGGGGATAATCGGATGGATTCGACTGATCCGTCCGATGGAGTTGAGGCGATTCATCCAATCGGTAGACCGCGTAGATCTTGTTCTGGTAGACGATCGGCAGATCCAGTGGCGGGCGCTTGAACGTGACGGCGTACCGGGCACCGTACTTCTTGCCAAGTCGGCGGAGCCTTTCCGGGCTCTGCTCGGAAAGCGAATGGTACCAGTACTCGCCTTGCGCGGCATCCCGGGTTGCATGTAGGTTTCTCATGCGTTGCCACCACTCGACAATGCCTTGAGCGTCCTGGGGAATGTCCTTCCAGTTCGCCACTTCGGGGCGGCCAGAGTACCACTTGAACGTTTGCGCGAGGCGGTCGGTCAGAAATTGGGCGTCCGATTCGATTTCGGGCGAGCTGGCCGCGAACTCGCACACGTCGCACCAAGCCACATGATCGTTGCAGTATCGCGAGAAGATATGGCTATGACGCGAGGCACGGAACGCACGCGGTGGCTGCCGCACCGGTCGGACCACCGCGTAGGCGCCCAGGTGCAGCGCGCTGATCATCGAGACTGCCACCAGCCACCGGCTCGCTGCGACCGGCCGCCGTTGCCAAAGCTCGGCAATCGCCGCCACGCCTGCCAGGGCAACGCCCATCGGCACGGCGACGTCGGACAGCCGGTACCAGTAGAACCGGAGCAATCCGGCGGCCAAGGCTCGGTCGACCAGTTCCAGCGGGGTTAGCAGGGCGCCCACCACCGCAATGCCCAGCGCGGCAAGCACAAACCAGTTCAGGCGAGCAAGGTTCTCGCCGCATCGCGTCCTGGTGAGTCGCCATAGAACGGCCCAAGCCACCGTGAGGGCGGCGAACCGAACAATGAATTGCCATGGCATTAGCCACAGCGCCAGGTGATGTCCCAGGCGAACGTATACATAAACCTTGTGGGCGGCGCGGACCGTCGCTCGGTCGGCGCCAAGATCAAGTAGCAGTACGGGCAGCAGGCCCGGCAACGCCAGCAAGCCACCGACCACCAAGCCGGGCAGGATACTCCGCAGGCTTGGACGCCGAGAACCCGATGCCCACCATGCGACGGCCGCCGCCACGACGGACCAACCGCCTACCAGCACGTGCAGCGACGAGGCAATGCCAAGCAGGATGAAGCAGCGATTCCACCTCGCGCGTACCAAGGCTTCGAGTCCCAGAAATACGAAAGCGTAGGCGAAGCTCTTGCCCTCAACTCCGCCAATGACCCATTCTCCGGCCATGTGGAAGCGGTCGAGTAAACAGACAAACAGCGCCGCGGTGAGCACGGCCCAGCCGCTGCGCGGGATGACGGCGACACTCAGCCGTCGCCACGACCATGCTAGCAGGCCCCAGGTGACGAAGCGTCCTACCCACGCGAGCACGGGCGGCGAGAGAAACAGCGACAGCCATCCAAAGGTGAAGAAGAACGCCTGGTGCGCGTCCGCCGACTCCAGGAAGAAGTCGCCCGCCGCCCATTCGGAGTTCCAGTGATGAATCGCCTTGCCCAGATAGTAGGGCTCGTTGGTGTCCGGTACGGGCCACGCACCCTGGATGAAGAAAACCAGGAATACGAGGGCCGTCTCCCATCGGGACCAAGCAGGACGCAAATCAGACTGAATGTTCACAATCTCGTTACCGTTCCAGGGCCGCAATCGCCTTGAAGTCATCCTTGAGTGAGCGGTAGAGCTGCTGATACACCGGGAAGACGCGGTCGTAATGGCGTTTCGCCTTTCGATCGCACCTCGTTTCCTGGGCAACGCGGATGGTGGCCGCGCAGGCCTCCCGGATATCCTTGAATATCCCGGCACCAACCGCCGCCAGCAGGGCCACGCCATAGGCCGGCCCCTCCTCGCTGTTAATCGTCGCCACCTTGCGGCCGAACACATCGGCCTGAATCTGCCGCCAAAGCGGACTCCGGGAACCGCCGCCGGAAGCGCGAATCTGTCGAATCGGCACGCCCAACTGTTCGAAAATGTCGAGGCTGTCGCGCATCGAATAGACCACGCCCTCCATGATTGCACGAATGACGTGGCCTCGCGCGTGGGCCATGGTCAGCCCGACCAAGCAGCCGCGAGCATCGGGATCGGCGTGGGGGGTCCGCTCGCCGGAAAGGTAGGGCAGAAACAGCAGTCCCTCGGCGCCTTTGGGCGTGCCCTCCGCCTCTTCGGTCAGTAGGTCGTAGACATCCCTCTTTAGGCGTTTTGCCAGGGCGAGATCCGCCTTGCACAGTTCGTTGCGGAACCATTGGAGGGAACCGCCGGCAGCCAGGGTCACGCCCATCATGTGCCACTTGCCATTGACCGCGTGGCAGAAAGTATGGACACGTCCCTCTGGATCGATCTTCACTTCATCGCTATGGACGAACACGACGCCCGACGTGCCGATGGACGTGGACAGCACGCCTTGCTGAACAATGCCGTTGCCGACCGCGCCCGCCGCACAGTCGCCAGCCCCGCCCACCACGACACAATCCGTGGAAAGGCCCAATAGCCTTGCGGCCTCCGGCGTCAGGTTGCCGGTCACCTGTTCTGATTCATACACGGTCGCGAACAGGTTGCGATCGAGTTCGAGCCGCGAAAGGAGTTCGTCGGACCAGTTTCGCTTGGCCACGTCGAGCAGCAACATGCCGCTGGCGTCGCTCACCTCGGTGGCGTACTCGCCGGTGAGGCGGCGGCGGATTTCGTCTTTCGGCAGCAGAATCTTCCGCGTCTTCGCGAAATTCTTTGGCTCGTGATTACGCAACCAGAGAATCTTCGGGGCGGTGAATCCCGTCAACGCCGGATTGGCCACCATTTGGATGAGCGCCTTGCGACCGCCTGCCCGCTGCTCAATTTCGGCGCACTCGGCGGCGGTGCGCTGGTCGTTCCACAGGATGGCGCGGCGGACGACCTTGTTGTCCTTGTCGAGGAAGACCGACCCGTGCATTTGGCCGGAAAGCCCGATGGCCTTCACGTCGGCGGCCTTCAGCCGGGCCCTGCGAAGTACCTGGCGAACCGATTTGACCGTGGCCTCCCACCAATCGTTGGGATCCTGCTCGCTCCAGAGTGGCTTGGGAACGTAGCAGGGGTAGGTCTCCACGGCAGAAGCCAGGATTTGTCCCTTCGTGTTGATTGCGAGAGTCTTTGTTCCGGAAGTACCAATATCAATGCCCAGCAACGCGATCATGGTGACTCACTCCTCTTTCAGGGGGCCGGAACGATCGAAATTACCACTCTTCCGTTTCTAGGTGCAGACTGCTTTGCCCCGGGGATGGCACAACGGCGTGTACCTAATTGGAGCAGGCCTGCACCTAGAAACGGAAGAGCCAGAATCGCTGGCGAAAGATCGGATTGTACTCCACCGTTTGCCCTGTCGGCAAGAGTAGTCATTACGAGGGGGCATGCTGGTGCTGCACACATTCAGGCATCGGCGGAGGAACCGGGGCATTGACGCTCCAGCGCCGGCTGCCATACAGTGGAACTCATGCAGCGATTCAATACAGTACGATGCGGCATGGCCCATTGCTTGCCATTGTTTCTGGCGGGAACGATTCTTTTTTTTGCAGGTTGCCTCGTCTCGCAGCCTGATGAATCGAATTTGGCCCCCGTATCGCCGCTTGACGGCACGGAGTTGAGCCTGACGGTCGTGGATGACTCGGCCATGACCAAATCGGCGGAGCGATTGCGGGGTGAGTGGAACTCGCAAACGGGCGGCCGATTCAGTGTGACGGCAGCCACCGTGGAGACTCTACTCGGCGGTGCGTCGCTGCCCGGCGACGCGGTGATTCTGCCTTCGTCGCTGTTGGGGGCCGTGGCGGAACGCGACTGGCTCGCCGTGCTTCCGTCCGACGCGCAATCGGCAGATGCGTCAGCCGAGCAACCGGACGATCGGGCGGCCGTATTCGAGGCCCTCCGTCGCGGCGAGGCGGTTTGGGGAACCAAGGTGGCGGCCGTCCCATTTGGGTCGCCCGTGTTTGTCTGCTACTATCGGGCCGACCTGCTCGAACAACTCGACCGGTCGCCGCCGCGCACCTGGGACGAATACGCAACTCTGGCCCGCCTGCTGACTGACGTGAACGTCAATTCGGAGTCTTGGCGCGGAGCGATTGAACCTCTGGGGCCGGGGTGGGCGGGGCTCGTGCTGCTTGCCCGAGCCGCCGCGTATGCCAAGCATCGCGAAAACTACTCGGTCTGGTTCGACATCAACACCATGGCTCCGCTGATTGCAGGCCCTCCGTTCGTGCGGGCGTTGGAGGAATTGGTCGAAACGGCGAACATCGGATCGGCGGAATCGCTGGAACTCGATCCGGACGGCGCGCGGCGGGCGTTCTGGTCGGGCCGCGCCGGCATGGCGCTTAGTTGGCCCACGGCCGCGGCTGATGCCATTCCGTCCGAGACGGATGCCCTGTTCCCCATGGGCTTCACCGAGTTGCCCGGCTCGGTAAAGGTGTACAACGTGAGCCGAAACCGTTGGGACGAGCGGACCGAGGACGAGTCGGTCCACGTACCACTGCTAAGCATCGCCGGCCGGCTGGGCATTATCAATCGCACGACGGCGCACTCCGAAGCTGCATTGGAGTTGCTTTCCTGGCTTTCCGGCAGTCACTGGGGCCCCACGGTATGCGCCAAGAGCCCGGCCACGACACTCTTCCGGCCGGAGCATCTCACGATGCCCGGCGTTTGGGTCGAGCCGCCAGTTTCGTCCGAGGCAGCCGCCCAATATGGCGCGACAGTAGAAGCCGCGCTCAGCCGGCGTAACTGGCTCACGGCCTTACGCATCCCCGGCCGGGCGGCCTACTTGACTGCCCTGGACCAGGCGGTCCACACGGCCGTCCGCGGCGAGGCTACGCCGCGGGAGGCTCTCAACACGGCCGTCGCAAGCTGGCGCGCCACCACCGATTCACTCGGCCTCGACAGCCAGAAGACCGCTTACCGCCGCAGCCTCGGGCTAGAATGACCGCCACCCCCTACCCGGCGGGGGTTCCGTAGGCTGAGCGGAACGAGTATGTTATGGTCTTGATGGG
>CAZASB010000164.1:0-10446 GCA_964487655.1 uncultured Planctomycetaceae bacterium
AGGGTCGGGAGGGAATCGAGTTCGGCCTTGTGCTTCGTGGGCGCGTCGGCAATGCGTGTGGTGATAGCCGCCTCCGTGCTAGGCCAGTTCGGTACGTCAGAGGAACACTAACAAGTTACACCGTGGCACACGTGCCGGTCGTTGTCACATGATCGACGTGCCTTGCGCGACGTGTTTCGGAGAGCGCGTGGATGAACCCGGATGCTGAGACATCCGGAACCATCCACCCTACGCTGCTCGCCCAAGGGACGTTACGGCACCGAGACGGGCTCGCTGCCTGCAATGGTGGTAAGACTGCCGAGCAGGTCCATGTCGATCGAACTGCTGATCAGGCGGACGGAACCGTCGCAGAGCGCGAAGTTTACTCCGCCCGAATGAAGCCCGCCCCAACCGCGTTTGCATGGAATCTCCCCGCCCTCGCCACCAGCCTGCACGCAGCGGTCGTAGTCGCCCAGAAGGATGCGAGGCTGGTTGGTCATGCCCGAGAGCGTGTAGTAGGCGAACGGATAGGCCCAGAAGGTGCGGTATCCCGTATTGGTCATGGTGGTCGATTCGCCCACCATGAGCGTGTTGGATGTACCATCGCGGATGTGGGCAAAGCTTTCCACGCCGTAATCCGGTACTCCAGCCATGTGGATGGCGCCGCGCCGCTCGGGCTTGTAACGGGTCATCATCTCGGAGTCGAGGTAATTGATGGTGTCGTAGCTTCGGCCGGTTACCGCGCGGTATGACCCGGGGGCGTATTTGGCGCCGGCCTTGGCAGCGGGCCCGGTGGCAGGTACGGCCGGAGTGCGTCTGGCGGCGTCGGACGGACAAACGTAGCTGGCCACCGAGGTCTCTCGCACGGCGCGATTCTCGGACGATTCGCTTGTATACTCGAAGCGGTAGCTGTCAAACAGGGCGGTCTGTTCTGTATGGGGAAGGATGGCAATGAGCCAGTTGCTATTTCGAGTAGACTCGGAAGACACTGGCTCGGCCATGCCCGGACAGAATCTGCACGTGTTGTTGATATTCCCGTGCGGCAGCGACTCCCAGGAGACGTGATAGGCGTGCAATGCAAGCCCGATTTGCTTCAGGTTGTTCGCGCACTGGGCGCGCCGTGCCGCCTCGCGAGCCGCTTGCACGGCCGGCAAGAGCAGCGCGATGAGCATTCCAATAATGGTGATGACCACAAGAAGTTCGACGAGAGTAAAAGCTTTTGATCGCGGTCTCACGGGGCAATTCCTCCGAAGCGGTTCAATTGGGCACGGCGCGCCGTCGGCCACTCCGAGCCCACTTGCAATACCTAGACAACCCCGGCCGGGTACCCGTTGCGCGGCTTTCCGGCTGGGCACAACGCTTCCTGTCGCGGATTGCCGTACTTGTTGGTTCAACACCGGCCGCATCCGGCATCTCGACGTCGCCAGGGCAGCAAAGCAAGTAGTCCGGCAAGGACAAGCAGACCGGTCCCAGGCTCGGGAACGATGCCCGTTGTCAGGTCGTCGGCGTTGGTCAGCCAGAGGCGATATCCCGCCTTAAGGTTGCTGCTCTCCTGGTCGAGGATGGCCGTAACGCTGAAGGGCGTGGTGGCAAGCAATGCGTAATCGATTGAAAGCAAGCCCGAATCAATGCCTAGTTTCATGGGAAAGGTTAAATCCCCTTGATGCACGGTCACGGCGCCGTCGAGGGCCCAGTTCTCCGAATTGTCAAGCAGGAGGTTCTCCAGATGAACGAGACTCCCCTGATAGCGCTCGCAGCCGGTTGCGCGAGTCGAGTCGAAGATGAAGTTGTCAGCGCTGTCCTTCAGATCGGACAGCTCGATCTCAGATGCCACCAAGTCAACGCCCCGCTCGAGGATGACAATGGAAAACAAGTAGTCCGCGTAGCTTTCACCGGTCTCGTAGGATGAACCGGGGCCCTTGTGCTCCGAATTGATGTTCTTCTTGCCGTTATAGAACATGCCTGGCGCGTTGGCCGTCACCTGAATCAGGTCGCCGCGTCGCAGCGACTCGGTAACCGAGTCGCCAGTACCGTCGTGGACCGGGTAGTTCAGCCGGGTCATCTCATCGGCCCAATCGACGCCCGGAAAGAGATCCGTCGGAGGGTTTCCCCAAGGAGTGTACCGCCGCAAATACATGGCCGTACCGCCGAAGTCGCCGTGGTCGGTCTTCGCATCCTCAGTGGCCTGGAAATAAGCCTGCCATTGGGGCGAATCGATGCCGTAGTCGAGCATATCCCCGGGGTTGTTGATCACCACGCCGGTCATCACGATCTGGCCGATGGTAGTCCATTTCGACGTGCCATCCTTGTTAATCTCCTGATACGCCTTGTGAAGCGTATCGGCCAGACCAACGCTCGGTCCAAGCACGATTGCCGCTACGCAGGCGGCGGGGATAAGTGGGCGTAGTGTGCGGATAACGCGAAAACACAGGTGCATCGTTGAAGACCTCCATTAAAGGTGGGAAAAACTGCCACAACGCAGGGTTGTCCACGGGCAATCGCCGACGGAATACGGCGGGTGCGGCAGGCGGGTGTTACAGGTTGCGATTCCGTATTACCGTCATTCTAGCAAGCCGTAAATGGAAAGCAAGTGAATGCCTCAAGAAAATCGCCAGGCCGAGAAACCCCCTTAAAGAGATGTGACTTTTAGCCGACGGAGGAATGTTATTCGCGGCAGCCCATGATCCGACGGACAAGGCAGTTCCGACTCATCGGTCGGATCAAGCACTCTTGCACCCGCGGCCAACTCCCAACTCCCAGCCTCACCTCGCCTGCCGGTAGCGGACCATGCCGGTTTCGTCGAGGAAGACCTTGACGTCACCGTAAAGCCACATCTCCCAGCGGACCTCCTTGCGGCTACGGTCGGGGCCAACAGGCAGTTCGCCGCGGAGGTCGAAAACAACCTTAGGCTGGCCGAACTGGCGACGCAGCTCGGCTCGGGTTATCGGCTTGCACGCCATGAACATCACCGGTAGCGAATCGCCCAATCGCACGCGGATATTGGGCCACGTGCTGCTGCCTGGCTCTGGAGTCAGTAGGGTTATCAAGTCATCGGCCTCTTGCCGCGATGTCGTCGCCGATTCGGCAGGTGGTGTCGGTTCGGCAGGCGGCGTTGGGGGCGTCGTCGCCGAAGGCGTTTCCGGTGTCGTTGGCGCGGCAGCTTCCTGCCCCATCTGTCCGGCCACCTCGAAAGCGTTTTGTTCCTTGGCCCCTTGTTCCTTGGCTTCCGGCGGCTTGCGTACCGAACTTGGCGGGCGTACTCGTTCAGACTTCTTGTTCGGATCGGTCACCGGGGTAGCGAGCACAATGCTCACCTCGCTAGCCTGGGCGGCGCGCAGACCTCTCTGGACACCCTTCGACGTGATCGTGTCGCCCGGCTGTGCCAAGCCGTAATTGGAAACATCGAGGGCCACGGTAAGGGAATCGGCCAGTTCGAGCCGAAGCGTCGACTTCAGATTGGGCACTTCCAGGACCATTTGGCCCGGCCGATAACTCTTGATTCTGCCGCGTATATCGTACATCACCTGTTTGCTGTCCGGAGCTGGTCCGCCCAGGTTGGGCATGGGCAAGCGCGTGGCGGCCGTTGCCGCCCCAGGCACCGGCGGTTCGTCTTGCCCGGGAGGAAACGCCCCCAGGCGCCGGCCGGGCTGGTCCGCCACGCCGATCAACGTCAACTGATGCACGGGTTCAGACACCACGTTGCGCCCCGTATCGACAAGAGCCGTCAGCCGCACGAAGGCGCCGGACTCAAGCAGATCGGGATCGGCCGTTCCGGTCACCTCGATCTTGGCAGTCAGCGGAATGTACAGCATCCAAGTCTCATTGGTCGGCGAGTTCACTGTAATGCCGCCGGCAACCACCTTCACGACCGTCCCTTTCAGGTCGATCGTCGGCGGCTTGGAAACTGCCGGCTTTTGGCCAACCGCACTAGCGCCAAGAGACAACACCAGCGTCCAGACCAACATGGATCTGCCAACGCGAGTTGCGACACGTCGCCCCGCACCCTTAAGGGTTCTAAAACGATCCTTTGGCTCCTTCATATTGTCTCCCCCCAAAGAGTCGCCACGTCCAGGTCCGACACCAACATCCCCACACTATATGGTAGTTGAGAAGCAGTTTCGCTACCACCCTCTCGTCAAGTTCGATGAAAAGGCGGGGCGGAACTCCAACCGGGGGGCAACTGGTCCTGGCCCCTCAAACCGCGTAAAATTGGGTGCGAGGATTGTCCTACGTTTTTCCGGCGCACACCACCTGCCGTACTGGAGACACGATGCCCCGCGAGCCGCATCAGCTTACCGTTCCCGAATTCCTTGCCATGAAGGCCCAGCGAAGGAAGATCACCGTGCTGACGGCCTACGACTACCCGACCGCCCAAATGCTGGATAGCACCGGCATCGAAGGCATCCTCGTGGGCGATAGCCTATCCATGGTCGTTCAAGGCAACGCGAACACGCTGCCGGTAACGCTTGAAGAGATGATTTACCATGCCGAAATGGTCGGCCGAGCCGTGACACGCGCGCTGGTGATTGTCGACATGCCATTTCCGAGCTTTCATTTAGGGACGTATCGGGCCATCGAGAATGCCGGCCGGATGCTCAAGGAGACCCGATGCCAGGCGGTGAAACTGGAAGGCGGGGTGGAACAGGCAGAGACGATTGCCTCACTGGTGGCGGCCGGCATTCCGGTCATGGCCCACGTGGGCCTGCGGCCGCAAAGCGTCCACCAGTTGGGCGGCTATCGCGTGCAACGCGACGAGAAGCAACTCCTGGCCGATGCCCGCGCCGCGGAGCAGGCGGGCGCCTTCTCCGTTGTGCTCGAGTGCATTCCCGCAGGCATCGCGCGGCGCATTACCGAGGAATTGCTCATTCCAACCATCGGCATTGGGGCCGGGGTGGATTGCGACGGACAGGTGCTGGTCATCAACGACTTGCTTGGAATCAATGACGGCCACGTGCCCAAGCACGTAAAAGCCTACGCCAACTTGCGAGAGGAAGCCCTGCGAGCCGTCGCCCAGTTTCGCGATGACGTTCGCCAAGGCGGTTTTCCCGGTCTCGAGCAAACGTTCGAGTAAGGTGTCCCATGCCCAATCGCCTCGGTACGGAGCTTAGCCCATATCTTCTACAACACGCCGGTAATCCGGTTGATTGGTATCCGTGGGGCGACGACGCGCGGCGCAAAGCCCGCGACGAGGGCAAGCCCATCTTCCTTTCCATCGGCTATTCGTCGTGCCATTGGTGCCATGTCATGGCGCACGAGAGCTTCGAAAACGCTCGGATAGCAACGCTGCTGGCCGAGCATTTCGTCAGCGTCAAGGTCGATCGGGAAGAGCGGCCCGACCTCGATCATCTCTACATGGACGCCGTGCAGGCAATGACGGGCCAGGGTGGCTGGCCGCTTTCCATATTCCTCACTCCCGAGGGGCGGCCATTCTTTGGCGGCACATACTGGCCGTACCCGGCGCGCGGCGGAATGCCTGGCTTTGACGAGGTTTTGCAGGCCATTGCGGGGGCCTGGAAGGACCGTCGCGAGGATATCTTGGATCAGGCGGATCGGCTGACCCAATTCCTGCTGAACGACGCTCAAGAGTCCGCAGTCGGAGAGAGCGCGAGACTCGACGAAGGGCCACTCGTCGCGGCCGAGACGACATTGCGGCGAACCTATGATGCCCAGTGGGGCGGCTTCGGCCAGGCGCCGAAGTTCCCCCAGCCCACCAGTCTGCAATTCCTGTTGCGACGCTGGCAGAGCACCGGCAGCAGCGATCTGCTCGATATGGTTGTCGGAACGCTCGACCGAATGGCCACCGGCGGGATCTACGATCATCTCGGCGGCGGGTTCCACCGCTACAGCGTCGACCGCCAATGGCTGGTTCCCCATTTCGAGAAGATGCTCTACGACAACGCCCAGCTTGCCGTCTGCTACGTTGAAGCATGGCAGGCAACGGGGCGCGATGAGTTTTCTCGCATTGCCCGCGAAACGCTCGAATACGCATTGCGCGACATGACACATCCGGAAGGCGGCTTCTTCAGCAGTGAAGACGCCGATAGCGAAGGCCTCGAAGGAACCTTCTACCTATGGACCCCGGAAGAAGTGCGCGAGACACTCGGCTCCGAGCGGGCGGAAGTCTTCTGCCGGGCGTACGATGTAACAGCGTCGGGCAATTTCGAGGGTAAGAGCATCCTCAATCGTCCGCAAGCGGTGGCCCATCATGCCCAAGCACTGGACCGCCCTGCCGAGTCGTTATTGGCCGAACTAGCCGAGAGCCGAGCCGCGCTGCTGGCCGTACGCGGCAAACGGATCCGTCCCGGCCGGGATGACAAGGTCTTGCTCGGTTGGAATGCCATGATGATTGACGCTTTGGCCCAGGCCGGCGCGGCATTTGGCGAGTCTGAGTACCTGGACGCCGCCGTTCGGGCCGCGGAGTTCCTGCTCGGTCGTATGCGCGACGGCCGAGGACAACTGCTGCACTACTGGCGCAACGGCCAGTCGCGGCAGTCGGCTTTTCTGGACGACGTTGCCCTGTTGGCCGGCGCGTTGACAACGCTCCATGAGGCAACCGAGGACTCGCGTTGGCTCAGTGAGGCAACGCACTTGGCCGATGATTTGCTGGCCCGATTCGCCGATTCCACGGCTGGCGGCTTCTTCTACACGCCGGCCGATCACGAGCTGCTCATTATTCGTAAGAAAGACTTCTTCGACGGATCGACCCCAAGCGGCAACGGCGCGGCGGCAACAGTACTGCTGCGTCTGGCGCGTTTGTGCAATCGCCCTGAGTATCGCGCGGCCGCCGAAGGAACCTTACGCGCCGCATGGAGAGAGTTCGATCACGCACCGACCGCCGCGGGGCAATTGCTGCTCGCCCTGGAAGCCCATCAAACGACTAAGTAGATTCGCCTTCAAGCAGCGCGGGCAGATCCCGATAACCGCTCACGACGCGAGCGATCTCTACGCCTCCGGCCATTCGGCGAAATGCGATGACGTAGTTGCCAACGGAGAATAGCCGTAGCTCAACTCCCAGCTCTGGATGAGATTCACCCATCTCGGGATTCGCGGCGAGCATGTGAAACCGGTCGAAGAATGCACCAGATTGACGGTCTGCGGCTGCCGGGTTGTCTGCGGCGATGAACGTCCAAATCTCGGCCAAGTCGTTTTTCGCCAGGGCCGAAAGCCGAAAACGCGTCATTCGTCTCTTCCGGCTGGTGAGGATGTGCTCGTCGATCGAATGTCAGCGACGAAGCGGTCCCGGTCTGCTTCACCGTACTCATCAAACCGGCCCTGATCCAGTTGTTGGACCCCGGCCTGAACGTCATGGCGCAATTGCTCGCGACTTCGCAACAAGCGCAAAGCCTCACTTAGAACTTCCGACTCGCTGGCAAAGCCACCCTCGCGCACAACTGAGGCGACGAAGCTCTGCAGATCATCGGGAAGAAACACGTGCATGGCGATAACCTCGTGTGTGGGAATCGCGGACAGGAAACGCAGTGTTCGCCAGCCCCTTCCGTGCAGGATAACCCAGCTATTGCCTGCAAGCAAGAGCGCGAATCCGGGGAGGGCTGGAGTTTAGACGGTCTGGCCTGCGAGGATGGGGGGCTCCGGCTCCTTCCAGCAGATGAGTGCTGCTTTGCCATTGCGGGAAGCAAGGCGGTACGGCGTAGGTGTAGCACTCGACCGGTATCTCTGGCGACCTTTCGCCAAGTAGGGTGGATCGAGACATGAGCCCCTGCCGTGAAGACTACTCCAACCGTTCACCGCCGCGACGGCTCCGATGTCACGGTCTTGGTCTCGCCGTTGACGCGAACTTTCACGGTGCGAGGTTCCGGCGAGCGGATTCGGTAGTCCACCACCTGCCCGTCCTTCCACGTGATGTCCACCTCGAAGCCACCCCGCGCGCGCAAGCCCGTGATACGGCCGTCCGGCCAGGCCTTCGGCAGCACCGGCAGGAGTACGATCTCTTCCGCATGACTCTGCACAAGCATTTCGCAAACGGCGGCCGTAAAGCCGAAATTACCATCCATCTGGAACGGCGGATGATTGGTGAACAAGTTCGGAAGCGTGTTGTGGACCAGCAGGCCGCGCACCATGCGATGAGCGTTCTCGGCATCTCCCAGTCGCGACCACAACGCGCATCGCCAGGGCCAGGTCCAGCTCCGGCGGCTATCGCCTCGATCTCCACGCGCGGCAAGCGAAATGTCGGCCGCCTTGGCAAGCTCGGGCGTCTTCGCAACGCTGATCTGCCGGCCGGGATAGACGGCAAACAGGTGTGACGTGTGGCGATGCTCGTCCTTCGGATCGTCGCGATCCACCATCCATTCCTGAAGCTGCCCCCATTTGCCGATTTGCGGCCCGACGAGCTTATCGCGCATCGAAGAAATCTGATCGCGGAATGGCTTGTCAACGCCCAGCGCATCCGCCGCATCCACGTAATTGCTAAAAAGATCCCACACGATCTGCTGGCTGTAGCTCACGCCATCCTCGTGCGGACCGTGCTCGGGGGACCATGCGTCGGGAACGACGAGCCGGCCATCGGGCAGTTCCTTGAGTTGATCCTGCCAAAACTCGCACGTTTCCTTGATGATCGGGTAGGCGACCTCGCGGAGAAAGATCTTGTCGCGGCTGAAGTCGTAATGCCACCAGAGGTGCTGGCAGTACCATGCGTTGGCCGTCTTGTCCCATTGCCAACCGAGTCCGCCGAAGATGTTATGCGAGGTGCGCAAGGCCCATCCGCGCACCGGCCTGGAATCCGTCTTGAACTCATCGGCGGCCTGCGTCGCCTTCCGCCACAATGGGAGTTGACTGTCGATCAGGTCGAACAGCGGCAGATGGCACTCCGCCAGGTTGGCCGGCTCGGCGAGCCAGTAGTTCATCTGCACGTTGATATTGGCGTGGTAGTCGGAATGCCACGGCGGCGAGTTGCTGTCGTTCCACAACCCTTGCAGGTTCGCCGGCACGCCCGGCCGCCGCGAGGAGGCGGCCAGCAAATACCGCCCATACTGGAACATGAGCGATTCCAACCCGGGATCACCCGTCTCGGGGCCGCAGGTCTTCAATCGTTGGTCGGTCGGCATGGCCTGTCGCTCGGCTGAAGTTTCGCCCAACTCGAGTGAGACCCGGCCGAGCAGCAACTTGACGTCCGCCACATGATCGGCTTTAAGACGCTCGTAGCCTTGCCCGATGGCGGCATCGAGCTGTTTGAGAAGGCGTTCGTGCGGATGTTTGCCGCGATAGCCGGTCGCGGGGTCCATGGCGTAGTCGGTCCCGGCCGCCAGGAGCAGCGTCACCTCGTCGCAGCCCTTGAGTCTCAGCCCATCGCCTGCCGCCTCGACCTCACCGCCAACGGCGACGACTCGCATGATTGCCTCGTACTGCAACCCATTCGGCAGTTCGCCGCCAAACGATAGCGTGGTGCCGTCGGCCAACGTCTTCTCTCCATGCATACCCTGCAGGCAAACCGTCCCGGCAATCGCGCCGCCTTTATCGGCCGTCCAGCGAACAACGATCACCTGTGCCGGATGGCTGGCAAAGACCTCGCGACGATGCGTTACGTCGTCCTTTTTGAACTCGACGCTTGCGATACCGGTCGTCAGGTCCAGCGCTCGCCGATACTTCGGCGGCACTTCATCCTTCACCGCGGCGTCGAGATCAATCCACAGGTCGCCGAATGCCTGGTAGGCGCCCATCTGGCCATAGTCGCCCGAGGGGCAATCATCGCCGGTCCAAAGGCTATCTTCGTTGAACTGGACCCGCTCCCGCCCTACCTCGCCGAAGACCATCGCCCCCAGTCGCCCGTTGCCAACCGGCAACGCCTCGCCCGACCAATTCGTCGCCGGTTCGTCGTACCACAACGTCAGATCACTTGCCGTCGCCGTACTCGCCAGTAAAACCACGCTCAGAAGTATCTCGCTCATCGGTTCTCCTTCGGTGCCATTGAAAAATATGGCTCTTCCGTTTCTAGGTGCAGACTGCTTGCCCCGGTGGACGGCACAACGGCGTGTGCCTACTACATTGGAACGGCCTGCACCTAGAAACGGAAGAGCCAAAAATATTCTCGAACGACTGGAAGTATTATCCGAGCAACTGCTTGCCAATCATGCCGACGGTAAACCCCAAGACGGCTCCGAGGGGCGGTGTCCAATGCCGCCGCAACTTCGACTGAGGCGCGATATCCTGAAAGACCAGATAGAGAATGCCGCCGGCTGCGGCGCTCATGATACATGCCGTCAGGGTTGGGTGATCGCCAAGGAACAAGTAGCCGCAGCAAGCCGATATCGGTCCCAATAGACTCACGGCCAGCAGCGTGAAAAGGGAAGCCTTCGCAGTCGTCCCGCCTGCCGTGCTCTCACGATACGAATTGAACCCTTCGGGTAGGTTCTGCGCGCCGATGAACAGCGCGAGCAGTATGCCCGTGCTCTCGGAACGGGTGCTCGTATAAAATGATGTTGCGTTAGTTGTCAATTCTCGCTATGATCCGCT
>CAZASB010000165.1:0-10368 GCA_964487655.1 uncultured Planctomycetaceae bacterium
CCACGCCCACGCCCTGCTTGTAGAACACGCCCGTGTGGTGGATGTAGTTGTTCTCCGCGTAATGCTCCGCCGCGGTAAGCGTATCGCGATCGCCGCCCGAAAGCGATGCGCCGTGCGACCCGACCGCATAGATGTCGTTTCCGACCACGCCGCACCGCCGGCCGCCAGCCACACCCACGCCGCTACCGCCTGCGTTGCGAATTACGCAGCTAGCAACCCGGCAATCGGAGCAGTCCGTGAGTCCAACGGCGTTGCCCTCGCAGCATTCGATGGTGAAGCCGCGCAGCGTGACGTGGGCCGCGCCGGTTAAGCGAATGATTTGCGGCAGCGTCGGCACGATCACCTCGTCCTCGCTACCAAAGTCGTCGTCGGCCGGGTAGAAGTAGAGTGTATCGGTCTCGCGATCGTGATACCACTCACCCGGCGCGTCGAGTTCCTCGAACAGGTTGTAGATGTAGTACCGATCGCCCGGCCGGATTTGGTACGAGGCGGAGCCGGCCAGGTGGACTTCGCGCGTATCGCGGTCGATCGAAGCGACTCGGACCTGGTTGTTCCACCAGTTGTAGCGAGGAAACACGAAGATTTCGGCTTCGGTGGGTCGCGTCCACTCGCGCATGTCTTCGGGTTTCATGGTCAGCAGCCGGCGCGTTTCCTCCGGCGTATCGCGGTACATGGGAATTGGCTCGCCGTCCACGTAGGCCCAACCGCCGGCGTAAGGGTTCTTCGCGTCGAAGTTGGGATATCGGGCCAGAATCTGCCGCTTGCCTCGGTGGAAGAGTTGCTTGAACCGCGCCCCGGCCAGACCTTGCGTGGCCAAGTCGGCCTTCAGTACCTTGCCTTCATGCGGTTGGAAACGCCCGACGGGCTTGCCGCCCACCAGCAACGGCCTTTCGGCTTCGTATGCCTGGTAGATCACCGGCGCGTCGGCCGCGCCGGAGTCGGCCTCGTTCAGTTCGAACGTTTCGGGCAGGTAGTATGTTCCGTCGCGGACCATGACGGTAAAGGCGGCCTTGTCTCCATCGGCCTTGCGGCGGCGGATTTCGTCGCGCGCCCGCTTGAGCGTGGCGAATGGGCCGTCCGATTTGTCGGCGTTCGTCGCGGCCAGCGTGCCGGAGTGTGAGTCGTTTCCATCGGTCGCCACGTAGAGGACGGTTTCGTCCACCGCCGCGAGACAAAGACACGATGTGGCAAACCACGCAAAGGTTGGTAGGATAAAACAGCGAATCATGGCGCGGCTCCTTGATTTGGGTGGACAGTTCGGGGGCATTCCTCACGAGATATGATACCCTTTCCGTTGCTGCCGGCAAGAGTCGTGGTTTACGTGGCGTCTGCAAACGAAACACGCCAAGATTTACGGTTCTATCAATCCGCCGTCATTTCCGCGGGGGTAATTGTGTCGCCGTGACCGCAGGCTTAGGATGGGTACACATTCCAATGTCAAACTCATCGTCACCGGTTGGGTTTCGCCGGGCAAACGGCCGTCTATTCCGCATTGGCAGGGCATTGCGGTCCGGCCGGCCAGAGCTATTGCCGGTTAGCGCTATTGTTTGAGCGGTTGTCTCATGACAGTCAGTCGGCCATGGCCAATTGTCAAACCAGAAAAGGCGCGTGGAAATGGCGAAGCTTCACAAAGAACGGTCGGTAAAGAGCGGTCTTCCTCCCGGTACCCTCGTCCATATCGGCGAGAAGAGCGCGCGGGAGATCACCATTGTCGTGATGGACTACAACGAGGCCGGCTGCAAGGAAAAGCGGATCAAGGCAGTCCAGGAGTGCTCCTACCGCACCGATGCCTCACACATCAGTTGGATCGACGTGGAAGGACTCCACGAGACCGAGATCATCCAGCAGGTGGGTAGCTGCCGGGGTCTGCATCCCCTCGTCATGGAAGACATCGTCAACACCAGCCAACGGCCGAAGCTGGAGGATTTCGGCGACTATCTTTATATCGTCCTGAAACTGCTGTGGCTCGGGCCGAAAGGCGAAATCGTCACCCAGCAGGTAAGCCTGATTCTTGGCGCCAATTATGTCATTTCTTTTCGAGAAGGGGCACCGGGGGACGTGTTCGGTCCGGTTCGAGAGCGGCTCAAGAACGACAAGGGGTTGATCAGGGGACTAGGGGCTGATTATCTCGTCTACTGCCTGATGGATGCCATCATCGATGGTTATTTCAAGGTGCTCGAGGAGGTCGAGGAACGGATTGAGGCGATTGAAGACTCGGTGCTGAGCAATCCTCGGCCGGAAACGGCGAGGCGAGTGCATCAGATGAAGCGAGACATGATTCTGTTGCGCAAGTCGGTATGGCCGCTGCGGGAGGTCATCAGCGCCCTCCAGCGGCGAGACTCGAAGTTGGTCACCGAACGCGTCACGCTTTATTTGCGCGACCTCTACGACCACACCATCCAGGTGATCGACACCATCGAAGCCTCCCGCGACATGCTGACGGGTATGCTCGACATTTACCTATCGAGCATCAGCAACCGGATGAACGAGGTCATGAAGTTCCTCACCATCATCGGCACCATCTTTATTCCCCTCACCTTCATCGCCGGGGTTTACGGCATGAACTTCCGGAATATGCCCGAACTCCACTGGCGATGGGGCTATTATGGTGTCCTCGGCCTCATGTTCGCAGTCGTCTTCTTCCTGATCGGGTATTTCCGGCGGAAGAAGTGGCTGTAGTGACGACGAAGATACGATGGACGTTACGATCAGTACCGGAACGGCTCGGGCGCCACTTCATAACCGGGCCGCATGGCGATGTTGACCACCAGGCCAAGCGCCACGGCGTGGGCGACCAGGCCGGAACCACCGGAGCTTACCAGAGGCAGCGATAGGCCGGTGATGGGCAGCAGCCCCACGGTCATGCCCGTGTTGATGAGCGACTCGATGGCGAACAGCGCGGCAACGCCCGCGGCGGCCAGACGCCCGAACGGCTCGCGAGTTGCCGCCGCCACGGCGAGAATGCGGGTGACCAGCATGACGTAGAGGGCCAGCACCAGCGCCAAGCCCGGCAGTCCAAACCGTTCGCCCAGAACGGCGAAGATGAAATCGCTGTGCGAGTGCGGCAAGCGGTACACGGCCAGGTCATCGGTCGCCTGTCCCGTGATCCAACTCCCCCATACCCCGCCCAGCGCGCGCACCCGGCGTGCCTGGTAGAGGTGATAGCCATCGTCGCCGGGCCGGTCCGCGGCCGCCGGCTGATCGAAGAACGCCGTCACCCGGCTCCGCTGCTCTCGGCTCATCTGCGACCAGAGAAGCGGCACGATCAACAGCCCGATGATGACCATGCCCAGTAGGTCGCGCCAGCGGGCGCCGGCTACGTAGAGCATGGCCAGTAATACGGGCAGGAACACTAGCGAGGTTCCCAGGTCGGGTTCGGGCAAGATGAGTCCGACAGGCGCCATGGCGATCATTAGCGGAACAATCAGCCCGAGGGGCCCGCGATGGTCGTCGCGGTACATCATGTAGCGGGCCAAGGCCAGCACAACGGCCACCTTGGCCAGTTCCGACGGCTGGAGGCTCATCGGCCCGATCCAAATCCACCGATGCGCGTAGTTGACCGGCGGAAACAGGAACACCACGCCCAGCAGTCCAAGGGCGCCGAAGTACACCAGGTAGCCATAGCGGCCTAATACCCGATAGTGTGGAACGGCCACGGCAATTGCCGCCGTTACCGCAACGAGCGCGAACAGAAGCTGTCGGTGTAGAATCCGGCCGCTACCGCCGGCAAGCTCCTCGGCACGAGCAATCCCCAGGCAGCCCAGGGCCAGGAGCATCACGGCCATCGCCACGATGGACCAGGGCAAGCGGCGATACCAGGCGGTGGACATGGCTGCGGGGCGGCGAAAAAGGAAGACGACGGTCCGACGCGCGAATTATAGCGCAAATACCGTGATGCCGCGACCCGTGACCCCAGCCCCTACAGCTTGAACTGGAACGTGTGGACGAAGAATCGCCAGAGGCGCGTACCCAGCGGTATCCACTGGGTGTGAACCTTCGCCTTGCCGCGGAGCCCGATGCACAGCAACCCATTGGCCTCGTTGAGCCGACGAAGCGATTCCACGAGGTATTCGCCGGCCGCCTCGCCCGGTTGGCCTCGTACTTCAACATAATCGCCGTCTCGGTAGCCTCGCATCAGGTCCGACTCGACGAGCGTAACCACGTCAGGCGCCGACTCCATGTGCATGGTCGGCGCAACGTAATGGAGCCGCCACGCGTCCTCTTCGGTTTGCTCCAGGCGGCCACGAAGCCACGCTCGCTGCCGATCGCTGCCGTAAAGGCCCAGGGGTACGCGAGCCTGGTACGACGTGCTTTGCGGCCGCTCAATGCCCGTCTCGGGATCAGTAATGGTGGGCAAATCGCCGCCCGTACGGGTGGAAAGCCGTTCCGGGCTCAATTCTAGTTCCGATTCGGCGATGGACTCGATCCGGCCTTCGAGCACGACGCCGGGCATGTGCGCCAGCATGACATCGACGCGCTGACCTTTCTTGATGTGGTTTCGGTCGATCTGGTCGATAATGAGCGTGGCCTCGACCTGGCGAGGATCGCCAATGCGGCAGAATAGCACGCTCGATTCGAGCATCGCGCCCCGATTGCGCTCCCGGAGCGGCGTGCCCGACCACGAGGCTAACTGCCCCATGGAGTTCTCGCCGCGCCCGGTCTTCTCCGGTGGAGGCAGTACGATGCCGGCAATGGGCGCCACGAGCCGAAGTCTCGTCTTGTACTCCTCTTCTTCCCAAAGCTGTTCCCGCGCCGTGGCCAATGACTCCTCAACTTGCGGAATCGTCGCGGCGGCGTCGCGGTCTCGGAAGCCAAGCCGGCGGAGCGTGCGGAGCTGTGTCTCATAGCGTTCCACCTCGCCTTGCAGCCGGACGATTTCCAGGTTGACCTCCGGGTTGACCAGCAGCGCAAGCTGTTGGCCGGTCTCCACGCGGTCGCCCGCCGCCACGTCAATCGACTCCAGACGGCCTTCAACATCCACGTACACCGGCCGGGCGTCGCGCGCCTGGATTTCCAGCGTACACGGAATTCGGTTCGGCAGCGGTGCCAGCAGAACGGCCGCCACCAGCGCCGAGGTGACAACCATGCTAGCGATCATGCGAGGCTTCTTCACTTTATCGACCCTCCCGGGCACATAAAAGAACTTCGCCAACTTATAAAGTGGCACGACGATCAGGCCATACAGCGACATGGCCGCGATCATCTGGCCGATAATTTGCAACTTGTACGGCTTGAACACTTGGTATAGGAACCAAAGGATGGAGGCCATGACGAACCAGCGATACGCGGCGGCCGCAATGGAATACGCCGCGAAGAGCACCTGGTTGCGCTGCGGAAGAAACGGATCCTCTGGCGGCTCGATGCCCAAGAGCAACTCTCCCATCTTCCGGCTCAAGATGGACGTGGCCTTCTGCCGCAAGTTGGGAATCTCCATCAGATCGGCTAGAATGTAATAGCCATCGTAGCGGAGTAGAGGGTTGGCGTTGAATAGCAGTGTCGTTACCGACGCGATGAACATGACGTTCAGCGCCAGGTAGTTTAGCAGTCCTGGCTCGGAGAACCACCAGACGAAGGTCGCAAGCGACGCCAGTGTCACTTCCACGTACATGCCGGCCGCGCCGATGGCCGCCCGCTGCCACTTGCTTGGCAGCATCCAGGAATCAGACACGTTGCAATAGAGGCAGGGTGTGAGAACGAGAATCATCACGCCCATCTCGTGGCATTCGCCTCCGAAGTGCTTGCACGCCAGCCCGTGGCCGAACTCGTGGAATACCTTCGTCAGACCCAGTGTGATTGCCAGAAGCAGGGCGTTGGTGGGACTGAAGAACTGGTAGAATCCGGGCAGTCGTGAGCGGAACACGTCGAACTGCACGATCACGAGCGTCACGGCCGCAAGTATCAAGATCAAGCTCAGCGTAAAGGCGGCTCGCGAGAACAGCCACCCGATCTTCGGATGCAGCCAGTTCAAGATACGTTCGGGATCGAATCCCTTGAAGCGGATGCATAGGATATTCGAGATGGCGCCGAGGAACTCCTTGCGGCGGCGTTCGTCACGCCGCTTGTGGAGCTGGCGGCCCTGGTTCGGCGCCGACGCAATCACCAGCCCGCTGCGGTGCAACATGCCGAGGAACTGCTGAAGTTCGTCAATTGTAATCTTCTGTGGAGGAAACTCGGCCTCGAAGCGCTGCTTGATTTCATCGAGACACACCTCGCCATCGAGCATGTTCAGGATGGCGAACTCCTCGTCCTGAAACCGATAGTAGTTCAGACCAATCGGTTCCTTGACAACCCAGTAGCTGCGGCCGAGATACGTTTGGCGGCGCGCCGTCAGATCGGGCCGCTTGCGAAGCGGCAACCGGCGAGCGGCGCTGGACACCAAGCTGTCGGCCAAACTAGCCATGAGGAATTGTCCCTACTGAATCTGAACGGTCATTTCAGCCGGCATTCCCGGGCTCAGCAGCCAGAAGCCGTTGTCCTGCCGGTTGGCGATTTCCGCTCGGACCAGGAACGTATCGTCGGCCTCGACTGTCGGCTTGACGAAGACGATTTTTCCCGGAAAGCTTTCCTCTCGACCACGGGCGAGAGCGACCTTCACAACGACGGGCCGCCCATGTACTTCCGCCGGAGTGTACTGCCGCGCCTTGAGTGAACCTTCGACCCACAGTCGGTCGAGTTTGATTAGGTGGACCATGGGAACGCCCGGTTGCACCCATTCGCCCTCGTGGTGATGCACTTTCACCACCAGGGCATCGAGCGGTGCGACGATTCGCCGGCGTTCGATACCGACCGCGGCAGCCTCCACCTTCGCCTCGCTCACCTTGACCTCCAGAGCGGCGATGCGGCGACGCATATCCGCCTGCTCGATCGACAGCGCGGCCTCGTTCTGCTTCAGCACCAAGCGTCGCACCTCGGCCTCCGGCACGGCGCCGGCCACCTTCTTATTGGCTTCCACCGCCTGGTGCCACTCTTGCCGCGCCACGGCCTCAGTCGCCTGCGCATATCGGACGTTAATGTCGCTGCTGGCTTCCTCGCGGGCGACCTGGAGTTCGAACTGGGCCACGCGCTGCTGCATGCGCGGTTCGATGTCGTCAATTTGAGCCAGTAGATGCCCCGTCGCAACGGCATCGCCTTCGCGAACCTCGACTTTCACGAGCACGCCCGCCTCCTGCGCCGGCACCTCCACTTCTTCAATTTGCGTCACGTAGCAGTTGAGCAGCTCGGTCGAGTTGACCGGGGCTGCCGCCCGCTGCGCCGGCAACGCCGTGGAAACAAGCAGGGCCAATAGAGTGGCTGTCATGGCGAAAACGCTCCTCAATCACCGTAAAAGCAGGTTTGTCCGGCTGATGCGTAAGTTGGGTTGGAAAATAGTTCCGGCTAGAAGAAACGGAACAGGATCTCCGATTGAATGAACTCGAAGATCGGATGCAAGTAAACGTAACCGATCGCGGCTCGGCCGCAGTAGATCTTCGCGCTCACGCTTGCCCCAGGCCGCAGATGGGGCAGCTCTTCCTTGTCGATCTCTACCTTCACGAGTACAGTATTGCCGTCCTCGCCGCGGACCTCGGCACTCAGGTCGATTTCCGAAATGCGCCCCGCGCGACGGTCGCCCGGGTCGGTCGCTAACACGAACTCGACCGGCAGCCTGGGGTCTAGCCCATCGTCGAGCAGGGCCTTCAAGGACGCACGCGACGGCGACTGACCGATTTGCCCGAGGATATCGGTCAGTTGCTCGCGGGCGGCCAGGTAGGAAGTTTCGTTCAAGACGGCCTCCAAGGCGGCCCGAATCGACGGTTCAAGTTCGAGGCCGGACTCCGTCTCGCTCGGCTGTACTTCACTCGGCTCTGGCTCGGCGTCCGGCGTTTCCACGGTCGCGTCGACTGGTGTTCCCGCAAGCGCGTCGGCTGGCGTTTCCGCGGGCGCATTGTCTTGGGCAACCGCTTCGCCGCTCTCGTCGGTCGTGGACTCGGCGGGCTCCGCAATCCGAAGGAGTTTGCGCAGTTGAGCATGAAGCGAATCGACCAGCTCGGGCCCGCGTAGTTCCCGGAGCTTTGAGGCCAGTTCATTGTCGGACACCGATTCGACCTGGGCATCGAGTTGCTCAGCGGTCTGTTCGAGCGATTGCGCCGCGAGGGCGGCGCGCAGTTGACGGCGCAGTTCCTCGTATCGTCGTTGCTCGGCGACGACAAGATGCCCGACACGATCCTCCGGCAACCGGAGTTCAAGTTGCCACGGGCCGGCCGGGTCGGCCACGCGCAGCAATACCTGTCCTCGTTGCACCGGTCGGCGGATCAACCGGTTCTCGACCTCCCACGTAACCACTTGGCCGTCGATGGGGCTTCGGGCGGTCAGGTCGCTCAACTTCTCGTTGAGTAAAGCGATCTGATCTTCGAGGCTTCGCAGCCGATGTTCCAGCTCGGCCAACTCGCCCGTCATCCGGCTCTGCTCCTCGACGGTCAAGGAGCGTGATTCGCGCAGCAGGTGGTGGATCGAACGAACTCGCTGCTGCACCGTATTGCGCTGGCCCAGCATGTCGGTTCTGGCTACTTGCAAGTCCTTGTTCCGCAGGTGGACCAACTCTTGCCCTTTTCGGACCGCGTCGCCATGCTCCGCGTCGACGGTCTCGACCACGCCGTCGGCTCGCGCGAACACGTCGTAGCGGACAGCCGGCTCCAAGGCGCCTTTCGAGTGAATCTCGAAATCGGCGGGCCACAGGCAAAGCATGGCCACCACGGCCACGACCGCCCCGACCACGGCAAGCGTTTTGGGAAGCGTTCGCGCGCGGACCACCCAAGTCGCCTTGCCAAGCGTTCGCCAGACGGGCATGAGGAAAAGGCTGTTGTACTGCTCGGCGTTGGCCAAGGCCGCCGCACTGTGCCGGCCGACGACCTCGACCCGCTGGACCATGGTGGGCAGCAGGCGGCTGTCTTCAATCTGCTCGACGATTAAGGCCCCGACCGGCGGCTCGGCGTCGTCGCGCAGGGCGGGGTCTTCTTCTTCGTCGGTCACGGCCCGGACCAATGGCAGAACGGCCACTGTCTTCGAGTGCGACTCGTCCACATAGGCTTGCACCGCGTCTTCCACCTGCGGCGCCATGTCGCTCGTATCTCCGACATACCAAACCGGTTCGCCGGTGCGCATGACGGCGGTCGCCAAGTTTCCCAGCAGGCGAACGACGTTTGAACGCTTGTCGAACATATCCTGCCCGCTGATGGCCTCGACGCGGCAGCGTCCGCCGCGCCGCAAGGCGACGGTTAGCCGGTCGCATTCGATCAGCCGGCGCCCTTCGTTGGCAATCGTGTAGGCGGTGGCGCGCGAGTCGAGCGAGGCGTACACGGCGCGGGTGAAGTCTTCCAACTTCGTCCACAGTGCCTGGCGGTCGGAAAAGTGACGAAGCTGATGGCTCTTCAGAAAGTCGGCCGCCAGCTCGCACATTTCCAGAAGGAATCGCAGGTATCCCTGCTGAACCTTCGGGGCCGAATCGGGCCGCTGAAAGACCTCGACCAAGCCAACTGTCTCCAGGTCGGTGGTGAGTGGGCTGAGAATAACCAGCAAGTCGGTTGGGTTGGCGGCCTGATCGTCGTCGCCGGCGCCCGAGTGGGGCGGCATGAGCAGTCCCCGCCCGCCGGCAAGAGCCTTGTACAGCAACCGAGCATGTTGCGCCTCGGCCTGCTCGTTCGCGCGCAACCCGGTATGTTGCAAATTGATTTGGTATTGCAGCGCAAGTCGTTGGTCGTCGCTGGTCGTCCACACGGCGCCACCGACGGCGGCCAGGGCGGAAACTACGCGAGTTAGAAACTCCTGGTAAAACTCCTCGGGCGTAACGTCCGCCTTGGCCAGGCGCGCAATCTCCCCGACGATCGACCGGATCTGCTGTTTCGTCTCCTCGATCATATGGGGATCGAGCGGTTGTTGTTCGGTGCTCATCGCAAAGCCTGACGGCAACCCACAGTGGGAGCTGCCTACCCGTTACGGGCAAGTTCTCCGTCCAAAGAGAAAGATGGGCGAACCGGGCGGCGCAATGCGTCCGACTGCCCGAAACATCGATCATACCGGTAGGCACGAGGCCGGCATACGGCAATTCGCCCCCCCGCGGGACACATTGTTCATGTGTACCGGCAATTGCCCCTCAAGGCAAGCCTAGCCTACACCAAGGCGGGCGATGGCAAATCTTCCACCTGAATAATCGATGCAATCGGAAAACTCCAGGCGAAAACTTGCAGACGCCGCCACACAGCTTAGCAGAATCCCCTCATCGGAAGGGCGGCCGACTGCCGAACGCATGAACTCCCACTCGCGAGCATCTGTTAGCCCGGGTGTAACCGTTCACGGGGCGGCGCAGGCAGTTTTCGCCGCTAAATGCGAAGGGGA
>CAZASB010000166.1:0-5496 GCA_964487655.1 uncultured Planctomycetaceae bacterium
CCTTCCCCGCTGGGCTTGTCCCAGCCGGTTCCATGACTGGTCAGCTACAGCCGTATAGCTGCCCAGTCACAGATCCTCCGGGACAAGCCCGGAGGTGACTGTTTTTATGCCCCGTGTGTGTATAAGCTATCGGCTTCCAGATACTCGGCTGACTTTGCAGTTTTCTGGACCACTTCCCCTCGTTCCCACGCCCGCTGCGTGGAAATGATGCTATAATCGCGGCAGCCACTGGTTCGGAGACGGACAAGCAGTGAGGCGATCGGCAAGTTCGAGCTTACATGCCGAATGTAGAACAGTTGTCCCAACTGTTCCCAAACAATTGGGACAATTGTTCTACACTGGGATATTTCAATCTGCCGGTCGCCTAACCATTTACGGTTACGAAAGGATCCCCCAATTACAACGGGGCGAGGGAACGAGGCCCATGACCGCAAGCGTAGCTCACCTGACCTCGCTGGACGAGTTGCTTGTGGCGGCCGAGTTGTGGGACGACCTGTGGCAGCGCAGCGACACGACGTCCCCCACGCTTCAGGCATCGCTGATTGCCCAATGGGTGGAGCAATTCACCGTTCATGGTGCCTGCGGACGGGTAACCGGCTCCTTTTGCGCCCTGGTGGTCGAGCAGGACGGTCGCTGGATGGCCGGGCTGCCGTTGGTCGAAAAACGCATGGCCGGTGTGTTCCGCGTGGGTACGTGGCCGGCCAACGAATGGTCTGACAGTGGCGACCTGTTGCTCGACCCGGCCGTGGACCCCAAGCCGGTGCTCGACGTTCTCGCCGACGCGATGGATTTGCTTCCATGGCGTGTCCTCCGCTTGGGCGACGTGCCCATTGAGACCGCTCGCTGGCAGCAGGCCCTTGTCGCCTTCGAGCGAGCCGGCCTCCCGTTCCACTTTCGGCCGGAAATGCTGCCAGGCCGAATCGATACGCAGGGTGATTGGGATACCTATCGGCAGACGTGGTCGAGCCGGCATCGGCAGCAAATGGCCCGGCACGCGCGCGATTTGGCTCGGCAGGGTCGCGTGGAACTGCAAGTGCTCGATCAGCTTGCCCCCGACGAGGTCGAGCCATGGCTCTCGCTCGGCTTCGAGATCGAAGACCGGGGTTGGAAAGGTCGGCAGGGCACTTCCGTCCGACGTACGCCGGGCATGTTTGCGTTTTATCTCGAGCAGGCGAGCGAGCTTGCTCGACGCGGGGAACTTACCCTCGCGCTGCTACTGCTCGACGACCAACCCATCGCTTTTGCCTACGGAATGAGCGCAAAGGGCACGTATCGTTCCTATAAAGTGGGTTATGATCCCGAGTTCAGCCAATACAGCCCTGGCCAACTGCTCCGCTACCGCCTGATCGAGCGGTGCTTCCAGGATGTTCGGCATTGTGGCATCGAGTATATTACGCCAACGCCAGCGCACCTGCACTGGCGTCCCGAAAGATACCAGGTGGGCCGGCTGCTCGTCGCTCGGCGCACCGTGTTCGGCCGATGTCTGATTGCCGCATCGCAACGATTTGGACGCAAAGTACCCCCGTAGCAGGTAGAACCCAGCGGCCCATGACCCCGAAAAAACACACTATCCTGGTCGTCGATGATGAAGCCTCTCAGCGGGAATTGCTCGGAGGGTTCGTCCAGTCTTTGGGCATCGCTGTCCGCGAGGCCGCTAGCGGCGAGGAAGCCCTTGAAAGCATCGAGCGCCAGATGCCCGACATGATGCTGCTCGACGTTCGCCTACCGGGCATGAGCGGGATTGACGTGCTGGCCGAAACCCGCAAGCGGCATCCGGCCTTGTGCGTTTTACTCATTACGGCGCATGCCGATCTTCGGCAGGCCGTCGCCGCGTTGAAGAGCGGCGCCGACGATTACCTGGCCAAACCGGTCGATTTGGACGAGCTTCGTTCGGCCATTCTCGACGCGCTGGGCCTGGCCGGCCAATCGAAAGCGTGGTCCGCGGCGGCCGAAATCCCACCACTACCCGAGGGATTCATCTGCCAGAGTCCCGCGATGCGCCGCGTTGTGGAAACGGCGGCCGTGGTAGCCCCGTCCGGCGTGCCCGTGTTGATTTCCGGCGAAAGCGGAGTTGGCAAGGAAATAGTCGTGCAGTTGATCCACCGCTGGAGTTCCCGCGTGGCGGGCCCCTTCGTGGCGGCCAACTGCGCCGGACTGCCCGAATCACTCATCGAGAGCGAGTTGTTCGGCCATACCAAGGGCGCCTTCACGGGGGCCGACGCCCGGCGACTCGGCTTCTTTCGAGCCGCCGATGGCGGAACCCTCTTCCTCGATGAAATTGGGGAATTGCCGCTTGTACTCCAACCGAAGCTGCTGCGAGCGTTGGAGTCGGGCCAGATCACGCCAGTCGGCAGCGATACGCCCGTGCAGGTGGATATCCGTCTGATTGCCGCCACCAACCGCAACCTGGGCGAAGCGATCGAGCAGGGCGAGTTCCGCGACGACCTCTATTACCGGATCAACGTCGTCGAGTTGATTGTGCCTCCGCTGCGAGAGCGTCGCGATGACATTCTGCCCCTGGCCCGCCGCTTCGGCGCCGAGTTTGCCGGCAGTCCCGTACGCATGTCGCCGCAGGCGGCCCAGCACCTGCTGGTGTACCATTGGCCCGGTAACGTGCGCGAGCTACGCAACGCCGTACAGCGTGCATGTCTGTTGTGCCGCGGCGACATCATCTTGCCAGAGCACCTGCCGCCTAAAATTGCCTTGCCCGCCGCGGTCAGCGAGGAGTCGGCCGACACGGGACGTCTTTCGCAAGTTGAACGGGCCACCATCCTCGCCACGCTCGAGGAGTGCGGTCAAAACCGAACCCACACCGCAAAGAAGCTCGGCATCAGCCGCCGGGCGCTCATTTACAAGCTTCGCGCCCTCGAATGACCGTTCGGCGGTGAACGCTCGTCGCGATTGGCACGACCAGCGCCCAGCGGACACGGACGCAAGGCAAAAAAATATTTGTCGGCCCATTGACCGCCAATCCCTATTGTTGTAAGTTAGTCACCATGAACCTGATCGGACTTGCACAACGGATCAAAACGCTTCGGCGTGATCAACGACTCACGCTGGAGCAAGTGGCGTCGCGCAGCGGGATGACCCGCAGTGGTCTATCCAAAGTAGAGAACTTCCGCGCTACCCCCTCGCTGCCTGCCCTGTTTGCCATTGCGGCGGCACTAGGGGTTACCGTGGCGCAATTGACCGAAGGACTGGAAGAGAAGCCGCAAATGGTCGTGGTGCGCAAGGGGGAGGGTACGCGCGTGGAACGAGATCGGCCCCAATCCAACCTGGTGTACGAGTCGTTGGCCGGCGAGCGGCATACCAAGGTCATGGAGCCGTTGCTGGTCATCATACCCGGCGCCAAGGCGGGGGGCATGTCCAGGGCACCGTTGGCCCACGAGGGGGAGGAGTTCCTCCATGTGCTCAGCGGCGTGGTTGATTTCGAGTATATGGGGCAGACGGAGCGGCTCGAAGCAGGCGATAGCGCCTATTTCGACGCCCATGCGCCGCACCGGTTGCTCAATCCAGGAGCTGAGCCTGCCAAGGTGCTCTGTGTTTTCGGCGGATTCAAACACGCGGGGCAAAGCTTGCGTTGCCATTCCGGCGCCCACTCAGAAATGGGGAACGAGCGCAATAATCGCAAGACTGGAGAAGTTGTCGATTCCGAGGACTGCGTGGAGGCCAGCCTCGCTGGTCGCTGAGAAAGAAAGGACGATTCCCATGGATCGAGACCCGGCCATTGAGCGGAAGACTGCCATCTCCTACAAAACCGACGAGAAGACGGTCCTGCGCGGATACAACTTGAGTGATTTGGCCGAGGAAGGCTACTCGTTCTGCGACGCGATGTTCGTCCTATTCCAGGGCCGCATCCCCACGCGGAACGAAGAGAAGATGCTGGATTACGAAATGGGCGTCTTCCTGGAGCACTCCATGTCGCCCTCGGCGGCGGGCGCCATCGGCGTCATCATGGGGCGGCCGAATTTGCCGTGCGCCGTGGCCGCGGCCATCATGACCTTCGGCGGCGTACACGGCCCAGGAGCCGCCCACGGATACATGCTCAATAAGTATATCGAGCGAGCCCGCATCGAGGGAAAGTCCGTCGAGGAAATGGCCAGAATCCTCGTTGATGAATACATAGACGCTGGGCGGCCCGTCATGGGCATGGGGCAGCCCCAGCACATCGATAGCGACCCGCGCGCGGAACCCATCCACCTGAAACAGGAAGAACTCGGGCTCAAGGGACTGTACCTCAGATTCCAGCGGGCCCTGGAAGAACACTTCCACGCTCGACGCAAGGCCGCCGGACGGTCCTATGTTGGCGTGAATGTCGTGGGTTCCGGCAATACCGCCCTGATGGAAATCGGCTTCTCGCCCAACGCCGGCTGGTGCATCGGCAGCGTCACCCGCGGGTTCAGTTGCGCCGCACATGCCCTGTTCAACATGAAGAAGGGCCGCGCGTGGGGTGCCTCGCGCAACGAGCCCATGGTGCAAATAATCGATCTGTCCATGATCCAGTATGTTGGGCCCGAGGACCGTATCGTCCCGAAACAAGAGGAACGCCAGGAATACGCCAGGAAGCAAAAGGAAACCGGAGAGTACAAGCAATGGGTGATCTGAACGCCGAGAAACAAGCCCGAGGCATCGGAAACCTGGGCGATCCAAAAAATCCCTATGACTATTACCAGCGAGAGTACGGCACCGTCCCGCCTGATGAAAAGCGGGCGCCGTTCCGCTGGGTTTCCGAGGTCGCCTACAAGAACGTTCACCGCATTGTCGCCCGCGGGTACGACACCACGGAACTTATGGAAGAAGGTTACGGCGTGGTCGATACCCTCTTCGTCGACTACCAGGCCAGGATTCCCCTGGTGGAAGAGACGAAGATGCTCAACTACCTGATGATCCTGGCCCTGGAGGACGGGCTGTCGATGCCCGCGGCCATTTCGCGACTGGTGGCCCGCTCGAAGACCTTTTTGACCCAGGCATGTGGCGCTTCCATTCTGGCGTTCGGCCATGCGTACGGGGCCTACTCGGCCTTTGGCAACCGGCTGGAAACGTATCTGAAGAAGGCCGACGACGAAGGCTTGAACGTCGAGGCCGCCGCCGAATTACTGGTTCGAGAAAACCTGAACGACGAGGCACTCGGCGTTTCCAACCTGATGTTGAAAGATCCGGCCGCAAAGCGTGTTTTGGCCCGGGCCGAGAAGCTGGGCGTTGCCGGCAAATACGTGGCCTTCATGCGCCATATCGTTGCCACGGCCGGACAGCAGAGCGACGATCCGGTCGACCTGGACATGCTCGGCGCTATCGGCGCGGTGATGTTGGACCTGGGCTTCTCGCCGGAGGCCACGTGGGCCATCATGGCCGTAACGCGGGCGTACGCGGCCGGTGCGCACTACATCGAGGAGGTGGAACGGGAGGAGACCACGCGACTCGGCCAGGAGTTAACGCCGGCCGAATGCTACGACGGACCGGCGGAACGTCCGGTTCCGCCGCTTGGCGATCGGCCGC
>CAZASB010000166.1:5596-10342 GCA_964487655.1 uncultured Planctomycetaceae bacterium
GTTCTGGCCGCAAGAGAAGGTGGACGAAATGGTGCAGGCCGTCGCCTGGGAGTGGCAGAAGGAGCCCGTGCGCGAGGAGTTGGCCCGGCTTGCGGTCGATGAATCCGGTATCGGCGTTTTCGAGGACAAGAAGGCGAAAATTCGGTCGAAAACGCTTGGTACTCTCTGGGATCAGCGCGGCGCGAAGACGTGCGGCCTCGTCGAGGAGGACAACGACCGGGGTATCCGAAAGTACGCCAAGCCCATCGGCGTCATCGCCAACGTGGTGCCATGCACCAATCCCGAGTCGACCATCTGCTGCCTCGGCCTGAGCACGCTGAAGACGCGTAACGCGATGATCGTTTCGCCGCATCCACGGACCCAGGGCAGTTCCTACCGCACCGTGGAATACGGGCGCCGCGCCTTGGAGAAAGTCGGGGCGCCGGTTGACCTGTTGCAGTGTATCGAAAAGACCAGCCACGAGAAGACGTCGGAGCTGATGGCCCATTGCGATTTTGCCATGGCCACCGGCGGCGCGGCACTGGTCAAGGTGGTGTACGGCGCGGCGAAACCGGCCCACACGGTTGGCGCTGGGAATGTTGTGTCGATCATTGACGAGACGGCCGACCTGCCTGCCACGGCACGCAAGATCATGCTCTCGAAGCTGGCGAATAATTCCGCCTCCTGCTCCTCCGAAAATGCCGTCGCCATTTACCACGAGGTCTTCGACGCCATGCTCGACTGCCTCAAGGCCGAGGGCGGGTACCTGTGCAGTTCGGATGAACGTGAAGTACTGCGGAAGTATTACTGGCCCGACGGCAAGAGTCTCAACCGGGAACTGGTCGCCAAGCCGGCCCGTTTCATCGCCGAGCACGCTGGGCTTACAGTGCCCGACTCCACCCGCTTCCTCATGGTCGAAGGGATCAAGCCGGGACCGGAGGACCGTTTCTCCGGCGAGAAGATCAGCCCGACCTTGACCGTTTGGAAATGGTCCGACTTCGACGAAATGCTCGAACGGCTGGAGCAAATGCTGCAATTCTCCGGCGAAGGCCATTCCGTATCACTGCATTCCGAACGAGACGAACGGCGCGAACAACTGGCCTTGCGCGCGAACGTCGGACGCGTGGTGTGCAACATGCCGCACGCGCACGCCAACAGCGGCGGGTGGAACTGCGGCCTGCCGTTCACCGACAGCCTCGGCTGCGGAAGCTGGGCCGGCAATATCACCAGCGACAACATCAACTGGCGGCACTTCCTCAACTACACATGGCTGGCCGTGCCCGCCAAGGAGTACGTCCCCACCGACGAGGAGTTGTTCGGCCAGTATTTCGCGAAGTGGGGCCGCGACTAGGATCGGAAGGCTTATGGTACGGGCTGTCGTCTTCGATTTCGGTCAGACACTGGTCGATTCGGCCGGCGGGTTTCGAATTGCCGAGAAGCGGCTCCAGGCTTGCCTCCTGGCCGAGTTGCCCGGCGCGGCCCCCGAGGCGTTTTTGGAAGTCTATCGGCAAAGGCGGTCCGATTTCCAGCGGAAATCCGACTTTTCGCGCAAGGCGCTCTGTCTGGCCGTCCTGAAGCATTACGGCCGCGCGGTCGCCCCCGCCACGGTCCAAGGTTGGGAAACCGACTACTGGGAAACCGTGCGAGGCAATACACGCGAGTTCCCCGAGGCCCGCGGCGTCTTGCGAGAACTGAAAATGGCCCTCGGCTTGGGCTTGGTGACCAATACGCAAGGGCAAGGCAGGGCGGGAACGCATCGGCTCCGCGACTTCCCCGAGTTGATCGGGCTGTTCGACGCCGTGGTCGTTGCCGGCGAGGCCGGCGTACCCGAGAAGCCGGACCCGCGGCCCTTCCGCATCTGCCTCGACCAGCTCGGCTGCTCGCCGCGGGAGGCTGTCTACGTGGGCGACGACTGGCGAATCGACCTGTGCGGGGCGCGCGAGGCCGGAATGAACGCCGTTTGGATGCGGCACCAATCGACACGCCGCAACTGGCCGGCGGTCGACAACGAGTTTCCAATCATCGGCTCGCTCGACGAGCTGGCCCAAATCCCCTGGCTTATGGAGGTTGAACCATCATGAAATCGCGAGCGGCCGTCTTTTCCAAGCCGGGACAATCACTCACCATTGAGACGTTCGAGACGCCGGATCAAATTGAACCGGGGGCCGCGCTGTGCAAGGTACGCATGAGCACCATCTGCGGCTCCGATCTGCATACGATTTTCGGACGTCGCCAGGAACCCACGCCAATCATCCTCGGCCACGAAATCGTTGGTGAAATCGTTGCCCTCGGGGCCGGGCTCGCTCAGGATGGATTCGGCAATCCGTTGAACGTTGGCGACCGTGTTTCCTGGTCCATCATGGCATCCTGCGGCCAGTGCTATTACTGCCGATTGGAGCTGCCACAGAAGTGCTGCTCGCTACGGAAGTACGGGCATACCTCGTGCGCCGAACCGCCGCATCTGACCGGCGGATATGCCGAATACGTCTACCTGTTCCCCGGGACGGCCATCTTTCGCGTGCCCGAGTCTCTTTCCGACGAAATCGCCACGCCCGCCAACTGCGCGCTGTCGACCGTCATCAACGCCGTCGAGACGATCGGCCTTGGGCGGGGCGAGAACGTGCTCATTCAAGGGGCCGGGCTGCTCGGGCTGAACTTGGTTGCACTGTGCCGCGAAGCCGGAGCAGACCAAATCCACGTCAGCGACGTAAGCCCTCGCCGACTGGAACTCGCTCGTCGTTTTGGCGCCGGTTACTGCTGGAACGTCGCCGAAGACTCAGGCGGCACGGCCGCCGAGCGAGTCCTCGAACACACCGGCGGGCACGGCGTCGACGTGGCCTTCGAGGTATGCGGCTCGCCGCCGGCGGCCGTCGATGGCGTTAGGTCGCTTCGCATCGGAGGTCGGTATCTGGTGGCCGGCCTGGTCAGTCCGGGAAGCGACCTGGCGTTGGACGGCAACCAGCTCACTCGCAAGTACCTCACGCTCAAGGGCATTCACAACTATCATCCGAAGCATTTGGGCAAGGCCCTGGAGTTTCTTGAGCGGAACGCCGCCACGTATCCCTACGCGGAGCTTGTCGGCGCGGCCTTCCCCCTGGAGGAGATCAACCAGGCGGTTGACGTCGCCGCCGCGGGCCAGTTCGTGCGCGTGGCGGTAAAGCCCATGGTTTATTGATTCCTGCATAGTCAATGAGCGGTTCGCAGCCGTTTTACCGGGGAAGCCGGGCTTCGCCCTCGTCCATTGGCTATGTAAGCCCCAATAGGAAGGAACGAAGCGCCGCCCATGCAAGTCGATTCACCCGCCGATCCCACCGAACAGCGCCGGTTCCGCCGCGCCCAGTGGCGCATGCTGCTGGCCACCATGTTCTGCTACTTGTTCTACTACACCGGCCGGCAAAACTGGGGCTGGGTGGTCAAAAGCCTCCGGGACGACCTGGGGCTCGACACCATCATGACCGGCACGATTGCCGGCAGTATGCTTGCCGCCTATGGCGTCGGCCAGTTCGTCAATGGCAACCTGGGCGACAAGTTTGGCGGCCGCACTATGTTGAGCCTCGGGGCCATTGCGTCGAGCGTGCTGAGCTGGGCAACCAGCTTCGGAAACTCCTTCTGGACGCTCCTGGTTCCGTGGACCGCCAACGGCTACGTGCAATCGCTCGGCTGGGCGCCCGGCAGCCGGCTGATCTCGAATTGGTGGGGGCACGGCGAGCGTGCGAAGGCGTTCGGGTTCTACATGTTCGCCGCCGCCTTCTCCTCGGTGCTCACCTTCGCGTTGTCCATTGTCATCCTAGCGTATCTCGACTGGCGATGGGTGTTCCGGCTGCCCGTGTTGCTGCTGTTCGGCGCCGGCATCGTCTATTACCTGGTGGCGCGCGACAAACCCGAGGACTTAGGCTTTCCGCCCATGGACGACGACGGTCCCAAACCGGTCGTTGCCAGTTCCAACGAAACCACGTTAGAGCGCTACGCCCAGGCCTTTACGAACTGGCGATTCATGGTCGCGTGCGTGGCCATCGGCTTTCAGAGCATGGCCCGCTACGGCCTGATCACTTGGGTTCCGCTGTACTACCTGGGCCAGGATTGGCGGCAGAACCCGGCGAGCCTGTGGATTACCCTATCGCTGCCGTTGGGCATGGCCCTGGGCGCCTTGAGCGGCGGCTATCTTTCCGATCGCGTATTCCACTCCAACCGCACCCGACCCATCGTCCTGCTACTGTCGTTGGGGGCAGCCGTCACCCTGGCCATGTATTTTGTCCCTCGCGAGAACAACATCCTCGGCATCGGGCTGCTGTTCCTGGCCGGTTTTTTTGTGTACGGCCCGCAATCGTCCTTCTGGGCACTGTGCCCGGACCTGCTCGGAACGAAACGCGCCGGAACCGGCGTGGGCGTGATGGACGCGGCGGCCTACGCGTTCGCGGCAGTCCAGGGGCCGTTGTTCGGTGCCGTTATCCAATGGTACGGCGATGCGTCCATCTTCTTCGCCACGGCCGTATGCTGCGCATTGGCCGTATGCACGATTCTGCTCGTAAAGAAATGACGCCACCACTTAATTCATCTACCCCTCGCTTTCGCCACCGCGCCGGCTTGCCCGGCCGGAGCGTTGGTCAGTGGGCTACTCCCGGCCCGGTCCGCCACTCTTTCGCTACCGCGTCCAACCTCCCCGACGGGAGGTGAAGACATGGAGGCGGGCTGCGTCTTGGGTGGCCCTCAAGGGAGGCTGCTGAAATACTAGCATTGGATTTTTTGGGGGAGAGGGTGGATAATGAG
>CAZASB010000167.1:0-10340 GCA_964487655.1 uncultured Planctomycetaceae bacterium
CGCCTGGACTCCATCTTCCCTGCGTGGGTGAACCTGCCTGCTTAGACAGTCGGAATCAGCCACCCTATGATCTGTCACTTGTTAACTGCCAGACGGACAGTTTGGCCGTATTTGGGCAGGATGGCTTCGAGACCAAGTTGCTCGTGGACGGTGCGGGCGAAGGATTCGCTGGCGTCGAGGTCGCCGTGGGTGAGGAAGAGCTTCTTCGGCGGTGTTTTCATCGCGCGAAGCCAGTGCAGAAGACCTTGACGATCGGCGTGGCCGGAGGTGCCCTGAAGCTGTGCGATCTCCGCGCGAATCAGGCGCATGCGCCCGTGAATGCGCACTTCGTCGCCCCGTTCAAGGAGCTGCCGTCCGAGCGTGCCGCGGGCCTGGTAACCGGTCAGTAACACAGTCGTGTCGGGCTTGTCGATCCATCGGGCAAGGTGGTGCTTGATGCGTCCGTGCGTACACATTCCCGAGCCGGCGATGATCACGGCCGCGCCTTTCAGGTCGTTCAGCCCCTTCGACTCCTCGACCGACCTGATCATAGTAAGTTCCTTGAAGCCGAACGGCGACTCGCCGGAGAGGATCAGCTTCCAGGCATCGACGTCGAAGAAGTCGCGGTGCTCGGCGAATATCCGTGTTACGTCAGCCGCCATGGGACTATCAAGGAAGACGGGCACGACAGGTATTTTGGCCTCCGCGAGCAGGCGACTGAAGTGGTAGACGATCTCTTGGGCCCGTTCGATGGCAAAGACGGGTACCAGCAGCTTCCCTCCCCGCTCGACGGCTCGGTTGACAACCTCCGCGAGTTGATCGTCCACGGTATCGTGGTTCAGATGGTCGCGGTCGCCGTAGGTGGTCTCCATGACCACGTAATCAGCGGAGGCGAACGTGGTGGGGTTGCGCAGGATGGGACGATCCCACTGGCCGATATCGCCCGAAAAGACCAGTTCCGTTCGATGGCTGTTGCCATAACACAGCTTAATCATGGCGGAACCAAGAATGTGTCCCGCGTCGTGGAACGTGGCAGATAGCCCGTCGACCAACCTTATCGGTTGGGTATAGGGGATCGGCTCGATCCGCTTGAGCGTGCGCTCGACGTCATCCATGGTGAACAGGGGAACTACGGGGTGCCTGCCTTTGCGTCCTTCTTTGCGGTGCCGCTTTCGCTTGAAGGCGGCGTCTTCTTCCTGAATCTTAGCCGAGTCGCGCAGGAGCAGGTCGACCAGGTCGGCGGACGGCGCCGTGCAGTAGATTCGGCCGCGGAATCCTTCTCGCACCAGTTTTGGCAGACGCCCGCAGTGGTCCAGGTGCGCGTGGGTGAGCAGAACGGCGTCGATCCGGTTAGGCGGTCCGGGGGCAGGCTCCCAGTTCCGGTCGAGATAGGCCCGCTCCTGGTACATTCCGCAGTCGATCAGGAGGCGTACATCACTTGTTTCCACTCGGTAGCACGAGCCGGTTACCTGCCCCGTTGCGCCAAGGAACTGCAACTGCATAGATGCCCTTTCCAATACATGCTCAAAGGCGACCGGAGCCGTACGCGTTAGGAGCCGCCATCGGTTGGACCACGAGTGCTCAAAACTGCGCTCGCCGGCTCGCACGCCAAGCCAGGCGCCAGTGCGCACCCAATGTTTCGGCATCGGCAAGATGGGCGGACGTACTGCGATGTTTCGATAGGTTGAACTCTTCGGAGAGGGCGAGCCGGGCAGATTGCACCATTTGGACCGAAGAAAACGAGGGGGCCACGCCTCTTACGTGTCTTTGCATGGCCTGTCTGTCAGGCATCTTTCTGTTAATTATTGCACTTTCAAAGCGTTCGATGTATTAGGCAGAATTTTCGTGGCCATACTGGATATGAGCATACCGCACTGTACGGGTACTTGACGTTCCCGTTGCGCGAGGATAGTCTTATCGCTACTGCTGAATCCGTTCTAACATCAACCGTGCATAAGGAGTTATGCCATGTCCGGTGAATACCGTTTTTCTTTCGGCCCCTGGAACATTCACGAGGGCGCCGATCCATTCGGACCGACCGTTCGCCCGACGATCGCGTTTGCCGAGAAGCTCGGGATGTACAAGAAGTTGGGCTTCGATGCGGTCCAGTTCCACGATGACGACGCCGTTCCGGACATGGAGCAGCTTTCGTCCGAGCAGATCGTTGCAAAAGCCGGCGAGGTCAAAAAGATGCTTGATGGCGAGGGGCTGGTGGCCGAGTTCGTCGCCCCGCGATTGTGGGAAGACCCGCGAGGGATCGACGGCGGCTTCACGTCCAACGATCCTGAATGCCGCCAGTGGGCCCTCGATCGGTTCAAGCGGAGCGTCGACATTGCGAACGCTCTGGACACGCACATGATCGTCCTTTGGCTTGCTCGCGAAGGCACTTATATTCGCGAATCGAAAAATGCCATCGAAGCGTATCAGCAATTGCTCGAAGTGCTCAATGAGATTCTGGAGTACGACCGGCACGTCGAGATCGCCATCGAGCCGAAGCCAAACGAACCGGTCGATCATACCTACGTGCCGACCATTGGCCACGCCTTGGCACTAGCCGAGCGCACGGTCGACTCAAGCCGCGTGGGCGGGCTGATCGAGAGCGCGCACGCACTGCTCGCCGGGCTCGATCCGTCGGACGAAATGGCCTTCGCCCTGTCCATGGGCAAGCTGTGGAGCGTCCATCTGAACGACCAGAACGGCCTGAAGTTCGACCAGGACAAGACGTTTGGCGGGGCAAACCTGCGAGGCGCGTACAACCAAGTGCGCGTGTTGGAACTTGGCGATTATCCCAGCACCGGGCGGTTCGTGGGACTCGACGTCAAGGCCATGCGGACCCAGAAAGTCGAGGTCTCTCACAAGCACCTGTCGAACAGCCGCGAGATATTTCTGAAGCTGGTCGAGAAGGTCCGGTCCTTCCCGGTCGACCTGGAACGCCAGTGCATCGCCAACCGCGATTACGAGGAGTTGGAACTGGCCGTTGTCAACCACCTGCTGGGCAAGTAATCATTCCGGCTCGGTGAATCGCGCGAGTTGCTGCCGGTAGTGCTCCGGCTTTGGGTCGAGTTCCGCGCATCGGCGGGCAAGACCGGCAGCTTTTTCGCGGTCGCCTCGACGAAAATATGCTTCGGCCAATGTGTCGAGATAGACGGGATTGTCAGGCGAAAGCTCCGTGGCGCGTTGTGCCAGGCTTTGCGCGTCGTCGAGCCGGCGGTTGCAGGTAGCGGCCATCCATGCCGCGTTGTTCAGCAGCGACGCGGCATGAGGATGGTTCTTGCCCGCCAACAGCAAGTGTGCGTACGTGGCTTCGAACAGGCGGTCGGCCTCGGCCCTGAGCCCGGCCGCGTCGAGCTGCGGGATGAGGTCGCAAACGAGCGGCACATCGCCCGGCATGGCGGTGTGAGCCAACCAGATTTCTCGCACTGCCTGATCGGAGTCGCCGTTTTCGAGCAGTCCGCGCGCACGGAGCCGGTGGATCAGTTGGATGAGCTTCAGGTAGCCGTCGGCCTTCACCAGATTCGCATTGCGTTTGGCGCAACTGATGAGCAGCCGTTGCCAATAGTTTGCGGCACGCAGTCCATCCTTGCCGCTGAGCGTATTGCCAAGTTGCTTGGCGGCGTCGTTGAGCGCCCATTCATTGAACTCGCCGGTTTGCAAAATGACATTCCATTGATGCACGGCTTCCTTGGCCAGATCGCGTTGTCCGAGCGTTTCGGCCAGCGCGTGGCGCACGCGGGCATTGCCCAGCGGGAGTTGCCTCGCCGCGGCCATGAGGCAATTCCCTTGACCTTCATCGCCGGCTTTGGTGCTCGCATAGCCTTGCAAGTAGAGTAAATGGGCGTACGACTCGGGCGGCTGCTCCGCGGCCAGGGCAATGGCCGTTTCATACGCATCGGCGGCCGCCTTCCACTGACGGCGGTTCCAGTGGAAGTCGGCCAAGCGTACGAGCGTCTCGGCCGAGCGATTGGCTTTAGTCGCCTTTTCGAAGCACCGCTTAGCGCCACCCGTATCATTGGCATCGAGGCGCAACTGGCCGATGGCGATGAGCCACTCGGCATGATCTTCGGGCGAGTCGGCGGGAACGTATTTCTCTGCCTCGTCGGCTGCCGCAATCAGTTCGTCTCGAGCCCAGGACCGCTCCACGATACCGCGAATGCGCGCCAACCGGTCGGTCGGATCGGTCTCGGACTGTCCACCGGTCAGATAGTTCCACCAGCGGATTGCCTCGGGAGCCTGCTTGGGGAACAAGACGGCGAGGTACGCGGCGGCCGACTCTTCGTCCATCGCGCCGGCCGCTCTTTGAAACGCGCTCGCGTCTAGTTCAGCCTCGCGTTCGGCCCTGCATACGGCGCGTAGTTGTAGCTTGGGATTGTCCGTCGTTGCCGCGGCGAGCCGGTCGAATAGCTCCTCGGCTTCAGTGGTCCAGCCCAGCCGATGCAGTACTTGAGCAACGCTTAGCCCAAGCGAGAACCGGACCTGCGTTGCGCGGGCCTGTTGAGTGTTCTCTTCGCCGTCGGTCCCAAGTGCGTCATCGTCGAACTCTTCGCCAGACTCATCGCCCCGCGGCTTCAGATCGAACGGGCTGCGAGGCCCATCCATGCCGGCCGCTCGGAACGCCTCGTCGAAACGCATTTGCGCCACCAGCAGGTCGAATGTGGTTTGGGCATGTCCATGCTCCGAAAACAGTTCAATGGCCTCGTCGATCTGGCCGGCAATCAGAAGGGCCTTGATCGCGTACCATGAATCGCGAGCGTCTTGCGAAGCTGCTTCCCGAAGCTGATCGCGCGCGACGGAGAACTGGGCTTCGTTCCCAGCAAGCTGGTGGAACGTGGCGGCCATCCCCAGCCGTTCGAGGGCTTCGTCCCCGCCGCTGGCTTCCTCATCGATCGGGTTGTTGGCGGGAGGCAGAAGCTCGTCCCATCGCTCGGCAAGCGCTTTCCAATCGCCCAATTCGGCTAGCACGCCTCTCGTCAATCGGGCATCGTTGGCTTGTTCGTCGAACATGCCCAGGGCACCAGGCAGATCGCCGCGCGCTCGCAGCAGGTAGCCGAGCAGGCGGGCCTCGCCTTCGTCGGGCTGTTGCTTCAGCCGTTTCATCCGTTGCGCGATTTCCACGTCCAACTCACCTTGCACGAGCAAGTACGCGGCAAAATCGCGACAGCCCGAATCACTCTGCGTGGCGACTTCAAGCAGTTTGCGGATGCCCCCACGGTTCCCAAAATTCCCGTCAACGATGAGTTGACGCGCGCTCTTACCAATCTCGCCAACCATCCAGCTTGTGAGCCGCTCGCGCGACTCGATGTCGGGATCGGTGCGAATCAGGCGAGTCGCCAGCTCGACGTGTCCCGATTCCGTGAGCCGCTTGATGACCGTGCGGCGCACCCCCTCGTTTCCAAGTCGGAATTGCTCGATCAGGCCAACGAGTTGATGCGGAGTATCCGGCAGGAGGCCGAACCGTAGCCGATCGAGAATCCAACGGGCGCGAGAAGCCACTTCGGGATCCGTGCTTTGCATCGCCTCGCGCAAAGCCGGCTCGGCCGATTCGCCCGCTTGCCAGAGCGAGTGCGTGGCGCGTTGGCGAACGCCGAAGTCGTCATCGCCCAAATCGCGAATAGCCTCTTCAATGCCGGCGGCCGGCGTGTCCCCGGACGCGTCGGTTGGGGCCTCGGCCCACGCCGCACACGAAAGGAGCAACGCAATTCCTGTACACCTCACACTCCACGCGAGGTTTCGCAAGATATTGTGCGTCATGACGTAGCCGTGTTCCGTAATGACCGATACTGGGTGTCGCGGCGATGCATACTACCTGCCCCGGTAGGTGAATCCCCAACTCATTCCAGGTCGGTGGTAGGGCGCTGGCCTGTATCGGCAGTGCGGAGGTCCCCACCATGGGTGCCCATAGTGGTACTCTTCAACAATAATTGGCGCTGGAGCTGACTGGACTATCACCGGACTGGCGGCCATTTGTTGTTGCGGCGAGGGCGGTGCTTGGAGTGCGGCAATGACGCGACTGCTCACGCCTTGCTGCTGGAGCGAAATGATATCGGCCGCCTGCAAACGCACGGCCGTCCCATTGTTGCGAACATGGTTGACAATTAGCTCTTCGTTGACACTGGCGTTGGTCATGGCAATCACGTCGTCGACCGTTGCCGCCCCAGCGGCAAGCTGTCGGCCAAGCCGTTGCTCGATGGCGGCCATGTTGGCGGCGTTTTGCGCTTCAATGCCGTCGAGTTCGGAGCCAACGGCGGCGCCGGTAATCGCGCCAAGGGCCCCGCCAATTGCCGCGCCAGCGCCGGTACTGCCTAGCTGATTCCCAATGATAGCCCCGGAACCGGCTCCAACCAAGCCACCGAAAAGGGCCCCCTGGTCCGCATGGTACGGCGATTGACACCCGGTACCCAGGACCATGGCCATCATGGCCGCAATTGCGTGCTTCCAGTTAAGATGCATCATACCTTGTTCTCCACGTTGATCCGCCACGTACTCGTCGGCCGAAAAAGGCACGACGGATTATCTGGATGAATTCCATCGCAGTCAAGACAGGCTGGAGATATTGGGTAGTCTAGGCTGAATCTTTCCCGGCCCTTGCGTTGGAAGTCATGTGGAAATAACATATCGCTAATGGGATTTGTGGCCGCTTGTAGCCGTTACGCGGGAGAAGGACCAAGGGCCATTGGCCTCCCCGACAACATGATACGGCTCTCCTGCGGCATCGAGAATCCCGAAGACCTGATTGCCGACCTGCGTCAGGCATTCGGTTCGGCCGGCTAGTCAGATTCAGCACGTCGGTCAGGGGCTCTTTCTTGCAATCGCTTCCGATCCGGCCCATTTCTCCAACAAAGAACTCTGCCCCGGAAAAGCCTCACAATAGCTTTCCCACGACCGACCGAGAGGGCCGAGGACACTTGACATGAGGCGAGGGCTCGTCGATACTGGGTGATAATTCTGTTTCTCGGTAAACGCTCATCTGACCCCTCGGAGGTTCTGTCATGAGTCGACGTATTGAGCGATGGATTCGAAGCGGGGCTCCCTGCTTCCTCCTGGTCACCGCCGTCATGTCGCTAGTTGCCGGATGCGACTCGCAACAGCAGTTGCCCGTGTACGGCGAAGTTCGGTTTGAAGGGCAACCGGTTGAGGTTGGCCAGATCGCCTTCTACCCCTCATCGCAATTGGCTGGCAGTCCGGCTGCGTCGGACATTAGCAATGGGGCGTTCGTGTTTCCCGGATCGGAAGGCCTTCGGCCAGGGAAGTACCGCGTTCACATCACGGCCTTTCGGAAGCCGAAGTCGAACGAATCGGTCTTTGCCGGAATTCCGCTTGAGCTGCCGGAGCAGTACATCCCGACCAAGTTCAACGATGCGACCAACCTGGAAGTGGAGGTTCAGTTGAACGGCAATAACCACTTCGAGTTCAATCTGGCCGCCGATTAGGCCCGATCAACGGCCGAGAGACGCAAGATTCGCGTAGTGGGCTACCAGTACAGCCACGGCACGGTCGATCCCAAAGGCCGATTCGGTTCGAGTCCGCGCCGCGAGCCCCAGCGCGCGGCGCTGGTTGTTGTCGTTGAGCAACTCGGCCATTGCCTCGGCCAGTGCGGCAGGGTCGCCTGCCATAACGAGCCGGGCAGCGCGGTCGCTTTCTGGAAATATCTCACGTGTCCCGCCAATGTCGGTTGTCACGATGGGAACGGCCGCCGCGGCAGCTTCCAACAGGACGCGGCCAAGCGGCTCCTGCCTGGCTGGGTGCGCCAGAAGCGTTAGTTCGTTCAGAATTCGGTCCACATCGTCACGTTCGCCGAGCAAGTGTAGGCGACCGCCAAGCACGCCCTGCTCCGAGGCGCAACGAAGGCGAGCCTCAAAATCAACTGATTCCTGCTTCCGCGAGTTGCGACTGCCGACGATCAGGTAATGGACGTTTTCGAACAGACCGGCGATTCTCGCGGCTGCCTCAACCAGGACGTCTTGCCCCTTGCGCAAGCATATTTGACCGATGACGCCGACCAGTCGGGCCTCGGGCGGCAAGTGCAACTCGCGATGGATGTAGGCAGTTGGCGCGCGAGGCCGGAACCGGGCAAGATCAACGCCGTTGTGCGCGACACGGGTCTTTTCCGCGTCGAGCCCTGCCGCCAAGTGGTAACGTCGCACGGCTTCCGAAACGGCCAGCAAGCGGCGGTGCCTGTTCAGATCGGCGATGGACTGCCGGCTCAGCCGCACGATATCGCGTAGGTGGCCAAGGCTCGGCACCCCGGCATCCGCGGCCACGGGCCCAGCCAGTCGGCTCATGGCTAGACTGTTCGCGTGGAGCAGGTCGGGCCGCAGTTGGCGGAGCAAACCGTCGAGATCGCTGCGTAGCGCGGCCTGGGACCGCCGCTCATCGCTTGGTCCGCAGGTGGAAAATGGAATGTGCTCAACACCTGCTGCCGCCAGGGCATCGGCAAGCGTCCCAACACGAGGCGCTGCGACCGTCAGGCGAAAACCGGCTGCTTCAACGCCATTGAAGGTCGACAGCATCGACCGTTCCCCGCCGCAGAGCGTAGGGTACTCGCAAAGCAGCAGGACGTTCGCCATCGGGCCGGCGCCTCCTTACAGCAGGCCGTAAGCCGCCAGAGTTTGACGCAACCGGGCTTCCTGCTCGAGACTCAACGGCGTCATGGGGAGACGCAATTCTCCCGTATCGCGACCAAGCAGCTTCATGGCGGCCTTCATGGGGATGGGGTTGGTCGCCATCGAGAGCATGTCGCGGCATAGGGGGAAAAGCTTATGGTGCCAACGTCGTGCCTCGGCCAGATCACCTGCCTCAAACGCCCGGAGCATCGCCGTCATATCGCCCGGCACGATGTTGCCCACCACAGAGATAACACCGCGCCCGCCAAGGGCCATCAGGGGAAGCGTTAGGCTATCGTCGCCGCTTAGAACCGTGAGATCGGTGGCGGCGAGAATCTGCGATGCCTGATCCATCGAGCCGGTCGCCTCTTTCACCATGGTGATATTGGGCAACTCGGCCATGCGGATGATGGTTTCCGGCTCGATGTTCTTTCCGGTCCTGCCAGGAATGTTGTACACGCAAATGGGAAGATCGACCGCCTCGGCCAGTACCCGATAATGTTGGTACATACCCTCCTGGGTGGGCTTGTTGTAGTATGGGGCGACGACCAATGCGGCATCGGCGCCGGCATGGGCAGCGAAGCGGGTGAGCCGAAGAGCTTCGGATGTGCTGTTACTACCCGTTCCGGGCATGACCTTGATTCGGCCTGCGGCAGCCTCGATCACGGCGGCAATAATTTGCTCGTGCTCTTCATGGGAGACCGTGGGCGACTCACCCGTGGTACCCACCGGGCAAAGGCACGTCGTACCCGCCTCAACCTGGAAGTCGACAATCCGTCGGATCGCGTCGAAGTCAACCTCTCCATTGTGAAATGGGGTAATCATGGCCACGGAAAGGCCGGCAAACGATTCGCTACGTGTACTCATGGCAATCACAATGGGGTAACATCAAGCCCACAGATAAAGGTTATGCTTCGCCGGGTGGTTGCAGGGGCGCATTGAGATGGCAGTCCAACTCACCGACAACCTATACCACAGGCATTTGGAACGGCACAGTATATCCGACATCTGTCCGCTTGGCTAGAAGTCACGGGCTCTTCGTTAGAGTCGTCATGATTGTCATACTTGTTGCATGCGCACAAAGTTTCTAAAGTTGCAGCCTGGAGCGTGGCGAAGAGAATGATCGGAGGGTTTCTCCCACACGATGCAACAGCAAACCGCATCATGCAGGAGGAGCCGCAGGGGGGGAACCTGCCTTTGAAGGCGCTGCCTTGGCGGCCAGCCGAAGTCTCTCCTCGGTTGGCAGTCTGCGAGTCTCTCTCTCCTTTCCGCCGGTTGCCTGACGGAGTTCCTCGGAGAGCGCCAGCAATTCGCGATAGAGAGGTTAGACCACAGCTTCCCTATTTTACGGATTTTCACTGGCTTCCGAATGCTCAGGATGACGATGTGATTAGTACGGCCCGGGTCAGAAGGAACTGAGCCATAGCCACAATGGAAAGCGAATTGCGGAGAGGCCCCGACCCAGATGCTTGTGGATTCCGGCGACATATCCTGTCGTTTTCGATGGATCGAAACCGGTTCCGAGAGTGTGGGGCGACAGAGCGTTTCGTGCCAGCAAACTGGCCGAGACTTTGAATAAACCAACGTGAGATTAATCGGAGAGCCTGCGATGAAGGTCTTCACAACGGGTCAGGTCGCCAAGATCTGCAAGGTGGCCCCGCGCACCGTAAGTAAGTGGTTCGATTCGGGCCGCCTCAAGGGATACCGCATCCCGGGTTCCCAAGACCGCCGCATTCCCAGGGACTACCTGATCAGGTTCCT
>CAZASB010000168.1:0-8455 GCA_964487655.1 uncultured Planctomycetaceae bacterium
GAACGCCCTTTGTGCCGCGAAAATTGGGACAGTCCCCCTGTGAACGGTTACCCGCTTTCTTTGTTTCTTTTCTTCCTTTCTTCTCTTGCCGTCTTGAGGACGTCCTGATAGAATCGCATCGCGAGTACAAGAAAAGAAGGAACGAAAGCGGCGTCAAGCCGTCGCACTCCAAAAGGCCATGCTTCACGGGAGAAGTCCTGTGTCAGGCGAAGATCGGCGGAGAATCGAGCTGATCCGGCGGTTGTGCGAGGTGCCCGCCGAGGCGCTCTCGGCCGTTGAACGCCTTCTGGAGCGTTCCACTCCGCCAGTGGAGACCGAGATCGTGGCCTCTGCGACGAGCGCTCCCGTCACGTCGGCGCGCAACTGGCCGCATGCGCCGCTACACCGATTGAGTGAGCACGGAACGTACATCGTAACCGCTGGGACACTGCAAAAAGAGCACTTGTTTCGCGGCCCCGAACGGCTCGATCTGCTCGAAACACAATTGCTCGCGCTGGCTCGGCAGCATGGCTTGCACCTGGAAGCCTGGGCCGTGTTCTCCAATCACTATCATTTCGTGGGGCACAGCACGGAGACCGGCGAGCAGGTGCGGCAGCTACTCTCCCATCTGCACACAACCACGGCCTCCGAACTGAACACGCGCGACGGGACGCCAAGACGCACGGTCTGGCACAATTTCTGGGACACCCAGTTGACGTTTGAGAAGTCCTATCTGGCACGCTTGAACTATGTACACCAAAACCCCGTGAAGCACGGACTAGTTCCGGTGGCCAACCAATATCCATGGTGCTCGGCAGCCTGGTTTGAACGGACTGCCGCGCCCTCGCAGGTGAAGACGATTTACAGTTTCAAGACAGACAAACTCCGCGTCCTAGACGAGTACGAACCGATCTAACCCCCTTTGGAGTGCGGCGGCTTGACGCCGCTTTGGTTCTTTCTTTCGTCCTTTCTTCTTTTGTCGCCTTGCGGATGTCCTGGTATAATCGCATTATCAGTACAAGAAAAGAAAGAATGAAAGCGGCGTCAAGCCGCCGCACTCCAAAGGGGCTATGTGGATTTTTCGTCAAAAATGGTTCTCGCCATGGGTGGACGCGACTAATGACCGAATCGCTCGCGCACCAGTTTTCGGGTCTGGTCGAGCCACTCGGCCCGTTGTTCCGACGTGCTCATAATGAGCGACTCGAAGTTGCGACGGGCGAAATCAGTGACGCCTAGAAGGCCGAAAATGCAATTTTTCCAGAGGTTTTCGAGCGGGTCGTCATAGAGTCGCAGTTCGTCGTCGCGCGGCGTATTCGACGTGGTGAGCACCAGCGCCCGCTTGCCGGCCAGCTTGCTGGTCACCCCGGCCGCGCTGAAGTCATAGATGGTCCCCTGGCGGAAGACGCGGTCGATCCACCCCTTGAGCACGGCCGGCGGCATGCCCCACCAGTTCGGATGGATCACCACGAACCCGTCCGCCGCCAGCGCTTCGTCGCAGTGCCGCCGTACGACGAGGTCCAGCTCTTCCTCGGACTCGATCTCCTCTTGCAGGAGGATCGGGTCGAACTTCTCGGCGTAGAGATCGTGGAAAACGACCTCGTGCCCCAGCGTCTTGAGTTTCTCGACCACTGCGTCGGCAATCGCATGGTTGAAGCTGCCCGGACGCTGATGTCCGAGGATAACCAGAACATTCATGGCGAGATCCGATCCTTAACCTAGATGCATGAAACTGGACGCGCGCACGGCCGGAACCGTTCCTCAAGACGGTTCTACTGTTCTCCATTCTCCATGCTCGTGGCGCGGCGGCCATTCTAACATGTACCGGCCCGCGACACGAGCACCCCTGCCAACCGCAATGGCCTGCTAGGCCAGAACGCAGCGAACTTGCCTTAGTGTGGGGGTTTCTTCAGGGTTGGTTTCGTTGTACCCTGGTCCTTGGCTTGTTCTTCCCGGCGACGAATCCCAAACGACCATCACGGACCATGACCGACGTATCCTCGCCTGACTGGCATGACCAGAACTACGCGGAAATCTACGAGGCGTCGTGCGCCATGGTGCGTCATTGGCGGGAGTCCGATCCGATGTTCACGCGGCAGTCGCTTCGCGCCTTGCTCCAGACGGCCTACACCAACGAGGCGGCAGGCTGGCTCGGCAAGACGCCCTTGGAAATCATCAACGACTCGGCCACCATCGCCACCTACGAGGCGATGCTCCACGAGTGGCAGGAGGAGGCCGACTCGTAGCCCGGGCGGGCTGGTAGAGTTGGAGTCCCACCTTGAGAGACCGTCCGGCTCAGCGGCGACGGAAGAAAGGGATAAACAGGGCGTTGGTGAGCACGGCAAACCCGCCACCGGCCGGCTTGCTCGGCCGGTGGCCATTCTGCTTGGCGACATTCTCCTGCATCGAAGCCGAAACTGCGAACGGGTAGCGTTCGTACCTGGAAATGGCACCCAAAACACTCCGTGGCACGACCGTCCGAATCGCGATTCCTGCGACATGGAAGATCGTGCCACGGTTGTGAAATTCAGATGGTCCGTTGCCTTCTACGGGCTCATTGAGTGGCGGCGCGGGCCTTTTCCAGCACGCTTTCCAGCGTGACGGGCATGCCGCCTTGCCGCTTGCTCTCATCCGCAGCTTCCATGAAGGCGTAAATCTCCAGCGTTTCCGCCTCGGCCACTGGCGGCGCGCCCGTCTTGAAGAACTTGATGATTTCCACCAGCAGCGGCGCGTAGCCCTCGAACTTGCCGGCCGGCGCAACGCCCTTCGTACCAAAAACCATGGCGCCGAACGGCCCGGCGCCTTCGCGAATCCCGCGGAACGTGCCGATACGCCCGTCCATCCACGTGCCCACGACGAAGTCGGTCGTGTCGGTCTTCGTCCGGCTGACGGAAACGCAGCCGGCGCCCATAATGGTAAACAGCATTTCCGTGCTGTGGATGCCGTAATAGAACAGATCCGGATGGCTCGGTTCGAGCGGGGCGTTCCGACCGTGGACATCGCACCCGAGCACGCTGCCAATCGCCGGGTCGTTGCGCATCCCAAAGATACCCGGGCTAAAACGCAGCGACGAGCTGGAGAAGCACGGCACGCCTGCCTCGCGAGCCAAGTTGAACACGCGAATCGTATCGGCTAGCGAGATGGCCACCGGCTTGTCGATGAAGAACGGTTTGCGGACGGCGATGGTCTTTCGAGCCAGCTCGAGGTGCGGCCGGCCGTCGATGCTGAGGATCAAGACGACGTCGGACTTTACCAGCACGTCATCGACCGAGTCGGCAATTTCCACGCCCAATGCGCGGACCGGTTCGACCGAGCGGGCGAGGATGGACTGGCTGGTTTCGACATCCGGGCTCCCGCCCGGCCAGGCGACGACCACGCGCGCCCCGGCCAGTTCCTCCGGCTTGTCAGGCGAGTTGAGCAACTGCGTAAAGGGCAGTCCGTGCGCGTCGAGTCCGAGGATGCCCACGCGCAGATCCGCTTTCGGCTCGTCGGCCGCTGCGGCACATGCGATGGCGAGGATTGCGCCCAGAAGCAACACGGTCAAGTTCAGTCGAGTCATGGTAGATACCTCAAGGAAGTTAGGTTGGTTGACTGGAAGACATCAAGGCGCCGCCGCGCTTCGGACGCGGCGGCGCTCGTCCGATTTCATGCCGGCAACTCGAGTCAGACGACTTCGGGAATGACGTACGGCTCGCGATAGTCGCGCTTCAGGTGCTTGTCGGCCTCGGGGTCGTTGACGAAGCGCTCGGTTTGCGGGTCGAAGTGGACGCTACGACCAAGCTTGCACGAGATCTTCGCCAAGTGACACACGGCGTTCGACCGGTGCCCCTGTTCGACGTCGGCGGCGAGGTCCTCGTGCTCTCGGGTGCGCATGGCATCAAGCCAATTGCGGAAGTGCGGAATGCTCTCGGTTCGCCAGTCGATTAGCGGCGCGCTAGGATCTTCCTGCCGGTCGGTCTTGAACGGGCCCGGCTCGTTCTTCGAGCCGAGGAACGTGTAGTAGCTGGAGTAATCGGGGAAGATCATGTAGCCTTCGCTGCCGAAGAATATCTCGCCGACGCACTGGTTGGGCGCGACAAAGGGATACTGGTCGCGCATGCCGGCCTCGCTGTTGGTGTACCAGTGGCGGAACTCGAACGTGACGAGCACCTTGTGATCGGCCCATCTGCACGAGAAGGTCTGCGTGTTGGGCGTGTCAGCGTCATCGTCGTCGCCCGGAGCGAAACGGTCGCCCATGGACATGACCGTCACCGGATGCTCGTCTAGCCCGAGGCCCCAGCGAATCTTGTCGATATCGTGGACGGTCTGGTTGGATACGTCGCCGCTGGCGAAATTGTCGAGGTAGTACCAGCGGCGATGCTGGAAATTACTGAACTCGACCATCTTGGCCGGGCCGACCCAGGCGTCCCAATTGAGTCCCTCGGGCACGGGGCTGGGATTGTGCTTGCCAAGGTTGCCACGTGTCTTATAGGTCATTCCCCGCGCCATGTAGAGCTTGCCGATGATCCCCTCGTGCAGCTTCTTCATGCCCTCCACGACGTTCGGGCTCGAACGGTTCTGCGTGCCCACCTGCACCATGCGCCCGTACTTGCGCGCCGCCTCGACCATCTTGCGGCCCTCCCAAATACACCAGGTGGGCGGCTTCTCGACGTACACGTCCTTGCCGGCCTGACAGGCCCAGATGGTCTGCAATGCGTGCCAGTGATCCTGCGTGCTGAAACTGACCGCGTCGATCGACGGATCGTCGAACACGGCTTTTTGATCGGTGAACGTCTTTAGCTTGAGGCCTTCGAGTGCAGGGTACCTTTTGGCCGCGCTATCGAGCTTGCTCTGATCGCAATCGCAGATGGCGGCGATTTCGACGTTATCGGTCGAGGCCATTGCGCCGAGGCATCCAATATGGCTACTCATGCGTCCGCCCAGCCCAACCATGGCTACCCGGATTCGGTCGTTGGCGCTCAGGCGAGACTTGGCGATGGCCGGCGCGGCGATCAGAGAGGCGCCTGCCACGGCGGTCGAGGTTTTAAGGAACTGACGTCGGCTGGAGGGATTCATCACGGATATCCTGGTGTGTCAATGGAGTGGATAACTCAACTCTCAGACTATTCTAGCCCCTCCCGCCCCCGCGCACAATACAAGCACACAATACAAGCGACCGACGGCCTTTCCACGTGAGGTCGCGTTGCCTTTCCGGCCCCATCCACCGCTCCCGCCGGCCCTGCGGCGACTGTAGAGGGGCGGACGAATCTGAAATTTCAAATTTGAGATCTGAGATGGCCCCTGTTGCACGCAGGCTTGCCAGGCGGAGAAAATAGTGCGCACTGCTCCGCGGGTGGCGGGGCCGATTTGAGATTTGAGATATGAGATCTGAAATATCTCGCCCCTACTCCAACCGGTAAATCCGCGTGGCGCCGGCGGGCAAGTCTTCCTCAATCACGCTCACGCCGTCGCCCAGGTCGCGGCCGATCACGATCTCGCGTACATTCGCGGCAGCGCGCAGGACGATGCGTTTCTTGCCGGGCTGGACCGTGTGCAGCGTGGCGTAGCTCGCATTGGCCGAGAAGGCGTCGAACGTGTCGGAGTAAATGTGGACGCCTGCCGCACGGCATAACCCCTGGAAGATTTCGGCCTTCAGGGGCAGCAGCGAGTAGACGGAACGCTGGCCTGCCACGTCCTTCACTGCCAACGAGGGCCGCCCGGCCGTGGTGGCAAGCACCGTGGCCGCGGGATCGTCCACCGCGAAGACCGGGCTGATCTCCCAGCGATCCGCCCAGGTGGCCGGCGCCGCTTGGGTAATTGCGTGCTTCTCGGCGGTGAGCGTCATTTCGGCCGGGACCGAGCCGTCCATCGCCTGCACGCGAATACCGGTCAGATCACTGATTCCCTCGGTGTCAAACCCTTGTTCTCGCACATATCCGGGCGCGTAGATCCAGGCGACCGTCTTGCCCTCCCGGCAGGCTTTCTCCCGGATGGCGTTGCGCAGGGATTCGTCGACGTGGAAGGCGTTGAGGAAGATGTAGAGTTTGTAGTCGGGCAGGCGCGGGTCGGCGATGTCGGGCAGCAAGTACATGTCGTAGGGCGCGCCCATGCGTTCCAGCTCGTCCAGCGTGCCGCGCAGCAGTGCGCGGCGGAATGGGGGCCCTCCCGGCGCGAAGTGCATGTTGTCCTCGTCGGCGAACACGGCCACCTCGCTCACCGGAGCGCGGTTGTGCTCCGGGGCCTTTTCACCCACTTCGTGCAACCGTGCAATCTCATTCATCACCTCGGCCTGGTGGAACGTGGCGTTCCCGGCCAGCAGGAACCACCAGAAGCTTGTGCCCTTGCTCAGCGAGTAGCCGACGGCCCGGTCAACCACCGTGAGTGTCTCGTCGAGCGTATCGGTGCGATACGGCGCGTTGCCCGGGTAGAGGTGCGTGCGGATGTCGGCTTCGTCCCAGTAGAGCTTGTTGTGCAAGCGGTACGAGGCCGAATAGGCCGAGATGAATCCACCCACGTCGCCGCCACGCCGGCGGTCGTATGCGGTGGGCGAGGCCAGAAAATCCACGTGCGGCGAGTTCAGCACTGCCCGGAGTCCTTGAAAACCGTCCATGTTATGGCAGTACATGGAGTAGCCGTAGAACACGCCGGCGATCTTCCGACCGCCGGTCTCCTCTTTCACGATACGGCAACTGCGGACGATATTGCCACCGACCATGTCGCTGAGGAAGCGGCGGTAGTCCATGGTCTTGCGCCCCTGGACCGGATGACGAAACACGCCATGGTGCCGGGCCGCGGAGTCGGCCGGCACGGTGGGCGTGGCGCTTTCAAAGGTCACCACCGGGTCGCCCCACGCGCGGCGCAGGGCGTCCACGTTTCCCTCGTACCGCTCGGTCAACCAGGCTCGCCAGCGATTCACGGCCGCGGGCGAGTAGTCATGCACTTCGGCATTAATTCCGCCCGGGCCCCACCAGAACCACTCGCTGGCACAACCGCCTGCCGGATGATAACCGAAAATGTGCGGCGCGTAGTCGGCCGCCTCCATGTGGCGAATCACGTCGCGCAGCATCCGCTCATAGGTGTCGGCCCACAGTTCGGAGGCCAGCGACGCCTGCCGTGCTCGCTTGTCGTCGGCGGTGACGGTGATTTCGTCCGGGTGCGCCTTCAGCCACCAGCCGGGCGGATTGAGCTTGATGCGTGGAAGAATGAGCGCCCGGGGATTCGCCTGGATGATCGCCCGGATACGGCCGTCGATCCGCTCGAAGTCGTATTTTCCCTCGCCCAGCCACCAACCATGGCAGCCGTCTCGCGGGGTCATCCAGCTCCAGAAAATCTCGCTGTAGAGGTCCACGCCGGCAGCAGCGAAATCACGGCACGACAGGGTAATCTCGGCATCGCTCACGTACGGCTCCGGCATCATGGCCATGCCGTACATCGGGCGGCCATTCACGAACAGCGTTGTGACGCCGTTATGGTCCTCGATGCGCGACTCGACCGGCTCGGTGCGGGGCGCGATGTTGGACAGTCGTTGCTCGTAGGCTTGCACCAGCGGCAATTCCGTCTTGAACTCAGGGTCGTAGCCCTCGGGCAGCGGGCGCGCAATCTTGACCACGCCCTCCGGCTTGCCTGCACGCTCGTGCTCGTATAGCTTTCCCAGCTCATCGGCGGGCATCGCCCGACCGTAAACCCGGACGTTGCTCACCAGGCCAGTGAAGACATAGGTACGAGGGCCGTCTTGTGACTGCCCTTCGCCGATGCGCAAGGGATAGGCGTTGGGGACCAACCGCTTCGTGCCGACGGGACCCGAGAGGATCTCCTTGCCGTTGATATAGAGCGATACGTGCCCGCGGTTAAACGTGGCCGCAATGTGATTCCAACTCGCGGCTTTCACCGCGGGTACGTCGGCCAGCGGGACGGGCTTGGCGCCGGTAATGGTGAACGTATCGGCGTTGCGCAGAATGCCCTTCCAGGACCCTTTCTCGTCGATGAACTTCAGTTCCGGGCGGCCGTCGCACAGGGAGAGGAAGAAGTGGATCTGCTGGTCACCAGCCCCTTGTCGGTTGCCCTTGAACAGGATGGTCTCATACGACTTCGGCTGCCCGGCTGGCGCGATCCACGCCGCGACGGTCAGTTCGTCGGCCGCGTCGGCCAGGTCGATGTTCGGTACGATGAGTGTATCGAACTGGCTGGCCAGCACGCCGCCTTCCTGCACCGGAGGCTTGCCCGTGACCTCGCACACCGTGCCGGTTGCCGGATCGACGAACTTGCCGTCCACCAGTTTGTCGAAAGGCAGCCACAGGCGCAGCCCGTCGCTGAATGGGTCGTCCTGGGCGCGGGCACCCGTGGCAAGCAGGATACTGGTGATGAACAGTACAGTGGTAAGTCTCATGTCGTTATCTTTCTGGTTGGTGTTCAGATTCTGATGAATGTTTTCGTTCGGTAAAGCCAGTAGAGGACCAGCCACAGGCAAAGCGTGGCCGCGGCCGCCTCGATGGGCTTGTAA
>CAZASB010000168.1:8555-10333 GCA_964487655.1 uncultured Planctomycetaceae bacterium
GTAGAGGACCAGCCACAGGCAAAGCGTGGCCGCGGCCGCCTCGATGGGCTTGTAAATCGAAACACCAATCATGAAAAGAAACAACGGCATGATCAGGTCGAAGAAGCAAAATCCTTCCCAGTCGAAGTGCTTGAACTGACTGTCAAGGGCCACGAGCCACACGTTCTCCGAGCGGGCCAGCAGAGCATGGACGACCGTACTCCCGCCCACAATCCAGAACATGGTGAACCCGCGCAATGCGTCGAGCGACTCCAATCGTCCTCTGTTTGCGGCGGGTTGCAAATCGTTACTCATGCCGAAAGCTCCGTTATCGCCGCCGTTCCGCGCATGAACTCGCGCCGATTCGTTTCGAATGTGGACATTGCCTGGCTCCTCACGTTTTCAGAATTGCGATTCAGTCGGTCAGGTTCCCTTGCAGATTTGCCGTGCTTGCGGGTGAAATGTCAAACGCCTGCGATTTGTCAACGCCGGGCGCGGGGCGCCGATGGACGTCGGTCACCAGGTTGCCGGACACCAGCACCTGTTTGCACTTTCCCACGGCCCGCAGCGCCGCGCCGTCGAGTCCTGAAAACGAGTTGCCCACGACAACCACGTGCTCGGCGTCTTCTAGTACGACCCCGGCGCCGACGTCGAGCTGCACCGGGTTCGCGTGTTCCAGTTTGCGCCGGACCTTGCCGTCGCCCAGGTAGCTGTTGCAGAAGTTGTTGCCGGTGATTGTGATGCGGCCGCTATCCTTGGCCACGCGCACACTGAAACCGTGTAGCAAAGTAAACGTGTTGGCCGAGACCGTACAGCCGTGGGCGTCGCGCAGGTCGATTCCGCCGCCCATGTCATGAGCAATCACGTTGGCGCTGAGCGCGATGCCGTAACAATCACGATCGAGGATTACAGCCGTTCCATTGCACTCCTCGATCATATTGCCCGAGACGACGGAACCGTACGTGTTCTCGATCACGATGCCATGCCGCAGGTGGTCGTCGATATTGTTGCCGTTCATGCACAGGTTGTAGCTGTCCAAGCAGACAACGGCGTCCTGATTCTCCTCGAAATGATTGGCGTTGACCACGATATCGTGCCCGCCCTGGATGTGGATGCCAGCCAGCTTGTTGTAGGTGATCATGGAGTCGGCCACGCGGGGATTCTCGCGGCACAGGTCCATGGAGATGCCATGCCCGCCATGATGATCGACCGAGACGCCCTGGATGAAGATTTCCTCGATCCCCTCGGCGTGAATACCGTCGCCGCTCTTCTCGTTGCCGGAGATGCGGAAGTTGCCCAACTGTACGCGCCACAGTTGGGCTCGGCGGTCGGTCTCGCGAGTGGGTGCGCGGAGGATCATGGCCGGCAAGCCCTGCTCGTTGACGTTCTTAATGTGCGTGGCGGCGCCGGAACCCTCAATCCGCGTTTCGGCGGTCGAAACGCGCAACGGCTCGTTGATTTCAAACGTGCCTGGCGGCAGTTTCACCATGCCGCCGGTCGCGGGCAGCGCGTCGAAGGCGGCCTGCAGTGTTGCGTACTCGGACGCGTCGACCATGACCGGCTGTTGGGCCGGCGCGGCGGCGTTGTCGTCGGCTGCTTGCAGGCGTGCCGTGGTAGCGATCATCAGACCTGCCGCCATGACCAAACACGCCATGAAGTTGCGTCGTGAAAACCGGTTCATCAGGTGACCTCCTCGGGTTTGTGGGGCGCGGCTGTTGCGGCGTCCGCGTTCCATGCTGCAATCATTGGTAACCGTTCACAGGGGGACTGTCCCAATTTTCGCGGCACAAAGGGCGTTC
>CAZASB010000169.1:0-5914 GCA_964487655.1 uncultured Planctomycetaceae bacterium
CGGTCGCGAACGAACTCGACCGAGCCTTGGGTGTCGATGGGCGGCTCGGTATTGGGAACGCACGCAATGGAGGTGAACCCGCCGGCCAGTGCGGCGGCCGTCCCGGTGGCAATGGTCTCGTCCTCCTCGCGGCCCGGCTCACGGAGATGGACGTGCATGTCGATCAGGCCTGGTGAAACGATTCGGTCGGAAGCGTCGAGCACTTCATCGCCGTCTTTGGGCGATATGTCGTGGGCGACAATGTGCCCATCGGCGATACGCAAGCTCATGACACGATCGATTCCCCGCGAGGGATCGATCACTCGGCCGTTCTGGATGAGGATGGGCATGGTGGTTGTGCGTTTGTGGTGGTGTGGCGCCAAATGCCACTGCCGTCCCGGCAGTGCATCTCCGGCACGTATCTTGTCCGAGCGTACTGGCAAGGATCTCGGTGCGTCAATGGTATTTTCATGTCGGAACTTCGCGGCGCTCGTTCCGGTCTATGGGTTTCTCCGTCGCACTCCACTGAGTAGCCACAGAACGGCCATGCGGACGGCAACGCCGTTGGTCACTTGCTCAAGAATGGCGGAGTGACGGCCGTCGGCCACGTCGGGTGTTATCTCGACCCCGCGGTTGATTGGGCCGGGGGCGAGGATCAGGATATCGTCCTTGGACTTCGCCAGCCGTTCGGCATTCATGGCATACAGGTGGGCGTACTCTCGAACCGAGGGGAACGGACGGCCGTACTGCCGCTCGAACTGGATGCGTAGCAAGTTCAGCACGTCCACTCGCGGCAGGATGTCGTCCAATTTCCATGAGTATTCGACGCCGAGTTCCTCCCATCGCGGCGAGACCAGGGTAGACGGGCCGCACACAATTACGTGGGCCCCGAGCTTCTTCAGGCCCCAAATATTGGAACGGGCGGTTCGGCTATGGGCAATATCGCCTACCATGGCCACCGTCAGGCCCTCGATCCGGCCCCGCCGCTCGCGGATGGTCAGCATGTCCAACAGTCCTTGTGTCGGATGCTCGTGTGGGCCATCGCCGGCATTGATGACCGACGCACGGAGGTTCTGTGCCAACAGATGGGGGGTGCCGGGAGTGCGGTGCCGGACAATCATGACGTCCATGCCCATCGCCTCGATGTTCTTGGCTGTGTCGATGACCGTTTCGCCTTTCGACAGGCTGCTGGTCGAGGCAGAAAAGTCCACGGCATCGGCTCCGAGCCGGCGTGCCGCGAGCGAGAAGCTGATGCGTGTTCGCGTGGAGTTCTCAAAGAAGAGAGTTACGCAGTTCAGATCGTCGAGCAGGGGAAACTTGCGTTGGCCCCGAAGCATCGCCTGCTTGAAGACCGCGGCCTTGTCCAGAACGAGGGAGATTTCCGCGGCCGAAAGCTCTTCGAGCCCCAGCAAGTGACGCCGCGTCCACTCGCCGGGGAACGGCCCCAGCCCGATGTCCTCCGCCACCGTGCTCATCTTTCAATCCTCCCCGATTCGACCCCGGACCATCGCCATCGTTCGCGCCTTCGGTGATTCTAACATCCGACCGGCCGCTGGCAAGGCGGTACGGCGAGATGCGGCCGCCTCCGCTCCCGGGCAGGGCGCACCCCTCCCGGACGACGGCCTTGGGGATTGCCCATGCCTGGGCAGTGATTACAATGAAACGGAGGAAAGGAGCAAAGCGATGAGTTTAACCGTCCACGCCATTTATGGGAACGGTGTGTTTCGCCCGGTGGGACCGGTCGACCTGCCGGAGCATACGCTGGTGCAGTTCGAGCCACGGATTCCGGCCGAAGCCCCCGAGTCCCCCAAAATGCTCATGAGCGAGGGGTTGGCCAATATCCATGAGATTCTGGGCCGGCGTTACAGTTGCTGATGCGACCACTTGAAGCCACTTTTCGTAACGTGTCGCGGTTGCATGTTTGGATGTGTCTGAGCGCGCTGGCGTTGCTTGCCGTGACGGTGTGGATGATCGCGGCGGAATACGGGCGACCGTGGCGACGATACCAGCGAGAGTACCGGGTGCTGGTCGAGTTGCGAGGGGAGACGGAGCAGGAATGCAAGTTATTGGCCATCGAACAGATTTGGTTGCCTGACTTGACGCTCGACTATCACTTCCGGCGCGTGGCTCGTTTCGACCGCTGCACGACCTGTCACCAGGGCATTGCGCAAACTGACCGCGGGTTTCCGCGACCCTTCAGCGTCCACCCGCGTTTGGACCTGTTCCTGGGCGCGACCAGTCCGCATCCGGTCGATCAGTTTGGCTGTACTGTTTGCCATGACGGGCAGGGGAGTGCCACGTCGTTCCGTTGGACGTCGCACACGCCGAACACGGCAGATGCGATGGCCGGCTGGCGTCGGGATCACGACTGGCGGCCAAATCGCGACTGGGAGTGGCCCATGCTGCCGCGACGGTTCGTGGAGAGTCGTTGTTTGCAGTGCCACCACGAGGTGACCGATCTGGAGCCAAGCAACCGCTACCTGGATCCGCCGGCCCCGAAACTACTGGCCGGTTACCATCTGATCCGTGAGAACGGCTGCTTTGGCTGCCACGAGATTCAGGGGTATGACGCCGCGGGGCACCGCATTGGGCCCGACATGCGGCTGGAACCAGACGCGGTGTCCTTGGTGAAAGAGGGAATACCCGGCACCATGCGCAAGGTAGGCCCGAGCTTGCGGGACATCGCCCAGAAGCTCACTTCGGCGATGCTAATGGATCGCATGGCCGATCCGCGTCGGTTCCTGCCCAGCACGCGTATGCCGCGGTTCTTTGGCCTGCACAACCACCTGTTCTCTCCCGCTCTTGAGCAAGCGCGGCGGTTGGAGCCGGTCGAGATTCATGCGATAGCCGCATACCTGCTCTCGGCGAGTGTACCGATTGAGCCGTTACCCGCGTCCCAAGGGCTTGCGGGCGATCCTGCGCCGGCGCGGGGGCGCAAGGTGTTCCACATGCAGGGGTGCTTGGCGTGCCACAAGCACGAGGCGTTCCCAGATGGGCAATCGATCGTTGGTCCAGACCTTTCCCGCATGGGCGCGAAGTACACGACCGATGCCAGCAAAGTGTGGCTGCGGGATTACCTGCGAGATCCTGCGCATCGCTCTCCGCGCACCCTAATGCCGCAGGTGCCTTTGGAGTCGGTGACCGTGCTGCCCGACTCCAATGACGGGGCCGATAGCTCGCCGTTGCCGGACCCCGTGGCTGACATCATGGCGTTTTTACTGGACGTGTCGCCGTACACGGCCCTTGCGCCCGAGTATCGACCGGCGGATATCGACACACTCGTACTGGCACATCTGGAAGAGGGTATGCCGCCAGCAGTGGCGGAACAGGCAGTGCGCGAGGGACTGTCTGAGTTGGCGGCTCGGGAGCTTGGCGGCGATGCCGAGTTGCTGGTTGGTCACTCGTCGCTGGCGAAGAAGCTTCGCTGCATCGGCCGGCGCGCCATTGCGAAACGCGGCTGCCACGCATGTCATGACATCCCGGGGTTTGAGAACGCGTTGCCCATCGGGCCGGAATTGACCGATTGGGGGCGCAAACGCGAGTCGCTTCTGGCCTTCGAGCAGGTGGAACGTTATTTGGTCGAAGCGGCTGCTTCCGCGGAGGGCCAGGACGGCGGGGAATCCGGCGATTCCGCCACCGACCCGTTCTACATGGACGCCATCCGGCGCGGCCATCGCCATGGTTTCCTGTGGCAGAAACTCCGCGAACCGCGCAGCTTCGATTACGGAAAGGCTGTCGAAAAGCCGTTCAATGCGTGGCTGACAATGGGCCAGTTCGACTTCACGGCCGAGCAGCGCGAGGCCATCATGACCTTCGTACTGGGGCTCACGGCCGATCCGCCTACTGCCCGGTACGTCCATCAACCTGATCCGCGGCGGAGAGCGATTGTCAAAGGCCGCCAAGTGGTTGACCGCCATGCTTGCGCCGAGTGCCACGCGTTGCGGATGGAGCGATGGGCCGTTGCGTACGATCCGCGGGAGTTCGAGCCGCCGCCGGCCCATGACGACTTCGAGTGGATTCTGCCGCATTTTTCGGAAGCTGAGGCTGAAGCTTCGCGCAAGGTCGATGATCGGGGGCTTGCCCACGCAACCTTGGCCGGGATGCCGCGGTTGGACGACGACGGGCATTTGGCGACGGTTGACGAGGACGAAGACACCCAGGGCAACGAAATCCAGCTCCATGCGTTTGCCTTGTGGGAGCCGGCCGTGCTTGCCGGGGAAGTATGTGCGGTAGGCGATGCCGACGTGCTGGTCTGGAGCAATCAGATCGGGAAGAAGCATCCTGCGTGGGGTGGTAATCTTGCCAGGCTGTTGTACCCGGCGGCCTTGGCGGATGTCCGCACGGCTGGCGCCAACCCGATCGGACCGGAGGCATGGGGCTGGCTGCCGCCGCCGCTGGTGCATACCGGGGCGGCTTTGCGGCCGGAGTGGCTGCACGACTACCTGCTGCGCCCGTTCCCTGTCCGTCCGGCGTCGTTGATGCGCATGCCTCTCTACGCGCTCTCGCCGGAGGAGGCGGGAAAGCTGGTCGATTTCCTTGCGGCGATTGCCGGCCAGCCGATGCATGCCGCCGGTGAGTCTTCGCCCCGGCGATTGCGCGGCGAGGCGCTCACGCCGGAGCGGCAAGAGCGATTTGAGGCGGCCATGCACATGCTGCTCGATACGCAAGCGTACTGCGCCCAGTGCCATCGGATTGGCGACTATCAGCCTGGCCGTACGACCCGTACCGTGCTAGCTCCCGATCTGACGCAAGCGGGCGCCCGGCTGCGAGCCGACTTCCTTCATCGGTGGCTAGCCAGTCCGACGTCGGTCTTGCCCTACACGGTCATGCCGGTGAACTTCCCGCCCTCGGGCAAGCCGCTTGACCCCGACCGCTTTCCCGGCAGCAGCGTTCAGCAGCTTGAACTTATGACCGACCTGCTGTTGAACTACGATTGGTACCTGCGGCGGCGGCAGTCGGTGCGGGAGGAGATGGGCGAACTCAGGCCGTGAATGAGAGCGACCAGTCTTCCATTGCCAAGTCTGGGATGAGTGAGAAATGGCGGACGTTGAGCGTCGTCAAGATTAAACCGTGGCTCTTGGCGGTGGATGCGATCAGGAGATCGACATCCGGAACACGCCGGCCTGATTTTTCCAAGGCGGCCCGCATCTCGGCATAAGTTCGGCCTACGGCTTCATCCACGGGGAGCACTGGCAGGCGTTTCGCGAGAACAGCCTCATAAGCTTCCCGCAAACGAGAAGAACCTTTCAGTGCAATCCCATACAGCACCTCCGCCTGACACAGCACCGAGATCGCCAGAGCGGAGTCACCCAAAGCTTCCCATCGCTGCATCACCGGAGTCAGTGGCCGTGGCTTGATTGGCTGGCAGAAGACCGATGTATCCAGTAGGTGCGTGAGGGCCACTGCTCAGTCCTTGAACGGGTCTTCCCAACGTACTTCATCCAGATGGCGGGGCGGCAGACCGAAATCCTCGGTCAAGGGCCCGTGGCACTGCTCGAATTGCCGGCGAAGTTCCCAGATCGAACATTCATCCACGCCCTCTGATCGAGACACGGGAACGATGGAGACTAGCGGTTGTAGATCGCGCGTTACCACGACCGCTTGACCTGTGCTAGCGACGGACTGACAGAGCGCCGGAAAATCTCTCTGCACCAAGTCCATTTCTATCGTTTTCATGACTGACAACCGGTACGGATTCTGAACTTATCGTGGCTTCAATTCCGCAAGACACGCCGCCTTCGGCTCGTGGCTCGCTACGACTGACAGGGGGATCAACCCCGCACCAAGCTCTATCTTGCCACGGAAGGGGCTTGATGTCAATCCTAGTCAGCCGCTTGACCCCGACCGCTTTCCCGGCAGCAGCGTTCAGCAGCTTGAACGTATGACCGACCTGCTGTTGAACTACGATTGGTACCTGCGGCGGCGGCAGTCGGTG
>CAZASB010000169.1:6014-10227 GCA_964487655.1 uncultured Planctomycetaceae bacterium
CGGGAGGAGATGAACTTGCCGTAAGCCGCGGTTGGGTGGCGATTTGGCCGCTCCTGGGGTATACTGGAGGAAACATGACCAATCCGATGCGTGGCGTTTTGCCGAGGATAAAAATCCGCCCATGAGTTTCCGCCTCTCCCGTACGCTGAACCGTCGCCGATTCCTTGTCCATGGCGCGACCGGGGCGGGCGCTTTTACCGCTGGGTTTGCCATGCCGACCGTGCTGCGCGCGGCTGACGCCTGGGGCGATCTGGTGGGCCGGTTCGTTTACGGCGGCCATGCGCCCGAACGCCGCAAGCTGACCGTGGACAAGGACGTGGTTCATTGTGGCCAACGCGACATTCGCGACGAGTCGCTCATGGTTGGCCCGGACGGCGGCTTGATGAACGTGTACATCTACTGCCGCGAGCGACGGATTGCCATCAGCCCCGAACTCGAAGCGGCCATGAAGAAGCAGACGCCGCTGGATCTCCGCGATTGTGTCTTCGTGCCCCACTGCATGAAGATCTGGTGCAATAAGCAGGAGTTGTTCATCCGCAATCTAGAGCCCGTGGCGGACAACGTGGCCTTCGCGCCGCTGGGCGATCGGCCCGCCAACATCGTCCTGCCCGTCGCACCGGCCAAAGGCGCGACGGCCACGTGGCAGTTTCGACGCGCCCAGCGAGTGCCCGTGCCGGTGGCGTGCAACTACCATCCGTGGGAGCGCGCGTATATCCTCCCGCTTGACCATCCGTACGTCGATCTTTCCTCGGAGGACGGCACGTTCCGAATCGAGAAACTGCCGGTTGGGAATCGCGAGTTGCAAGTGTGGCAGGAGCGGACCGGCTATCTCGATACGCCGGATTGGCCCCGAGGGCGGCTTGAGGTGGAGATTCGCCCCGGTTTGAACGACCTGGGAACGATTCGTCTCGATCCGAGCTTGTTCGAGAAGAGTTGACCGCAAACGGAAGGTGAAGCTTGGCGCGACGACGGACTGCGATTGAAACCACCGCATTGGTGGCGATGCTCGTTTGGCTGGGCGGTTGTGGTCCGGCCACCGAGTCCCGGTTTTGTCTGAACACCGAGGGACGCCGGACTGACTCGATTGGACGGTCGCGGCACGAGGCCATCCTGGGCGCGCTCGAACGACTTTATGGGACTCCGGACGAGCCTCGCGTTCCCGAGGGTGTAACGCTCGATTCCGAACGGCTGCGCGTGGCCGCCGGGCCAGTCTTCGGCGACGAGTTGGGCCGCCGGCATGGGCTCTACCGGCAGCATTGTGCCCGGTGTCATGGCATCGACGGCGATGGCGCTGGGCCGGCTTCGCTGCTGTTGAATCCCTATTCCCGCGACTTTCGGCAGGGCACGTTCAAGTACACAAGCACCGTATCGGGCGCCAAACCGGTCAGGGAAGACCTGGAGCAAACGCTTCGCTTCGGCGTGAACGGAACGGCCATGCCGTCGTTCGCTCGGCTGAGCGACGAGGAGCGGACCTCGCTGGTCGAGTACGTGAAGTACCTCGGCCTTCGAGGTGAGACCGAGTTGTTCCTCCTACAACTCGTGGTCGACGAGGACGAGTACCTGCCGCTTGACATGTCGATAATCACGGAAGACGGCGTCGAACCATTGGCCGAGTTGTGGGCCGAGTCGGCCGAACTGGTCGTGATGCCGCCGCCTCCACCGCCGGTGGCAACGGAGGAGCAGTGGCTGGCGTCGGTCGCGCTGGGAAAGGAGTTGTATGGGAATGACGCGGCCCGGTGCGTGGAATGCCATGGCCCGGAGGGATGCGGCGACGGCGAAACGGCGGAGATTTACGACGACTGGAACAAGCCGAAAGCCGGCATTAGCAACGTGCAAACGCGCGAACTAGCCGACCGCTTCACGCTGCCTCTCCAGCGGCTTCGGCCTCGTGATTTCACTACGGGTATCTTGCGTTGTGACGGTCGGACCGCGGATCTCTACCGGCTTGTGCATGTTGGCATTAAGGGCACTCCCATGCCGGCTGCCGGCCCCCAGCCCGGCGTGGTTGGCCCCCTGAAGCCCGAAGAAGTCTGGCACATCGTGCATTACATCCGCCACCTAGCAGGGCAGGGGAGGCCTACAGCTTGTTCCGGGCTACGTGAAATATCCGGAATCAAACCGGCAATCCCGTGAAGTTTCCGATGCTGCGAGGGCAGGAACGTCGAGAGGCGAAAACTCCGGTCAGTGGGGCTGCTCGGGGTAGACGACAAGTTCCACGCGGCGGTTACGCTGCTTGCCGGCTTCGGATGCGTTAGAGACGACCGGATGGTTCGCTCCGTGACCAACCACGAACAGTTGCTTTGGCTCGATTGCACTTCGGGCGGAAAGTACTTCGTACACTGCCATCGCCCTTGCTGCCGAAAGCTGGTGGTTCGATTGCCACCCGCCACCTGCCACGGGGTCGCTGTCGGTATGTCCTTCGACGCCGATGATTTGCCGGGGGTATCGCTTGGCCAGTTCGGCCGCCACGCCCGAGATCATCTCTTGTGCTCCCGCGCGGAGACGCGCATCGCCGGACTCGAACACTTGGGCCCCGGGCAACTCGACGCGAATCACGTCGCCGTCGCGCCGTACTTGTACGCCGGGCACGTTGATTTCGGGCACGGTGTCCAAGAGGTTCGTGTTGGGGGTAATAAGTACGCTTCCCCGCTGACGGAGCGATGCCTGGAGTGCTTGCACCTGGTGGTCCGCGCTCTGTCGATCCTCGCGTGACTCGGCGAGCTGCGTCGTTGCTCCGCGAAGCTGCTCGCGCGTGGCCGTTAGCTGCTTTTCGAGCACGTCAGCCTGCTGACGCGATTGGGCCAGCAACGCCTGTAATTCCTGATTACTTTGGTCGAGCGCGGACGATCGTGCCTGCAACTGCTCCTGTTGGCGGTTGAGGGCAACCTGTTGCTGCTCAAATTGGTTGAGCTTTCCTTGCAGTACGACTGGGCTGTCGGCGCAGCCAAGCAGGGTGATCGAAGCCAGCACGATAAGACCGAGCACGGTTCTGCGGAAGAGGGGTATTAGACCCCCTTTTACAAGCCATTCTCCAGGCCGTTCCGATACAAGGATATCGGCACTTATTTCTCGCTCGTGGACGGCTGGCATAACGTATTACTCCCGGCCATGGGCCTTCGGAGGGAAAAGCCCGGGCTTCGCGTCACGTCAATGGAGCCAAGTGGGCCAAGCGTGGCGTCGATCCCGAGAATCGCCGCCGATCGTAACAAGACCCCCTATGGGAGGCAAGGGGAGTTTTTTTGGTGTAAAGTGGTAGGAGTGGAAGACTGGTGCGCGCGCCAAGTTCCTGAGAAATCAGCCTGTGGGTCAGAAAACAAAGTAACTGCCGAGAACGCCGCTTGGGAATGGAAGAGAATGGTTTCCCCCTCATTGTGACTGGTGCCATCGGTGTTCTGCAATCGAATCCCAAGAAGACAGGAGTGAAGAGAGATGCCGATACGAGCAAACATTAGTCCGGGCTTTGTGTGGCGGCTGGCGCTTGTCGCGGCGTTCTGCTTCGGCATGGCCCTATGGTTTCTGTTTGATGGGCTAGTGACCTATCCGCGACAGCGCGAACGGGCACTCGAATACCAGCGATTCGAGAAAGAAAAACGGCTGGACGAATGGGAGGAGTTTGCCCAAGAGCGAGGGTGGTCCACCGAGAACCCTGGTGAGCCGAAAACCGTGGCCGACAGCCAGGAACAGTTCGTCTTCGTGGGACTTCTAATTCCACCAGGGTTGATCTTCCTATACCGCTTTCTCCGCGCACGAAAACGATGGATTGAGGTCACGGAGACGGGGTTGGTCGCCAGTTGGGGGCAGCAGGTCGAGTTCGACCAGATCGTTGCTCTGAACAAGAAGCTATGGGCAAAGAAAGGAATTGCCAAGGTCATTTATCAGGTGGACAGGCGAGATCGCCGGTTCATACTCGACGATTGGAAGTTCGAGGCCGACCCCACCGAAGATATCCTGCGGCAAGTGGAGGCCCGGATTGATCCCGACCAGATTATTGGCGGGTTTCCTGAGCCGCTTGTGGAAGAGGATGATGAGGAAGTGGACGAAGACCAGGAAGAACTGACGGACCAGCCGGAATAGGCCAACGCAGGTTGTGGTTGCGGGACGGGTCGCAGCCCGGTTCCGAGTGCAGGTCCGACGGCGATGCATCATTGGGCGAATTTCCTGGCTCTTCCGTTTCTGGGTGCAAGTCCGTGGTGAAAAGACGTAGGGTGGATGG
>CAZASB010000170.1:0-10217 GCA_964487655.1 uncultured Planctomycetaceae bacterium
CCGCGAATCCAGAACGCGATTATGGATGCCTTCTTCATGCTCCAGTGGTACGCCCAGTACCATACGCTGGCGTGCGTGGTACCGGCCATGTTCATCGCCGGGGCGATTGCCTCGTTCCTATCGAAGGAGACCGTACTCCGCCATCTGGGGCCCAAGGCCAACAAGATCAAAGCTTACGGCGTTGCCTCCACGTCGGGCACCGTGCTGGCCGTCTGCTCGTGCAGCGTGCTGCCGATGTTCGCAGGCATCTACCGCGTGGGCGCCGGCATCGGGCCGGCCGCCGCGTTCCTCTATTCCGGGCCGGCCATCAACGTCATGGCCATCTTCCTCACCGCCCGCGTGCTGGGCTTCGACTTGGGAATTGCCCGAGTGATCGGCTCCATTCTGTTTGCGGTCGTCATTGGGCTAATCATGGCGACCATCTTCCGCAAGGACGACGAGGAACGCACCGCTGCCGTCATGGCCCTGCCCGATCCACCGCCCGCCAAACGCAACCTCCTGCAAACCTCGCTATTCTTCGCAAGTATGATCATCTTCCTGGTCTTTGCCGATTGGGCCAACCCAAGCCAGACGATTATTGAGCGGCGAACGGCGGATGGCGTCATGCAGACCATGCAGGTGACCGTCTTACAGAAGACCGACGAGTTATATCGCGTCCAACTCCAGGAACCGTTGGGCGATCTTCCCAAGGCCACAAAGCTGACCTTCAGCACCGGCGAGATCGTATCGCAAAGGGATTGGACGCCCGACAACTACGTTTGGGCAGCCTGGGTATTCCATCATCGCTGGTATTTCGCCGGCGTGTTCTTCCTGGCCACCCTGGCGATGGTCGGGATGTGGTTCGACCGCGAAGAGTTGGGCGAATGGATGGAGGAAACCTGGGGTTTCTCGAAGTCGATCATCCCGCTTCTGTTTGGCGGCGTGCTGGTTACCGGATTTGTCGGCGCGTTGATCCCGGAAGAGTACGTTGCTGGCTGGGTGGGCGGCGACAGCTTCCGAGCGAACTTCATTGCGTCGGTGATCGGCGGCATGTGGTACTTCGCCACACTCACGGAAATCCCCATCTTGGAGGCCCTCATCAGACTGGGAATGGGCCGGGGGCCGGCGTTGGCCTTGCTCCTTGCCGGCCCAGCTCTGTCGCTGCCGAGCATCGCGGTTATCTACAGTGTCGTGGGATTGAAGAAGACGACCGTTTTTGTCGTATTGACCGTCCTGATGAGCACGATTGTCGGGATGGTCTTTGGCTGGTGGTTCGTATAGTATAAAGACGGTCGTCGCGGATAAGGCATGTCTGACAGCGCGAAGTGAAGGAGAAGCCCAATGACATTGAAAGAGGCCACGGCCAATTCGCTGTTGATGTTTGTCGCCGCCACGTGCGTGGTGCTGGTGGTAAAGGCGATTTCGCCGACGTCGCAAGCACCCCAGGCCACGGCCGGCGGGCAGGCTGGAGCTGCTCCCGAACTCGCCGAGAAAGACGGCGTCCAGGTGTATTATCTGCACGGTAATTTCCGATGCCCAACCTGCCGGACCATCGAAGCATACGCCAAGGAGGCCGTGGAAAGCGGATTCTCCGAGGAGCTTCGCACGGGGCAAATCGCGTGGCGCGTCATCAACTACGAAGAGCCGGGCAATGAACACTATGCCATCGACTACGAGGCCGTTGCGCCGACCGTTGTTCTCGTGAAGTTCGAGGGAGGACGTCAGGTCGATTGGAAAGGACTTCCCGAGGTGTGGGAGCACGCGGGCGATAAGAACGCTTTTTTGAGCTTCGTGCAGAACAACCTGCGCCAGTTCATGGGATCGGCGTCCGATCAGACTTCCTCATTGCCCCAAGCAATGTCGCCCCCTCTCCCCGTGTTCGGCGTCCCGCTGCCAGATACCTCCGACACCGAGGTTCCCGTTCCGCCGATGCCGCCGGTGCAATCCGAGGCCGCGCGAGCCGCAACTGCGGAATTGTCGGCCGCGGACACCGCGGATTCAGAACCAGCAAGCCCGGCATCGCCCTTGCGATCGCCCACCAACGCCCCCGAGTTCTTCCTTCCAACCCCGAATCAGTAGGCCATTCCGCCGTTGTCAGCGCGGCGGCTACCACACGTTTCCGCATCATCAAACGCAATAGCCAATCGAGGTGATCATGAGAACCAATTTTCTCCAAAGAACTGCGCGCGTTTCGAAATGTCTTGCATTCTTGGCATTGTTCTGCACGGCAACGTTGCCAGCCACGACAGCATTCGCCGCCGAGTCCCCCGCACGCCAAGTTATCCTGTGCTACTTCCATCGCACCGTCCGTTGTCCCACCTGTAAAATGGCGGGCGCCGCGGTTGAAGAGGCTGCTCGCATAGGTTTTTCCAACCAGTTGAAGGACGGATCCGTGGCGGTGGTCGACGTGGATTTCCAGGATCCGAAGAACCAGCGGTATGTGCAGGCGTATCACGTCAGCGGACCGCTGCTGGTTGTGCTGGATGTTCGCGACGGAAAGGTTGTCGCATGGAAACCGGCACCGAAGGTCTGGAGTCTGCTGGGAAGGAAGCCGGAGTTGTTGAAGTACATCCAAAAGGAAGTCCAAAGCTACCTTGATGCCCAGGCGACAGCCGGCCAGTAAGCATTTTCCGAGGAGAGTACATCCCCGATGGCCGACTTGGCGATGACGCTGCGCGCCCCGGCCCGAGAAACGGCCCCGGTGTCCGTTGGGCCGCGAGAATGGAATAGCCGCGTCCCGCGGCGCGAGAAGACAAGCCCATGAATGAATTCATGCTCGGTATCGGCACGGCCCTTTGGCTCGGTATCCTGACTTCGATCAGCCCATGTCCGTTGGCCACCAACATTGCGGCCATCTCCTATATTGCCCGGAAGGTCGGCAACTCGCGGCAGGTGTTTCTGACCGGTCTTCTCTACACGGTTGGGCGCACTCTCGCCTACTTGGCTCTGGCGTTCGTCCTGGTGGCGAGCGTACTCTCGGTGCCGGAGATTTCCCTCTTTCTACAGAAGTACATGCATCTGGTGCTCGGGCCCATCCTGGTGGTTGTGGGCATGTTCCTGGTGGGGCTCATTCAAATCGACCTTGGCGGCGGAGGGATGGGCGCGGGGCTTCAGAAGCGGGTCGATGCCATGGGAATTTGGGGCGCCCTGTTGCTGGGCGTCGTCTTTGCCCTGACCTTTTGCCCAACTTCAGCCGCCCTGTTCTTCGGAAGCTTGGTGCCCCTTTCGCTCGCCGTCAACTCAACGGTGACGCTCCCGGTCGTCTACGGCGTCGGCACCGCCGTCCCGGTCATGGTCTTCGCCGTACTGCTGGCCACCAGCGCCCAATCGGTCGGAAAAGCCTATAATGTACTTGCCAAGGTAGAATGGTTCGCCCGAATGGCCACCGGAGGCATCTTCATTCTGGTCGGCGTCTACTTCTCTTTGAAGTATGTGTTTCAGGTGGTATGATGGTATCGGCCTGGATGATTCAACGAGGGCATGGGGAGAAGTCGAGGTTCTCTATCCCTGGGCGTGGTGCGGCCCGGCCAGAGCGTCACGAAGCAAATCATCGTTTGCGGCCAGAAACCATTCCGCATTGCCAAGATTCACGCCGATTGCGACTACCTGACGGCAGTCTTGCCCATCGCCGACGAGCCGAAGTCGCTCTACCTTGTCGCCGTGACTTTCACGCCCAGCGCACTTTCAAGCCCGGCGCGCGGAGCGGAAGAATCGCCCAGAGTATCGTCATCGAGACCGATTTCTGCGAGTGCGTGGAGCTGGACGGTGGTTCGCAATGGCGCAAGCAACAGCGCCGCCATGCCGTCCGGATAGAAATCAGCCCCCCGCTTCCTTGTTCGACCTGTTTTCTTATTCGCGCTGTATGCGAAGGGGACAGTCCCATTTTCGCGGCGGAAACGGTGGATCATTGGGAAAGAACGCCCTTTGTGCCGCGAAAATTGGGACAGTCCCCCCGTGAACGATTACTCTTATTCGATCTGTTTGTTCAACGTGGGGGAGCGGCTAGGCTTTTCTCGGTTTCGACCGCCGGACAGGTTTGCTCAAGGCCTCTTCGACGGACATCTTCTTCAGGCGGAGGTAGAGGCCCATCCTCGAGAGGTTCAGTTCCTTTGCCCACTGGGTCAGCGACATGGTGCGTCCCTGGTAGGTCAGCAGCGTCGTCCGTGCAACGGGCGACCAGATGCAGTTACCCGGCTTGTATTGCCGGGCAGGGTCCATTCGCATGATGTATGGCTTGTCCTTGGGGGGCGCGCCCATGTCGGATATGAACTGATCAAAAGACAGCCACCTTTTACACACGGGGCCGCGTTTCGTCATCCTTCGCCACGTGGAATAGCCGGGGATATCGCGTTTGCGTTCGCGGCGCCTTGCGGGACAGTTCTTGCATTGCGTTGAGTAACCCATACGCAGATTACCGGCCGCATAATCGCGTTCACTACCGCAGGCCAAACACCGACATTGCCAGTAAGTCTGCTTCTTTCGCCTACCTGCGTACTTCAAAGCAAGCAGGTTGCCGAAGATTTGACCCTTCAGGTCCATCACTTGGTTTTTCTTGGGCATAGGCCTTGGCTCCGCGACGGAAGATATTCCCTATGGGTGCCCGACGCAAACTCCTTCCCAGAAGAGACTTATGTACCCCCTATAGGACTTGAACCTATAACCCTCTGATTAAGAGTCAGATGCTCTACCAATTGAGCTAAGGGGGTGTGATCGGTGGATTGCCAACGTACATCAGACGCCAATACTACCTGTTTCGGCATGTGGATCAAGGGGGTGCATGGGAAATTCCAGAGTACTGTTCGACCGCGCTACCAGGAGGGTACTCGCCAGGGGGGTGGGGGGTGCAAGGTCACTTATCCAGAAGGAGACATCCCTAGCTGATGCATCTTCCGATACAGGTTCGAGCGATGCAGACCAAGTTGCTCCGCGGCACGACTCATGTTTCCGCCAGCCAAGTCCACGGCCCGGCGAATGTAATCGGCCTGAAAAGCGGTGGTTGCCTCCGTCAGAGGGAGTGTCATATCCATGAACGATTCCTCTTGCCGTCGCGGCGAGTGGGCGAACGCCAGTTCATCGGCACCCACCTGATCGCCGTCTGAAAGATAGGCGATTCGCTCCATGAGGTTCCGTATTTCCCGTATATTGCCGGGCCACAAATGGCTTTCTAGGCGTGCGCGAGCCTCGGGAGTGAAGTCGGGGACGGGACGGCGCGCGCGGCTACAAAAGTCGGCCAGAAAATGGTTGGCCAGAAGCATGACGTCGCCGTGCCGCTCCCGCAGTGGGGGCAGTTCAATGGTCACGACGTTCAGACGGAAGTACAGATCCTCGCGAAACCGCCTCGTCTGCACCATTTCTGCCGGATTCTGGTTGGTGGCCGCCAAAACGCGAACGTCCGTGTGGATGGGGCGAGACCCGCCCACGCGGACAATCGTCCTTTCTTCCAGTACGCGAAGCAGTTTGGCCTGACTGCCGAGGCTCAGCTCGCCGACTTCATCCAACAGTAGCGTGCCGCCGCTGGCCAACTCGAACTTACCCGATCGGGCCTCGTGCGCATCGGTGAACGCGCCCTTTTCGTGCCCAAACAATTCGCTCTCGGCCAATTGGTCGGGAATGGCCGCGCAGTTGACGGCGATGAACGGCTGCCGCCGGCGTCGGCTGCCGTAATGGATCGAGCGAGCCACCACCTCCTTCCCCGTGCCGTTCTCACCCAGAATGAGCACGGCTAGGTCGGTATCGGCCACGCGTGAAACGATGGACCGCAGGGCTTCAATGGCCGGACTTTGTCCGATGAACTGCACATCGGCTGCCGCCTGCTCGGTCATCTGCCGGTTGGCCAGCAGAAGGCGTTCGCGATCGCGGATGTTTTCCAGCGCGATGGCGGCGTGCGAGGCCAACTCGGTCAGGCCGGTTTCGTCGGCGACGGTGAACGCTCCGCCTCGTTTGTTGATCAGTTCGAACGCGCCGAACAGGTCGCCCCGTGCGCTCCGTAGCGGGACGCACAGGAGCGTGCGAGTTTGGAAACCGGTCTGACGGTCAACGTGGCGATCGACGGCGTCTGGCTGGCGAGCGGCATCCACGCGGAGCGGGCACCCGGTTTGCACCACTTGGCCCACCACCCCACGATCGTCGGGCACGCGCAGCTCGCCCCCCTCGACACCAAGCGCCGGCCTGCCGACCAACTCGTGGGCAGTCCGGTCCCAAAGGAAGATGCTTGCCCGTTCCGCGGCAAACAACTTCGTGGCCGCCTGGGCCATCTGCTCCAGTAGCGGACCCAACTCGCGAGTCCGGTTCCACTGATGGGCGATTTCGAGCACGGCTTCGAGCTGTCGAATGCGTTGTTGCCCGGCCGCTCGCTTCGCGACGGTCGACATGGCCTCGAACACAACGGGCGCTAGGGCTACCAGGGCATCCAATACGGCCTTTGCCTCCGTCGAACGTGTTCCCCGAACCGCGAGTATGTAGCCGCCCGTGGTACGCGGCGCCAAGGGTGTTGCCGCCCACTCGCCCAACGCGGCAGGCGACTCGCGGTCAAGCACGTCGGCAAACCAGTCCCACGGCAGGTCGCCGGCACCGCCCGACACGGCAATGCGTTGCCATTGGCCCTCCGTCGCCGCGACCACAACGGCGGCTTCCACCTGGATTGCCTCGACGATTTGCGGCAGTGCGGCGTCCAGCAGTGTTTTCGGCAAGTCGCTGTGCCCCGCTCGCCATAGTAGCGAGGCGGCAATCGGAGCCAGCGAAGCATGCTCTCGCCAGAACACGTCCATCGCTCGCGGATGATAACCAGAAAAGCCCTCGATATAGTTCATACCCCCCCACTTGCCCGGAAAGGGCAAAGTCAACTTGACGGCGGCCGCGCTAAAAAAAAAAATTGTAGCCCTTTCGCGTTACATCCGGAAGGTGATGCGATTAGAACAATAAATCCCGGCCACCCGCGATGCTTGACGCCGAAGTTCAGCCTCGCTAGCATGGCAGGTGCTACAACATAGCTGGCCAGTCATGAAATCGGCCGAGGCAGGCCCGGCGGGGAAAGGAGCCGCATGGGTGAGGCGAAAAGCGAGAATGTATGCCTACTGCTTTGGCGATCGGGTGCGTCTGAAAACGGTAGAATCAGATTCGTTGGGTAATGCGGTTCCGTGAAAGGAGCAGATGATATGAAGGTTTTGGGGCTTGGTTTTTCCTTGGTGGCCGTGCTTGCCGTGACGGCCCATGGCCAGCAGCTTCTCCCGAACTCCGAGTTCACGCAAGGCGACGGTGCCCCGAATGGCTGGACACTCCAGGGCCGCGGAACATGGCTGGACCGGAGCGTGCTCGAAGTCGCCGGCACGGGGCAGGACAGTAGCGCATGGCACTGCTCGGTCGAGTTGCAGCCGGGTGGGTTGTACCGGTTCGACTGTATCGCCAGATGCGTTGGCGGCAGTGGCGGCTGCATGGTCAGCGGGCCGGAGACCGTCAACCGCGACCATCACCCGACCGAAGCCTGGCGGCCGTTCGGCCATGTGTTCCAGGCGCCGGTCCATGGCGGCCAGTCGCGCGTGCGCATCGGCCAGTGGCACATGGGCGGCGCCGTGCAGTTCAAGTCGGCCACACTACGGCCCGTGTTGCCCATCCATGTCCAAGTGGGCCAGTGGGCGCTCGGCGAGGATGAGTCGATCCGCGATGGAATCTATCGCTTCCAGACTCGCTTTTCGCATGAGGGGAGCAATTACCATCGCACGCTGCACCGGACCACGGCAGGCTTCAATAGCAATCGCTGGTCCTTCGGCCGCGATTGCGAGGTTGTGTACCGTTTCGGCTTGCCGGGCCATGCCTTCCAAGACGCTGAAGCCCAATTCAGCGTGTGCCACCATCAGGCGGGCCGCATCTTGCTGGAGGCCAGCCGGGATGAAAACGAGTGGCGCCCCCTGGCCGAACGCGACGAACTAGGCACAACCAAAGCCGTACTGCCGGAATCGCTTTTCCCCGCCGAACAGATCTATCTACGGCTGCGTACGCCAGACGAGGCGTGCTCCTTGCAGGTGGACCATCTGGAGCTTACAGCCCGGGTACACGATACCGTTGTCGATGTTGTCGGGAAGACGCTATTCGCCGACGTGATCGAGCCGTCCGCCCAACTGCTGGTGGACCGCCTTGCGTATGAGTCGCCCGGCAGCGCCGAGCCAACGGCGCTGCGAGTTCAGGTGCGGCAAGTCGGCAGCGGCGCCCTGTCGGCATCCGTGCAAGCTGCCATCGAAACGGCGAATGGGGAACAGGTTTCCCTACCGACGACCTCCGTGCAACTGACCGCCGGACAACCGACCGAGGTCCGCGTTGCACTGCCGCCCATGCCGGCGGGGCTGAACCAAGTGCGTTTGACGCTTGCGGCCGGCGACGCGCAGCCGCTTGTTCTCGCGGCAACGGTGGAAGTGCCCGAGTATTACCGGAGCGACTACGGCGCAATAATCGACGACTCCAGCCAGGCGGCGACGGTCTGGTGGAGCCGGGCCGACCACAAGATCCCGCGCCAGCGAGCGTTGCCTACTAAGCGGTCCACGGCGGCGGAGCTTTCGGCCGCCAGAAACGACTATGAGGCCGTGCAACTGGTCGTCAAGGCGGGAGAGCGGCCGCTTGTGGGCCTTACGGCCAGCGTTGGACCGCTTGCGGGACCGGATGGCGCGGTAATCGAGGCCCGCCATGTCGAGCTGTCGCAAGTGTTCTACCACTATGTGGAAACGCCGACCGATCGCACTGGCATCCGCGACTGGTGGCCGGATGCCCTCCCGCCGCTGAACGCGCCGGTTGACGTGCCGGCAGGGCAGAATCAACCCGTCTGGGTGCTCGTGTATGTGCCGGAAGACGCCGTGGCAGGCGAGTATTCCGGCACGGTGACGCTCAAGGCAACCGGGTTCTCGGCCGAGGCGCCCATCCGGTTGCGCGTCTGGGATTTCGCCCTGCCGCGAAAGAACAACCTGGACACGGCATTTGGCCTCAGCCTGGGCGCTGTCGCCCAATATCACCGTCTGAAGACCGAGGACGATAAGCGGACGGTCTGGGAGAAGTACCTGACGCTGATGTCGCGCAGCCGGCTAAGTCCTTACGATCCCGTGCCAATGGACCCGATCCGCCTGAGTTTCAAACCCGACGCTGATCCACCTCATGCCGAACTCGACTTCGAGGCGTTCGACCGCGAGTTCGCCCGAGTGACCGAAAAGCACAACTTCACCAATCACCGCTTGCCAGTACGGGGAATGGGCGGTGGGACGTTCCACGATCGGGTCGATCCGTCCATCGGGCCGTACGCAGTGGGTAGTCCGCAATACGAGGCCACGTTTGCTAGCTACGCAGGCCAGCTTGAAAAGCATCTACGAGAGAAGGGCTGGCTCGACATGATGTACGTCTACTGGTTCGACGAACCGGATCCAAAAGACTACCAGTTCGTTGCCGACGGCATGAACCGCCTAAAGCGTTATGCCCCAGGCTTGCCACGCATGCTCACCGAGCAACCGGAGGACAACGTGCTGGCCGGCACGGTGGACATCTGGTGTCCGGTCAGTCACAACTACAATGCGGCCGAGGCCGCGAAATGCCGCGCTCGCGGCGAACGGTTCTGGTGGTACGTGTGCTGCGGCCCGAAGGCGCCCTACTGCACGCTGTTCATCGACCATCCCGCCACCGAGTTACGAGTATGGCACTGGCAAACGTGGCAGCGAGACATCGTGGGCACGCTCGTCTGGGCGAGCAACTACTGGACCTCCAGCGCCGCCTATCCAGACGGTCACCAGAATCCCTATGAGGATCCGATGGGCTGGGTTTCCGGGTACAGCACGCCAAAGGGCGCGAAGCGGGCATGGGGAAATGGCGACGGCCGGTTCATCTACCCGCCGCTTACAGCGGCCACTCCCGAAATTGCCGGCGAGGGGCCCGTGCTGGACCCGCCCGTTTCGAGCATTCGGCTGGAGATGCTCCGCGAAGGGGTCGAGGACTACGAGATGCTGCACCTGCTCCGTACGCTCATCGAAAAGCAAGGTAATGCGTTGCCGGCCGATGCCCGGGCAGGCTACGAGGCGTTGCTGGAGGTACCGCCGGAGATTACCGCCGACATGACCACGTTCACGACCGATCCGGAGCCAATCCACGCGCGCCGAGCGGAAATTGCCGGGGCCATCGAGCGGCTGTTGCATGGCGAGGAACGCGGGAGCAAGGACTAACCCGGATTATTCACGATAGGTAGGGTGGGTCAAACAAGCCACTTCCTTGGT
>CAZASB010000171.1:0-5070 GCA_964487655.1 uncultured Planctomycetaceae bacterium
GGCACTAGCGACCGATGACCCACCAGAGAAGCGGCTTGTTTGACCCACCCTACCTGTCGTGAATAATCCGGGATAGGGCGGCACGGCGGGAATCCGAACACCTTGGCGGCAGGGCCGATGAATGAGTAGCGTTCGATACTGGCACACGATTTCCGAATCGAGCTTCCCCTGGGAAAGGGAAGCCCTCGAATTCGTACGGCAATGGTTCCCGGATCGGGAGCCGTACCGGGCGTGGACGAACTTCGAGTTCATCGCCGACGACGGTAGTATCAACGAGGTCGATCTGCTGGTTCTGACCCCCGCCGGCTTCTTCCTGGTCGAGATCAAGAGCCAGCCGGGCATTCTGCGGGGCGATGCAGGCGCCTGGACCTGGGAACACGAGGGTCGGCTACGAACCGACGACAACCCCGTCATTGGGGCCAACCGCAAGGCCAAAAAACTTCGCTCCCTGCTGGAAAGGCAGAAGGCGGTCAAGAAGTGTCGGAGCCGTCTGCCGTTCGTGGAGCCGCTGGTCTTCTGTTCGGCGGAGCATCTTCAGTGCAATTTGGACGGGACGGCCCGGTATCGGGTGTGCCTGCGAGACCGCGATGCGACCGACGAGCGGCCGGCCCGCCCCGGCATCGTCGCGGCCCTCGAACGCCGCGAGTGCCCCGGGCTGGATCCGAATCCGAAGGGCCGCGTCGATCGGCCGGTGGCCAAGGCGATCAGTCAGGCGATGGACCAGTCGGGCATCCGGCCGTCGCAGAAAGCCCGCAAAGTCACCGACTTCGTCTTGAATCAACTGCTCATGGAAGGGCCCGGATTTCAGGACTGGCAGGCGACGCACGTGAAGCTCGACGAAGTGAAACGCCGGATTCGCCTGTACCTGGTCCGCACCGGGGCCTCGACCGAGGATCGGCAAACCATCGAACGGGCCGCGCTGCGGGAGTTCCAACTGCTGGAAACGCTCCAGCATCCGGGCATCCTGCGGACACACGGGTTTACGGAGCACGAGATCGGCCCGGCCCTGATCTTCGAGCACTTTCCGAAGTCACTCCGGCTCGATCACTACCTGGCCCAGTGCGGCGAGCGTCTCGCACCGGATGCCCGCCTCGACCTGCTGCGCCAGATTGCCGAGGTGGTTCGTTTCGCCCACGACAAGCGAGTGGTCCACCGTGCCCTGTGCCCGCAAAGCATTCTGGTTATCAATCCCGACGCGGAGCGGCCGCAGGTCAAGGTTCTCAACTGGCAGGTCGGCTATCGGGCTGCGAGTTCGACGACGGGTGTTTCGGGGGGACAGGTCACCGGTACGATCCACGTCGAGCAACTGGTCGACGACGCCGGCACGGCCTATATGGCCCCCGAGGCTCTGCTGGACCAGGAGAGCACGGGCGAGCACCTCGATATCTTCTCGCTCGGCGCCGTCGCCTACCACATCTTTGCCGGCCAGCCCCCGGCGGCCAATGCCCTGGAGCTAAGCGACAAGCTCCGCGAGACGAAGGGCCTTCAGATCAGTTCCGTGCTCAACGGCGCCGGCGAGAACCTTCAGTTCCTCGTGCAGTGCAGCACCCATCCCGACGTCAACCTGCGGCTCGATTCGGCGCGCGACTTCCTGGAATACCTCGATGAGGTCCAGAAGGAGCTGGTGGCCGCTGAGCACGACGTGATCGAAGACCCGACCCAGGCCCAAATGGGCGATCGGCTGCCGGGCGGACTGGTGGTCAAGAAGCGGATCGGGTCGGGCGCTTGTTCCGTGGTCCTGTTGGTCGAGCGGGATGGCCAGGAACTGGTGCTCAAGGTCGCCACGTCCGCCGAGCACAACGACCGCCTTCGCGGCGAAGGCGAGGTACTCCCGAAGCTCCGGCACCAGCACATCGTCGAGCACATCGAAACCCTCGAACTCGGCGATCGGGTGTGCCTGCTGATGCGTCGGGCCGGAACGGAAACACTGGGCGAACGGCTCCGCAAGGAGGGCCGCCTGCACGTCGACCTGCTTGGGCGGTTTGGCGAAGACCTGTTGCAGGTTGCCATGTTCCTGGAGGAGCAAGGCATCCCGCACCGCGACATCAAGCCCGACAACATCGGCGTCGGCCCCGTGGGACGCGGCAACAAGCTCCACCTGGTGCTCTTCGACTTCTCCTTGGCCCGCATAGCGGCCGAGAACATTCGGGCCGGCACCAAGGGATACTTGGAGCCGCTCCTGGCCAACAGGAAGCCGCCTCGCTGGGACTTGCACGCCGAGCGCTATGCGGCGGCGGTCACGCTTTACGAACTTGCGGCCGGCCGCGATCAACTGCCGAAGTGGGGCGACGGCAAGAGCGACCCGGCCATGCTCGACTGCGAGATCACGGTCGACGGCGAACTGTTCGACCCGAGCGTGCGCGGGCAGCTAGCGGATTTCTTCGCCCAGGCCCTGCGCCGGAACCCGGCCGAGCGGTTCGACAACGCCGAGCAGATGCTCCAGGCGTGGCGCGATTGCTTCCGCGACATTCGGGAGCCGGTCTCCACGGACCATGCCGATTGGAAGCATGTCCTCCAGCGGCTCGAGGCGGCGAACCCCGATACGCACATTGCCGAACTCGGCCTGGGGGCCAGCGCCACGGGCGCGTTGGACCGTATCAATTTGCTGACCGTCCGCGACCTGCTGGGCTTTTCGTTGCGGCGTTTGACCCGGCTGCGCGGCATTGCCAACCGGACCCGCCGCGAAATTGCCGACGCCGTCCGAACGCTCCGCCAGCGGCTGGGTACCCCCGAGAAAGCCAAGCCCACCACGATCATGGGCCCGGAAACCGGGACGGGCGAAGCCGAACCCATCACGGTGAGCGTCGACATGCTTGCCGAACAGGTCACCCGGGGCGATCCTCGGGCCCGGACCGACACCGAGCGGCGGTTTCTGCGAGCTTACCTGGGGGTCGATGCCGGATTGGAGAAACCCTGGCCCAGTCAGGGCGACGTGGCCGACTATATCAGCGTCACGCGTGGTCGCATCGGGCAGCTCGTCGGTACGGCGCAGCGACGCTGGCAACGCGAACCGATGATCACCAGGCTGCGAGACGACGTGGCCGACATCGTCCGCAAGAACGGCGGCGCGATGGCCGTCGAGGAATTGGCCACGGCCGTTCGGCTGGCCCGCGGATCGGTCGAAGACGAGCCGCTCTGCTTGCGATACGCCATGGCAGCGACGCGGGCGGCCGTCGAGGCGGAGCGGGGGAGGGTCGAGTCGCGGCTAGTCGTGCGTCGCGACCGCGCCCAGGTGCTCGTGGCCGCGAGCCAGGACTTGGCCGATTACGCGGTCCGCCTGGGCCGGGAAGCCGATCACCTTGCGGCCCAAGACCCGTTGGCGCCGCCGGCACGCGCACTGGAGCGGCTCCGAGCCGTCCGTTTGCCCGCAGGCGTGGAACCGCTGTCCGACACGCGGCTGGTCCGCTTGGCCGCCGTGGCCGGCCAGACGGCGGCCGTATCGAGCCAGAAGGAACTCTATCCCCGTGATATGGAGGCCGCCCGGGCACTGAAACTGTCTCGGTCGGCCTTGCTCGGCCCCCCGAAGCTTCGCGTCGACGAGATCCGGCAGCGTGTGGCCGGCCGCTACCCTGAAGCGGCCCCCGTGCCCGACCGGCCGGAACTAGACGCGTTGCTCCATGAGTCCGGTTTCGAGTTCAAGTGGGACCCGACCGCGGCGCGCGGCGGCGCCTATGTGAGCCCGACGCGGGATCTGCTGGTCACGACGTCGCCAAGCGGGCCCATTCACCGGCTGTCGACCGAGCCCGGCCTGCCGGCGGCCGAGATCACGCCCGAGATTGCTCAGGCCCGCCAGTTCGAGGAACGGCTCCAACGCGCCATTGCCGACGCAACGTTCATTGCCATGACCGTGGAGCCGCGGGGCTACCTCCGGGCACGAGAGGAACTGTGCGGCCGGTTTGCCGTCGAGCCGGTCGATGTCGAGGCCGCGTTCATCCGGGCCCTCCGGGAAGAGGTCCAGAAGGCGAAGGCGAATTGGGAGGTGGTGCTCCATGCCGACGCGGTGCCCGGCAGCGACAACTGGAACAAGCTGATGGTGCTGGTCCGACGCGCAATGCCCAAGGTCGAGGCCGCCGTCACGGCTACTGAGAAGACGGTGCTGATGCTCTACCCGGGCCTGTTGGCCCGTTACGACCAGATGGACCTGTTGACCCGCATCCGTGAGAAGGTGGGCCGTCCTGGCGGCGTACCGGGCCTCTGGATGCTCATTCCGAAATACGGCGCCACGCCGCTGCCGGAGATTGACGGTAAGGCCGTGCCGGTGATCGGGCCGGCCGAATGGGCGAGTATACCGGAAGGTTGGCTTCGGAATGTACACCGAGGCAACGGGAAGAGAGAAGTCAACCACGGATGACACGGATGGACACGGATGGGAAAGAAAGAGAGAGAGAGAGAGAGAAAAGATGGGAGGGGGAATATTGGGTTCTGCATATGCCAAGGTGTAATGGAAACGCGTGGTGAGGTAATATCCGTGCGCTCCGTGTAATCCGTGGTGAAATCAGAAGTCAACCACGGATGACACGGATGGACACAGATAAGGAAAAAAGAGAAAGAGAGAGAGTGAGAGAGAGAAAAAAGAGATGGGCGGGAGAATATAACGCGTCGTCAACTGACATCCGTGCTATCCGTTTGATCCGTGGTCAAAAAATGAGCAGCAAACTAATTCATGAAGAGTTGAGTGGGCAGATTATCGGGGCGGCGATGAAGGTGCTGAACGAATTGAAGCCTGGACTGGATGAAAAGCTGTATGAGAACGCGTTGGTGATCGAGCTTCGAGAACATGGGCACACGCTTGAGCAGCAACGGCAGTTCCCGGTACACTACCATGGACAGCTTGTCGGCGCCCTGATCCCCGACCTGATTGTCGATGGATTGGTTATTGCCGATCCGAAAGTCGTCACCGCGTTCAACGAGAATCACATGGCCCAGATGTTGGGCTATCTGAACATCACCGGCCTCGACCTGGCCCTGCTACTGAATTTCAAGTACGCCAAGCTGCAATGGAAACGTGTTGTAAACTGATATCCGTGTTGTCCGTGTAATCCGTGGTGAAATCGGAAGCCAACCACGGAT
>CAZASB010000171.1:5170-10176 GCA_964487655.1 uncultured Planctomycetaceae bacterium
AAAGGAGAGGTCGTAAGCTGATATCCGTGCTGTCCGTGTAATCCGTGGTGAAATCTGTTCCATGATCAACCGCCAAGCGTTACTTGCTGATGTTCAGAAGCTCCTTCGCACACTGGAGGCCGACCTGCGTGCGCGCTGCGATGAGGTGGCGGAAGCGGGTGCGGCGGTGCGGGCAGAGTACGATGCGGCACGGAAGGCGGAGCGGACGGCCCAGAGTTTCGAGGAGTGGCGGACGGATTACGTCACGCAGATTACGGCGGCGTGGGTGCTGGGCTGTGTGTTCGCCCGGTTCCTGGAGGACAACCGACTTGTCGATCCGCCGCGGCTGAGTGGGCCGGCCGAGCGGCTGCGGCGTGCCCGGGACGAGCATGAATTGTACTTCCGCGCGCATCCGGCCGAGACGGACCGCGAATACCTGCTCGACGTATTCGACGGGTTGGTCAAGCTACCGGGCGGGCGCGACATTTTCGGCGAGCACAACCCGATCCATCAGCAGCGTGGGTGGCTCAGTGGCGATGCGGCCCGCGAGCTGTTGAGCTTCTTCCAGCGTATCGAGCCGGAGTCGGGCAAGCTGGTTTACGACTTCACCGACTCCACCTGGGACACGCGCTTCCTGGGCGACCTGTACCAGGACCTTTCCGAGGCGGCCCGCAAGAAATACGCCCTGTTGCAAACGCCCGAGTTCGTTGAGGAGTTTATCCTTGACCGTACCCTGGAGCCGGCCATCGAGGAGTTTGGGCTGGTTGTCGGTGGTCAGTCGTCCGAAACTGACAACTGTCAACTGTCAACTGACAACTGTTTCCGCATGATCGACCCGGCGTGCGGGAGCGGGCACTTTTTGCTGGGCGGCTTCCATCGGTTGTTCGACCGGTGGAGCAAGGCCGAGCCGGGCACGAATCGGCGGGAACTGGTCCAGCGGGCACTGGACAGCGTGCATGGCGTGGACCTGAACCCCTACGCCGTGGCCATTGCCCGCTTCCGGCTGCTGCTGGCGGCGCTGCGATTGTGCGGCATCGAGCGGTTGGCCGACGCCCCGGCCTTTCGCATGAACCTTGCCTGCGGCGACTCGCTGCTACACGGGACAGGCGCACCGGGCACTTTTGGGTTCGACGAGTACGACCACGTGTACCAGGTCGAGGACCGCGAGGAGCTGATTCGCATCCTCCAGCCGGGCCGCTACCATGCCGTGGTGGCCAACCCGCCCTACATCACGCCCAAGGACAAGGCGCTCAACCAGGCGTACCGCAACCGCTACTCGACCTGCCACATGAAGTACGCCCTGACAGTGCCGTTCATGCAGCGGCTATTCCAGCTTGCCACAAGTGGTTATGGCGATTCGGCCGCGCAGGGCGGGTATGTGGGCCAAATCACGTCGAACTCGTTCATGAAGCGCGAGTTCGGCAAGAAGATTATTGAGCAGTACCTGGCCGGCCGCGACGGTGGGCCGAGCGTGGACCTCACCCACGTGATCGACACGAGCGGCGCGTACATTCCCGGGCACGGCACGCCCACGGTCATCCTGTTCGGGCGGAACCGGCCGGCGGTCATGAAGACCATCCGCACGGTCATGGGCATTCGGGGCGAGCCGAGCACGCCGGCCGACCCTGCTCGCGGGCACGTCTGGTCGGCCATCGTCAACCAGATCGACCACCCCGGCTCCCAGAGCGAGTTTGTCAGTGTGGGCGATTCGTCGCGCGAGTTGTTCGCCAAGCATCCATGGTCGATCGGCGGCGGTGGGGCGGCGGAGTTGAAAGACGGGCTCGACATTGGGGCTCCTGCAAGACTCGCCGACGTCATTGAACGGACAGGCATTGGTGTCGTGACACTTGAAGATGAGGCATTCGCGATGGATGCCATGACGCTGCACCGTTGGGGATTGGGGGGTGCCGACATTATTGGATTCGTCGAGGGTGATCGGATTCGCGATTGGATCATCGATTCACCGAACTCTTCGATTTTCCCGTATGCCGGAGATCATTTCGCCGTATCCTGTGCGACTACAGCACAACAAGCACTCTGGCCGCTGCGAACAAATCTGAAGAACCGAATATGGTTCAGCAAGACTCAGGAGCAGCGGGGTATGGCTTGGTTCGAGTTTGGCATGCTTTCGATCCCGCTGCTTCGCACCCCGCTGTCGATCGTTTTCGCCTTCGTGGCCACGCACAATCACTTCGTGCTGGACCGGGGCGGGAAGGTGTTCAAGCAGTCGGCCCCAGTCATCAAACTGCCGCCGGAGGCGACCGAAGACGACCACCTCGCCCTGCTCGGCCTGCTCAATAGCTCCACCGCCTGCTTTTGGATGAAACAGGTGTTCCATAACAAAGGCGACTCGACGGATCAGCACGGTGCTCGTACCACTGGGGAGGTCGAGTTTAATTCGTACGAGTTCGCTGGCACGGGTCTGTTGAAGTTCCCTCTCCCCGCCGGGCGCCCCCTCGACCTTGCCCGGCAGTTGGACGAAATGGCCGGCTTGCTGGCCGAGTTATCGCCGGGCAACCTGCTTCGGGCAGGTCCGGCCGAGCACAACGCCCAGATTCTCGCCGAGCGCCGCTTCCAGTGGGAGGCCGTCCGGCAGCAGATGATCGCCCTGCAAGAGGAACTCGATTGGGAGTGTTATGGGTTGTATGGAGTTGGTTCTTCGTTCTTGGTTCTTGGTTCTTTGGAGCAGGAGCCCGGAGCGGCTACCGGGAACCAAGAACCAACCACAAAGAACCAAGAACCACTCTCCCCCCCCGCTATCGACCTCGGGCAGCGTGCGTTCGAGATCGTGTTGGCGCGGCGAATGGCGGGGGGCGAGGTGCAAAGCACGTGGTTTAAGCGGCATGGGAGCACGCCCATAACGGAAGTGCCCGAGCACTGGCCCGCCGACTACAAGCGGCTGGTGGAGCAGCGGATGGATCTGATCGAAAAGGACCGCAACATCGGCCTGATCGAACAGCCGGAGTACAAACGCCGCTGGAACACCGAGCCGTGGGAGTCACAGCTTGAGCGGGCGCTTCGGGAGTGGCTACTGGACCGGTTGGAAGGCTACTTCGATTTTGATGAACGGATGAGAGGGGAGAAGCAGAGGGGTAGAGAAGCAGTGGGGCAGAGGGAAGAGCACTTTGCCACTTTGCCACTCTGCTGCTTTGCCCCTGGCTCGCTCACCACCACCGCCCGGCTGGCCGACGTCGCCGCGCGCGACGCAAACTTCATGCAAGTGGCCGAGTTGTACCGCGGGCGGAAGGATTTCGACGTGGGGCGGCTCGTGGCCGAACTGGTCGAGGACGAGAGCGTCCCCTGCCTGCCCACGCTCCGCTACAAGCCGGCGGCGAAGGACAAACGGCGCGCGTGGGAACGGACGTGGGAGCTGCAACGGGAGGAGGATGAGAGGGGCAAAGGGGCAGAAGAGAGTGGCAAAGGGGCAGAGGGACAGAGGGGCAAAGGGGGAGAGCGCTCTGGGCCTTTGCCCCTTAGCCCCTCTGCCCCTCTCCTCGACATTCCCGTGCCGCCGAAGTACACTAGCGCCGACTTCCAAAAGTCAAGCTACTGGCGGCTGCGGGGCAAGCTGGACGTGCCGAAGGAGCGGTGGGTGAGCTTCCCGCACTGCGAGGGCGAGGACCAGACGCTTGTGGTCGCCTGGGCCGGCTACGACCACCTGCAACTGGCGCGTGCCGTCGGCGTGTACTACCTCGAAATGAAGCAGCAGATCGGCGGCGGCGACGACCCGCGGCTCGTGCCCCTGCTGGGCTGCATCGCGGAACTGCTGCCCTGGCTGAAGCAGTGGCACAACGACGTCGACCCCGAGTTCAACATGCGCATGGGCGACTACTACGAGAACTTCGTCCATGAAGAAGCGCGCCAGCTCGGCAAGACCACTGCCGACATCAAGGCCTGGACGCCGCCGAAGAAGAGCGGCGGACGTAGAACACGGAAGGGTAGTCCATGAGCGAAGCGTCGCCCAACGTGGTCGTCATCGCGGGACCCAACGGCAGTGGGAAGTCGACCGCCGCGCCCGCGCTTCTGCGCGACTACTTGGGGGTCATCGAGTTTGTGAACGCAGATGTCATCGCGCAGGGACTGTCGGGGTTCGGCTCGGAAAATGTGGCTCTACGGGCAGGCCGGGTCATGCTGGAGCGTTTGAGGGACCTGGCCGCGGAGGAAGCGGATTTCGCGTTCGAGACCACGCTGGCTTCGCGAACTTTCGTCCCGTGGCTCGGGCAGTTGCAGCAGTTGGGATACCGGGTGCATCTGCTGTTCTTGTGGCTGCCGGCCCCGGAGATGGCCGTCGCTCGCGTGGCGAGTCGGGTGGAAATCGGTGGACACGACATTCCCCGGGACGTTATCCACCGCCGTTACTTCGCAGGGCTGCGGAACTTCTTCTCGCTCTACCGCCCCCTTGTCGATGCCTGGCGGATGTACGACAACTCCAGCCGCGCGGGCTACGAGCTGATTGCCTGGCAGTCAGAAGGCAACACGCTGCACGTCGAACAAGAGGGAATCTGGCGACAACTTGTGGAGACCTATTTATGATCGACAAGGACCAGGAACAGCACGTGGAGATTCGACGGCGGCTCGACGATCAAGCTGCCGTCGGCGCCGCGCTGAAGCAAGCGGCGCGCGACGCCGTGCAAGCCCATGCCCGCTCGGGTCGCAAGATCGTCGTCTGGCGTGACAACACTGTGGTGTGGGAAGACCCCAGCGGAGCGGACTCCGCCTCCGATCCCGCGAACTGACAACGCACAACTAGCAACTATCCCACGGAGCTTCCCATGGTGCATTGATGAACGCGATTCGGGCCTTCCGCCGGCCAGCCGCGACCGGAAAATCCGAGCAAGCGCCGTAAGCACCGTATGGTAAACACCAAGAGCCAAGACCCCGGCCCGCCGGGGTGGCGTAGAAGAAACGCGTGAGGCCCGATGAATGACAGCGCTATTGACAGCTACTACGAAGCGCAAGCAATCACCCCTTTGCCCGGATTATTCATGATAGGTAGGGTGGGTCAAACAAGCCGCTTCTTTGGTGGG
>CAZASB010000172.1:0-5229 GCA_964487655.1 uncultured Planctomycetaceae bacterium
CGGCGGCGCTGGGCTTGGAGCTTCGGCCGGTAAAGCCGGCCCTGGCGAAGAAACCGAACCGAACCACGAAACCGAAAGGCAGGTGACGATATGGCGAGCGTATGCAAGCAGGCCGGCGGCCGGCGTATGATCCAGTTCATTGACGGCGACGGGCGGCGGCGGTACATCCGGCTGGGCAAGGTATCGCAGCGGGCGGCGGAAGGCATCCGGTTGCACGTAGAGCATTTGGCGGCGGGCAAGGCCAGCGGGCAGCCGGTTCACCAAGGCACGGCCGACTGGCTGGGCGACATTGACGATACGCTACACGCCCGGCTTGCACGGGCTGGGCTGATTGAACCACGGCAGAAACCCGAGCAAGCACGGCAAGCAACGCTAGGGGGCTTTCTGGCCGACTTTCTGGCCAAGCGGCCCGACGTAGCAGGGGCAACGCATGTTTCATGGGGCCATGCGATGCGCAACCTACGCGAGTTCTTCGGCAAGGGCCGAGACCTCAACAGCGTAACCGAAGGCGATGCGGCCGACTTCAAGGTGTACTTGACCGCAACCGAAAAGCTGGCCCCCACAACCGTATCGAAGCGACTTCAGTTTGTGCGGCAGTTCTTCGATATGGCCCGGCGGCGGAAGCTGATTGCCAGTAATCCGTTTGCCGACGTGAAAGAAACGGCGCCCTCGACAACGGAGCGGCAGCGGTTCATTGAACGGGCAACCGTTGACCGAATCCTGGCGGTGTGCAATCCGACGTGGCGACTGATTACGGTTCTTTGCCGATTCGGCGGCTTACGGTGCCCCAGCGAGGTTCTTTCGTTGCGGCTGGCCGGCATCGACTGGGCAGCCGGCCGTGTTACCATCGACAGCCCCAAGGGCAAACGGCACGGCAAAGGCCAGCGGGTTATCCCGCTTTTCCCCGAGTTGCGCGACGAGCTTCAAGCGGCATGGGATCGGGCCGAAGAGGGCGAGGTATACGTTGTGTGCGGCCCGGATGCCGACGTGTACCGAAGGGCAGCCCAAGGCCCCAGCGGATGGCGCAACGCGAACCTACGGACCCAGTACCTGAGAATCCTAGAACGGGCAGGCGTGAAGCCTTGGCCCCGGCTGTTCCACAATCTGAGGGCTTCGCGGGAAACCGAACTGGCAGCCGAACATCCCATTCACGTTGTTACGGGCTGGCTGGGCAACACCCCGGCGATTGCCATGAAGCACTACCTTCAGATTACCGATGCCGACTTTGACCGGGCAGCCGGGAATAAATCCCAGGAAATAATTGCCATTCCTGAAGGGCCCGAAAAAGCGCAGCAGAATGCGCAGCAGAATGCGCAGGCCGCTATTTGCCGCAATCAGAACGATGCGACACAACCCGAAGCCTGGCAAGGACTTCGGCAAATTGCGGGGCATAGCGGCGTATTGTGCCATACCCCCGAAATGGAGGATAGGGGGCTCGAACCCCTGACCTCTTGAATGCCATTCAAGCGCTCTCCCAACTGAGCTAATCCCCCAAACGAATTGTTCCTGCGAGCATTTGGATTGCGAACTGCTGGCTGGTGACCACGTTTCCCTTAGCATAGCAGAATCGCCCGGCATGTGTCAACTCGGTCAATTGCAGTTTACAGGAAGAGGCGATTTCGTGTATCCTTCGCACGAGAATTCCGCTTAATCCGGACAACCGACCCACCTAAAGGAACTGCACTACCATGCCGAGCCGACTCCTATTATACCTGCTTCCAGCGTGTGTCTTCGCCATGCCGATTTCCGAGGCTGCGGCCGTCATGCCGGACAGTGATGGCTTTCGGGTGGACAACTCCGTCTTTTCCGGAAAAGACAAGGAGCCCATGGTCCGCACAACAACCATTTTTCTGAACGACATTGTGTACGACTTCATGGAGAAGCCGCAGGAGGCGATTGTCCTGGAGGCCGAATTGGGCCGATTCACCCTGCTGAATATGGCCCGCCGCATTCGAGCCGAACTTTCCGTTGAGCAGGTGACCGGATTGACCCAAGGACTGCGCGAGCGCGCCGTCGCGCACGACAACCCCTTCCTTCGGTTTCTTGTCGACCCCGCATTCGACGAGCAATTCGACTTGGCGTCCAGCGATCTGAAACTCGACAGCCCGTGGATTACCTATCGGGTGGAAGTGGCGAACCCCGACGATCCCACCATTGTGGAGAAATACCGTGCATTCGCCGACCTGTACTGCCAGGTGAACACAATGCTAAACCCGCGACAATCGCCGCCATTCGCCCGAATGCAATTGAATGCAGCGCTTGCCCAGCGCGGCGCCATTCCGGCCGTCATCCACCTTACTCTCCGCCCGAAACGCAGTTTCCCACCAACTCGAATCACGCTGAAGAGCACGCACGAGTTGGTGCGGAGTGTTGGTCAGCCCGACCTCGACCGCGTAGCGCAAACTCGCGAGTTCATGAGTATCTTCAAGCTTGTCAGCTTCGACGAGTACAGCCGGGAGGAGTTGCGCTAAAGCGAACGGCAGAGAAACTACCCGTGCGCCGGATCGACTTCGGTCGGTCTAGGAGATGGCCGCCTCCGCTCAAATTGGAAGATGACGGGTTAAAGCCCATTACGGGTAAATCTCCTTCTGCCACTCGCCTAAATTCGACGCCGGTCCAGGGCGAGATTCGTGTCAGCCTGTCCACGAGCCCCCTCTGCAGAGGCGGTTTTTTGCGTCTTGGTAAGCGGTTCTGGATTCTTGCCCCACGCTGTGGGCAGTAGGATTACAAAGTCAGGTGATTCCAGCGGGAAAGCTCTCGCCGAGCTGGGTTCCGGTAAGCATGTGTTTTGATTTTGCGGCTTAGCAGGAGTTTTGCCCTCCCATTCCGCGACTTTGCAGTTTTCCTGCCACCTCTGCGCCAGAAACTTGTAATCGTTGGCGTCTCCAACTAGAATGAAAGCTGCAGTGGCTATCCTGACAGCCTCGCAACGAGTCATTTCGATCTTTTGCCTCAACGAGGTTTCGCCACCCCATGATTCATACCAACTTGAGTTACTCTGCGTTTGAGGGAGAGGCTTCAGGCATGCCAGTTACCAACCACGCGCAGCGAATCGCTCCGAATCGCTTGCTTCGAATCGCCGAGCCGGAGCAGACGGTTGCAACGACGTTCGACGTCGTTCCTTCGCCCTACTTCGGACGAAAGGCGGCGATTGACCGTTGCCTAGCCGCACTGCTGCTGCTCCCGGGGCTTCTGGCTATTGGGCTGCTCATGGCACTGGTTCGACTGACTTCGCGGGGCCCGGCCATCTTTCGGCAGGCACGCGTGGGCAAGGACGGCCGGGTATTCACCATGCTCAAAATCCGCACGATGCGTCATAACGCTGAAGAAGAACTCGGCGCGACGTGGTCTACGCCGAACGATCCGAGGTCCACGCCCCTCGGCAAGTTGATCCGGAAGCTGCACCTCGATGAACTGCCCCAGTTGTTCAACGTACTGCGGGGGGAAATGTCGTTGGTGGGGCCGCGTCCGGAACGTCCGGAGTTCGTGTGTGTGCTCGAAGAGGCCTTGCCTGGCTACCGCAACCGCGTTTCCATCCAACCGGGAGTTACCGGCCTGGCACAGTTGTGCCTTCCACCCGATACCGATCTGTGCTCAGCCTGCCATAAACTGACGCTCGACCTGGAGTATGTTCGCACGGCAACCTTCGTGGACGACCTGCGACTGCTGCTATGCACCGTTCTCCGCTTGCCGAAGCTGCCCGTGCGTTTAGCCTTGCGACTTTGTGGCATCAGTACCGAGTACCCGGCACCGGAGTGCTCCCGTTGCCACATCTACAAATGCAACGGTCACAACGGCCATTCGAACATGACCGCCGTTGCCCTCCAGAACAAAGTCGCCCGGTCGCTCCACGGCGCCAACGGCAAACCACACCCCACCACCACCGCCAACGGTAGTTCCAAGCCCCGCTAGGTAACAGAAGGGGAAGCTTGAAGATGGAAGCTGGGAGATCGGAGCTGGAAGATGGGAGATCGGAGATCGGAGATTGGAACGCGCTGTCGCGGATGACTAGCTGCGTGAGCGCGTCCCCATTTCCCATCTCCCAGCTTCCGGCTCCCAACTCCCCACTGAACGCTCTTACCGTCGACGTGGAGGACTACTACCACGTTTCGGCCTTTGAGCAATCGGTTCGACGCGACTGTTGGGATCAATACGCAAGCCGCGTAGTTGGCAATACGCAACGGCTTCTGGAGTTATTTGCGCGGCACGAGGTGCTGGCAACTTTCTTCGTGCTGGGTTGGGTTGCCGAAAGAGAACCGGCACTGGTTCGAGAAATCCACGCTGCCGGGCACGAAATCGGCTCGCACGGCTACTGGCATCGGCTTATCTATCGGCAATCGGCCGACGAGTTCCGCGACGACCTGCGTCGGGCCCGCGCCTCGCTGGAGGACGCGGTCGGCGTTCCAATCAAGGCGTACCGGGCACCAAGCTTCTCGATTACCGGGCAATCACTGTGGGCGTTCGATGTCCTTGTCGAAGAAGGGTTCCAGATCGATTCCAGCGTGTTCCCCATCCATCACGACCGTTACGGTATTCCAGGTGCCAACCCGCGAATCCATCGGGTCGAGACTCGCTCTGGATCGCTGTGGGAGTTTCCGCCATCGGTGGTCAAGTTTGCCAGGATGACCATGCCGATTGGCGGCGGCGGATACCTTCGCCTATACCCACTTTGGGTAACCTGCCGCGGGCTGAAGCGGATCAACCGGCGCGAGCGATCGCCGTTTCTTGTGTATGTACACCCTTGGGAAATCGACGCGAGCCAGCCGCGCGTGGCCGTGGCCTCGCCTCTTTCGCGTTTTCGCCATTACGTGAATCTTGGCCGCACGGAAGGCAAGCTGGACAGTCTCCTTTCACGGTTCCGGTTTGGGCCGCTGGGCGACGTCGTGGCCGCCGAGGAAGCCCGTCACGCAGGCGTGTGAACTTCAACCGTTTTGCAGAATCGCCGGGTATTGCGGTTGTTGCGGTATAATGGTTACAGAGTCTCGAAATGCCTTTCGCGTCCGCCATATTGGGGGTGGTTTCCCCCGTGTGACAACGCGAAATGTTGTAGACTTCCACATACTGCGTATCCAGTAAATCCATGCTCACAAGCACCTTTCCCCCTATTGGGACGACAACCCACAAGCACGGAGTGCGCGCCGCGAGCAGCTAGTTGCTAGTAACGCGCTGTCGCGGATGACCAGCCGCGCTCGCGCGTCACTGACACCTGACACCTGACACCTGACACCT
>CAZASB010000172.1:5329-10138 GCA_964487655.1 uncultured Planctomycetaceae bacterium
CTGACACCTGACACCTGACACCTGACACCTTCATGGCTACACTAACCGACATCGGAACGCTTATCACGCAAAGCCCCGAAATCTGCGGGGGTCGTCCGCACGTGGCCGGTGCCGGCGTATCGGTACGCCGGATTGCCGGCTGGTACAAGCTCGGGCGTAACCCCGAGGAGATTGTCGATCAGTACGGTAACCTTAGCTTGGCACAGGTCTATGCCGCCTTGGCTTATTACCATGTCAATCGGGAGGCGATTGACGCCGATCTCGCGCGCGAAGAGGCCGAATACGACCGCTTGGCAACGGTCCACCGTAGCGACCGATGAGCACGATTCGGCTCTACTTCGACGTCGATTCCATGGATCGAGCCCTGGTCGCCGGTTTGCGGGCGCGCGGCGTCGATGTGATGACGGCCATGGAGGCTGGCACAACGGCCTGCACCGACTCCAAACATGTCGCATTCGCTCACACACAATCGCGAGTCCTGTTCAGCTTCAATGCATCGGACTTCTGCCGGATCCACGGCGAACTGTTAGCAGAAGGCAAGTCGCACTCCGGCATGATCATGGCGCCCCAGCAGCGATACACGGTTGGCCACCGCGTGCGTCTCCTGCTAAAGCTTCTTGCCGCCAGAACGGCCGAAGACATGCACAACCACATCGAGTTCCTCGCCAACTGGGACTGACGCCCGCTCGTTGACGGTTGACAGAAGGGCAAGCTAGAAGCTGGAAAATCGGGGCGCGCTCACGCGATTAACCGACCGCGCCAGCGCGTCACTGACCCCTGACCCCTGACACCTGACACCTAGCTTTGAACTGCCTCTTCCTCGCGCATCGCGTGCCATATCCGCCGAACCGGGGTGATCGGATTCGATCGTTCCACTTGCTCAAGTATCTGGCGGGGCGGGGCGAGGTGTCGCTGGGGTATCTGGCTGAAGGCGTGCCAGAGCCGGCAGCGGCGGAAGCGATTGGAAAGATGTGTCATCGCGTGACAGTGGGCCGGTTAGGGCGTTTGCGATGGCTACATGCAGCCCGGTCGTTGGCCGCGGGTAGAACGGCTACCGAAGGCCTATTCCGCTGCAAGCGTCTTCGTGAGATTCTCGAACAATGGGCGACTGAAGTTCATTTCGACCTGATTATGGTCTTCTGTTCCAGCATGGCGCAGTACCTCGACGTACCAGGCCTAGCCAACGTGCCGGTGGTGATCGATCTGGTGGACGTCGATAGCGAGAAATGGTTCGACTATGCCCGGCAAACGCGCGGCGCGGCGCGACTGCTTTTCCAATTGGAAGGCCGGCGGCTCAGGCGACTGGAAGCGTCGCTCGCCCGTCGCGCCCGAGCGATTACGCTGGTGAGTGAGGCCGAAGTCGCGTTGTATCGAAGCTTCCAACCAGCCGAGAATATATTTGCCGTTCCGAACGGGGTCAACTTGGAGTATTTCCAGCCGGTCTCATGTGTCGAGCCCGATGGTACGCCACCGTGCGTGTTTGTCGGCGCGCTCGATTACCGGGCGAATCTCGACGGCCTGGCCTGGTTCTGCCGCGAGATATGGCCCTCGGTGTACGAGCAAACACCGGACGCATCGTTCCGGATTGTCGGCAGCAACCCAGGCAAGACGGCGGAGCGGCTGGCCGGTATGCCAGGCGTGGAACTGGTTGGCCCGGTGCCCGACGTGCGTCCCTACCTAGCCAGTGCCGTTGCAATTGCACCGTTGCGGATTGCACGCGGTATTCAGAACAAGGTGCTTGAGGCCATGGCCATGGGCCGCCCGGTCATTGCCACGCCGGAATCGCTCGAAGGGCTTGCCCTCGATCGGAGCCGCGACGTCGTGTGCCCCGCAACCGTCGCCGATTGGCGCATCCAGCTTCCTCGCCTCCTAAACAACGCCTCCGCTCGCACACAGCTTGGCGCCGCTGCTCGCCAGTATGTCGAAACCCATCACCACTGGTCCCAATGCCTCAGTGGGTTGGGGAAGCTAGTTGACAGTTGGAAGCTGGAAGCTGGAAGCTAGAAGCTGGAAGATAGAGACGCGCTCACGCAGTTGGCCGTTCGCGTTCGCGCATCACTGACACCTGACACCTGACACCTCCCAAATGACCGCCTGGCTACGAGCGATTCGACCGATGCAGTGGTCGAAGAATCTGCTGCTGCTGGTGCCAATGTTGACGTCACACGCCTTCAACGTACCGGCGTTTAGCAGGGTGGCTCTGGCGTTTCTGGCGTTCGGGTGCGTGGCGTCGGCCACCTATATACTCAACGATATTCGGGACCTCGAATCGGATCGATGGCATCCGCACAAGCGCCGTCGTCCGTTCGCCGCCGGCGAGTTGCCCGTGTCGCACGGCTTTGTGGCGATGGCAATCCTGCTGGTGATCGGCCTAACATTGGCGGCACTGGTATCAGCGCCCTTCCTGCTCACGCTGCTGGCCTACCTGACGCTCACAACGCTGTACTCGGTTTGGCTGAAGACACTGGCGCTGATCGACGTGTTGGTGCTGGCGGCGTTGTACAACATACGGATCATTGCAGGCGCGGCGGCCATCGGGGTTCCCATGTCGGCTTGGCTGTTGGCGTTTTCAGCATTCATATTCTACAGTCTGGCACTCATCAAACGCGACGCCGAACTGGCCGATTTGGCCCGACGCGGCGAGGTCGATACCACCGGTCGCGACTACCACGTGAACGACTATCCCATGCTCGGCACCATGGGCATTGCCTCCGGTTACATGGCCGTGGTCGTGCTGGCCCTGTTCATCAACACGCCCGCGGTGCGCATACGGTATTCACACCCGCTCGTGCTCGGCCTTCTCTGCCCGGCCATCCTGTATTGGATTTCGCGATTATGGCTGCAGACCGGTCGCGGCGAGATGCTGGAGGATCCCATCGCCTGGTGCCTAAAGGACCGCGTCACCTGGCTCGTCATCATCGCCATGATTGTCATTACGATAGCGGCCATCTAGTTGACAGGCATTAGTTGACAGTTGTCAGTAACGCGCTCACGCGGTTGGCCGACTAACTTCCCGAGAAATGACGAAATCCGAAATCACGAATAGCAAATGCGCGCCCTCTGATCCGCGCCAGCGCGTCACTGTCAACTGTCAACTGACAACTGTCAACTGCGTTTTGGCTGTCATCGTCCTGGCCGTCGGGCTGCGGCTTGCGCCGGGGCTGATCGAGCCGATGAGCACGGAGAGCGATAGCGGTGAGTACTTGGCCATGGCGACGAACTTAGCCGAGGGGAACGGTCTGATCGACAAATTCGGCAACCGGGCGTACTACAGTCCTGGCTATCCGATGCTGCTGGCCGCCGTCTTCCTGCTGACTGGCCCGAAACTGGGCACCGTCCTTGCGGTGAACCTCGTTCTGGCCGCGGTTTCCATATTCCTGGTGTATCGCGTCGCGCGGTGTGCATCGGGCGAGCGGGCCGGCATTCTCGCCGCTTTGGCTTGGGCGGTGTACGTACCGAGTATGGCGATGGCAAACGTCATCAACAAAGAAAATCTCATGGTTCCGCTCATGCTGGGCCTCGTATGGATTGCCCTGGCGTGGCCGGCCTCGCGGCGACGAATCGCCCTGGCGGCCCTGGCGGGACTGCTGGCGGGCATGTTGGCGTTTACCGGCGCAACCGGTTGCGCGGTGGCCGGCGCCGTGGTGATTGTGGTGCTGGTCCATGGCGTCGACTGGCGACAGCGCATGGCGGCGGCCGGCGCCTTTCTGCTGGCGGCCCTGGTCCTTATCGGTCCATGGGTCTACCGAAACTACACCGTGCTGGGCACTCCGGTCCTGTTTACCAACGCCGGCTTCAACCTCTACCTATGCCACAACCCGGAAGCCACCGGCTGGTACATGAGCATTGGCGATACGCCCATGGCGGCTGATTGGGGCCGCATCAAGGCGGAAGGGGGCGAGGCGGCGGCCGACCGCGAGGCGGCCCGGCGCGCGTTTGCCTACATGTGGGAGAACCCCGGCAGTACGCTAGCCATGTTCGCTAAGAAGGCCGTCATCTTCTGGGAGCCGCCCTACCTGACAAGCGTTGAGCCCGAATCACTCGTGAAGCGAGTTGCCCGCTACGTTTGGTTCACGGAATACCTCGTGCTGATCGCGCTTGCCCTGGCCGGCCTGCGAACGATCCGCCGCACTTGGCCCCTATACCTTGCCATCGGCCTGTACTTCGCCATCCACGTCCCCTTCGTCTTCATGCTCCGCTATCGCTTCCCCATCATGGCGCTCCTTGCAGCAGGTGTCAGTTGTCAGTTGACAGTTGTCAGTGACTCGCTGTCGCGGATAACCGGTCAGACGAGAAGATCAGTGGCTGCTACCAAGTAATATGAGCAACACGGTGTCAAACAAGATAGATCGGTTCACCGACCTGCTAGTATGGAGACGGGCGCATGCCCTCTTTCTGGCAGTGGCTCACGATCTGGAAAGTATACAGCGGAGTCGGGTCGGCGATATCCTTGCCCATCAAATCGTACGCAGCCTGGGATCGACTGGCGCAAATATCGCCGAAGGTTTCAATCGAAGTAAGGCGAAATTTCTCAGTTCTCTCGATATCGCTCTGGGCGAAGCCAATGAATCAGAGAACTGGCTTTACAAACTCCGTGACACCGGTCGTATGCCACGAGAGACAGCAAATCGGCACATCGCTGAATGCATTGAAATACAAAAGATGCTCAATGGTCTTATTCGCTCAATCCGCCAACGGCAGTAGTCAGTTCACATTGACGTGCTGTCGCCGATGACTAACCGCGCTCGCGCGTTACTGTCAACTGTCAACTGTCAACTGTCAACTGTCAACTGTCAACTGTCAACTGTC
>CAZASB010000173.1:0-10076 GCA_964487655.1 uncultured Planctomycetaceae bacterium
AAGGGCCGGCCGGCGTGGCCATGCTGGAGCACGTGGCCAATCCCGATTATCCGAATCAGCCCAACGCGCACGGCTCCGACCTCGTACCCGGCGCCTATCCCCGCTGGCGCTCGGTGCAACCGGCCTGGCCCGGCAGCCGCACCGTGGCGCTTCGCAAGGGAGAGCCGCTGCTGCTGAAGTACCGGCTCTGGATTCACCCGGGCTTAAGCGACGAGGCGGCGCTGGCCGACGTGTGGGAAGCGTACGCACGGCCGGCCGAGGCAAACGTTTTCGAGTAACCGTTCACAGGGGGACAGTCCCAATTTTCGCGGCACAAAGGGCGATTAACCCAATGATCCACCGTTTCCGCCGCGAAAATGGGACTGTCTCCTTCGCATACAGCGGCGAAAACTGCCTGCGCCGCCCCGTGAACGGTCACCGTTTTCGAGTAAGGCGAGCGGGACGGACGACTGTAAAGACAACGGCGTACCTGCTCAGGCGGACGGCACGACGGAGCGTACCTGCTACTTTAGCGAGGAGATTGTATCCCGAACCATCCTTCCAATACCCACCATGATCAACCAGGAGCATTGTCATGTCGGACAAGCATGAAGTATCGCGACGCAAGTTCATCGCAACCACAAGCACGGTCGCGGCAGTTGGGGTTGCCGTACCGACCATCCTCCCACGCAATGTGTTCGCCGCGCCGGGCCAGCCCGGTCCGAACGACAAGATATGCCTCGGTCTGATTGGCACGGGTGGCATGGGCAACGCCGATCTGGCGGCCTGCGCCAAGTTCGACGACGTCGAGGTCGTCGCGCTTGCCGACGTGTGGAAGGACCACCTGGACCGCACCGCCCAGAAGTACGACAACAAACCGAAGACCTATCACGAGTACCGCGAGTTGCTGGCCAATAAGGACGTCGACGCGGTGATTATCGCCACGCCGCACCACTGGCACTGCCGCATGGCCGTCGACGCCTGCGAAGCGGGCAAGGACCTCTACCTAGAAAAACCCATGGCGCTGCACTTCGCGGAGAGCCGGGTGATCAGGAACGCCGTGCTGAAGCACAAGCGGGTGTACCAGCACGGGACGCTCATGCACGCTTCGGAAGCATACCGGAATGTGACGCAATGGGTCCGTTCTGGTAAGCTTGGCAAGATTTCCGTCGTCCGCTGCTTCCTGGCGCAGAACGTCGCGCCGGACGGCGAGGGATTCCCGCCCGATAGCGACCCGCCCGAGGGGCTCGACTGGAACTCGTGGGCCGGCCCCGCGCCCATTCGGCAGTTCAACATCAACATTGTCAAGAGCGGCTACGCCCATACGCTGTGGCTCGACTACGGCGGCGGGCGCACGGCCGGCATGGCCGAGCACATTCTCGACCTGCCGTTTTGGGCGCTGGACCTTCAGTTCCCAACGCGCGTGAACAGCTTTAGTTCGAAGCGATGCGTCAACGACAATACCGATGCTCCCGACACGCACGAGGTCACGTTCGACTTCCCCGACGTAACGCTCACGTGGTCGATGTCGCAAGTGAGCAGTTTTGGCTTCAACCTGCAAGACGTTGACCAATACCGCGAGGGGGGCGTGCCCGAGGGTATCCAGCGGCGGCTGGGCTATTACCTGCAAGGCGTGGATGGGACCATTTTCGGGAATTACGGTACCTACAAGGTCGTACCGCAAACGCCGGCGTTGGGCAAGACCGAGCCGCCGGAAGACACCATTCCGAAGTCGGTGGGTCACCGGCGCGAATGGCTCGATTGCATTCGTACTCGCAACGAGACGAGCTGCAACGCTCAATACGCCCACAAACTGAACACGGCCAATACGCTGGCCAACCTGTCGATGAAGATCGGCCGCCCCTTGAGTTTCAATCCTGCCACGCAGCAGATCCTCGACGACGACGAGGCTGTGCGCGTCTCGCTGCCCGAGTATCGCGACCCGTGGAAGTTCCCCGAGGAGTATTTATAAACAACAGAAGGAGTTGACCGATGAGAATCATGCGAACGTTCGCCTGCTTGACAATTGGAATAAGTCTTGCGATCGTAGCCGCTCGGGCCAATGCAAGTACAAGCGCCGCGTGCCCGATCGTGCCCGTGCCGAAGGTCTATCGCGACCTGGGCCGCGCGGCGGCCTTTCTCAAGCCCGACGCGGCGGCCATCGTCGTGGGGCGAAATGCCTCGGAGACGGAACGCTATGCGGCCCAGCGCTTGCAGGGCCTCATTGAGCGGCGTTTCAAACTCCGCCTGCCCATCCTCGCCGAGAGCGACCTGAAGGACACGGTCCGCCAGGTCATCCTGCTCGGCGAGCGCTCGACCAACGAGCTTCTGGAAGCGATCTGCCAACAGCAGAAGCTCGATCTGAGCCCCACCTCGCCCGGGCACGACGGCTTTTTGATTGAAGTCGTTGAAGACGCCGGTCGGCAGGTGGTCGTCATCGGCGGCAGCAACGCGCGCGGCGTGGTGTACGGGCAAGACGTCTTCTTCGACCTGGTGTCGCGCGAGGGCGAGCAGGTGGTGTTCCGCGTGGTCTCGCTTCGCGACTGGCCGAGCATCCCCTGGCGGGGCCGGCCGCATTCCGTGCTTCGCCAGCATCTCGTGCCCGGCGCGATGGACGCCTATGTCCGCGCCCGACTGAACTTCACGGATGTCCGCGACAACCCCAACGCTAAGGAGAACCTCGTTTTCGAGGCTCGCAAGGCGTCGATGGGCTGCCCGGCCGGCGTGCCGTTGGACGCGGCCACCATGAGCCGGCACATCGCCAACTCGCACCGCCGCGGGTTCTTTGTTTACGGCACGGTCTCGTGCGCCGTGGAGCTGGAGAAGTTCGACTCGGTCATCAAGACTTTTGAAGAACTAATTGCGTTGGGCGTCGACGGGTTGTGGATTTCCTTCGACGATACGGGACCGGGCGGCGATGGGCCGGAAATCGTCCGTCGCGTGCTCGAACTGGGTCGGAAGCACGAGATGACCGGCCACGCGATTGCCATGACGCCGCCGCCGGTGGAATATCAGCATATCGACAAACCGTTCAACCACACGGTGGCCGCCATTCCCGGAATGGCCGATGCCTTGTGGCTGTTCACCCGCGCGCCGTGCAAGGAGGACGCCGAGACCGCCCGCCGCGTTGGCCTGAAGAGTCTTCCCGGCTGGTGGCACAACCTGGTGAACATCGACGGCGGCTTCCTGCACAACGGGGACGTAGTGGTCCCGCTGCGCCGCGACGGGCGGCCCGGATACCTGAACCTTCAGCCGCTTTCGAGCGGTTGGCATCGGCCCGACTACGAGCAGCTTCGCGACGCGGAGCAGAACACCGACACGGTGTTGCTCTGGGGCATTTGCGGCGGCTACCCGGAAGAGTACCAGATGACCGCCCTGGGCCTCTGGGCCTGGGATCCGGCTGGGCACAATTGGGACGACGTTCGCACGGCCGTATATCGGTATGTGTACGGCCCGTCGCTCGTGGATACGGCCCGCCGGTTCGACGACACGCTGGCCGACCTGAAGGCGCTGTTCCACTTGCCTGCGTGGCGATACCATCAGAGTCCGGGCTGGCCGCCGCGGCTGAAGAAGGTTGAAGATCGCGAGAAGGCCCTGTCGCTCATTGCGGAACTTGATGCACTACAGGCCACGCTGGCGGAAAAAGCCCCGGCCGAAACGGCCATCGACCCGCAACGCCTGGAGTCGGTCTACCTCGAACCGATGGCCGCCACGCTCGACTACGGCCGGCGCATGGCCATGCTCGACTACCCCGACGACGCGCTGGCAGGCCTGGAGGAGCGGATGCTCACGCTGTTGGAAGCCAGTGACGAAGCCGCCGCGGAACAGATTCTGGCCGAACTCCGGCCGACCGTGCTCGCGCAGCTTGATCGCATCGGTGAGGAACTAAAGGATCTGAAGGCCGTGGACCTGTACGTCGAGCGACTGAGCCGACAGGTGTCGGGACTCGACTACTGGAAGCAGGTTGCCGCGCGTCGCCGCGCGGAAATGCCGGCGCGCCTGAAGAAGCTGATGAGCCAGCCGCCCGCGGCGCTGTTCCCGTACAAGGAAACGGCCTCGCAGGCCGATCTGGACGCCCTGCTGGTCGCCCTTCCCAACCCGCCCGCCGGCCAGGCATTGGTCGAGGTCAAGCCGGGGGACTGGCTAAAAACGTCGCCGCGATGGCGCGGCGCGTTCTGCGCCGGGCCCTATCAGGCTGCCGGCCAGCCGCTGGTGGCGCTGGGCTATCCGTCCGGCGTCGCCTCGAAGGTGGATGATTTCGTTGAGGTGCGTACCGAGGTCAAGGCACCGGAGTTCCAGGGCCGGCTGATGCTCGATGCGTTCGTCCAGGACACGCGCGAAGACAACCGCTGGCGCGGCTACCGCTTCTTGCAACTTTGGGCCGAGAACGAGTTGCTTTGGGAAGAAGATATCGCCCAGGACCGCAAGGGGCGCGAGTGGGTCACGGTGGACGTGACCGAGCACGCCAAGGCAGGTGAGTCGCTCGCGCTGCGGTTCCGCGTTGTGGAGAAAACCCCCGTCGGCAGTCACCTGTCCATCGCGCTGCTCGGCCCGGTCCGGCTGCGATTGGGGCCGTGAACAATGGAACGGTAAACCTCATGGGGATCTTGCCACGATAGCCGGCGGCGAGACCAACCGGTGGTCGCCGTGACCTCCCTACAGGCCATGCCCATCACCATGGAAATATTTCGATGAATAAACTCGCCTTGATGTGCAGCGTGTTGTTGTGCCTCGTTTGCGGCTGCAAGCCGTCGGGACCGGCAACGTACCAAGTAAACGGCACGGTGACCTACCAGGGCAAACCGCTTCCGCTGGGCATGGTCATGTTCGTGGCGAAGGACGGGCCGCCGAGCAAGCCGGCCGTCATCGACGCGCAAGGACGGTATCAACTCGAAACCGTGGCCGGGGAACATGCCGTGGCCGTGGTGGCCATGCCGCCGCGGCCGGGCGGTCGGCCCGACCCGACCGTTGAGGGCGGCGTCGATTATACCGGCGTGCCTGAGGTGAAGTCGCTCATCCCCGCAAAGTACAACCGGCACCACACCTCCGGTATTACCGTGCGCGTGGAACCAAAGCGAGACAATCAGATTGATATCAGTCTTCAGTAAAACGTGAACCCAGTGCGCCAACGCCGAAGGCCGGGGATTGTCGTTCCGGAGTAACAGTTTCGGGGTATTCCGAAGCCCGTGAACATTTACACACAAAGAAGGAGGGTTTCACCATGCGAGCCGTTCAAATAGCGTCAGGTTCGTTGTTCCTCGGGCTCGTGGCTTTGCTCGTCGCACCCACTTGCTGCCTCGCCGAGGCACGGGCGCGACGGCCCAAGCTCGTCCCAATGCCCCAGAAGATGGAAATGCGCGAGGGAACGTTCACTCTCGGCGGTGAAACGTCGATTTGTGTCTCGGCCAAGCTGCGTCCGGCAGGCGAGTACCTCGCATGGCTGTTGCGCCGGCCGACTGATTTTGCATTTGCCGTCCGCGACGCCGCGCCGGACGGCGACGTGGCCAACTGTATCGTGCTGCAAACCGCCTCGGACAAGGACCGTTTGGGCGAGGAGGGCTACGAGCTGACCATCCTGGCGGATCGCATCGTCATTGAGGCGGCGACCGACGCTGGGGCGTTTTACGCCGTTCAAACGCTACGTCAGATCCTGCCGGCGGCCGTCGAAAGCGAGTTTCCCACGGTCGGCGTCGACTGGACCCTGCCATGCCTACACATCGAGGACAAGCCCCGCTACTCCTGGCGCGGCATTATGCTCAACCCGGGCTTCAACTTCCTCGCCAAGGACTTTCTGAAGCGCTACCTCGACGCGATGGCATGTTACAAGCTCAACCGGCTGCACTTGCACCTGGCTGACGCCGGCTGGGCCATCGAGATCAAGAAGTACCCGAAGCTCACCGATCTGAGCAATCGCCGGCCCATTACCGAGCGATGGCGCAAGACCTATGGCAAATGCACCCACGGCTTCTACACGCAGGATGAGATGCGGGAGATTATCGCCTATGCGGCCGAGCGGCATATTGTGATCGTTCCCGAGATCGAGGTGCCCGGTCACGCGACCGGCGCGATGGCCTGCTATCCCGAGTTGGCGTGCCCCACTTGGCCGAAGAAGACCGAGAACCCCAGGACCTATATGTCCTATCCGTGTGTTTTCTGCGTGGGCAACGACAAGGCGTTTGAATTCCTGGAAGACGTATTCACCGAGCTGATGGACCTGTTCCCCTCTCCCTGGATTCACATTGGCGCCGACGAGGTCCGCAAGGACCACTGGGCCAAGTGCCCGCTGTGCCAGGCGCGCATGAAGGCCGAGGGACTCAAGAGCGTTGACGAGCTGCAAAGCTACTTCGTCAAACGCATTGCCGCCTTCGTCAATGGCAAGGGGCGGAAGGTAATCGGCTGGACGGAAATCCTGGACGGCGGCCTGCCGCCAGGCGCGACGGTCCAGTCGTGGCTGTCGCCCGACCACAAGAAATACGGCGACGTCGGCGCGACGGTTACCGCCGCGGGAAACGATGTTATCATGTCGACCAACGGCAGTTGCTACCTGAACTACGTTGGCCTGCCGCTGGAGAAGTGCTACGCATTCGAGCCGACGCCTGCGGGCCTGAGCCCGGAAGCGGCCAAGCACATCTTGGGCGTGGAGCCATGCCTATGGGGCTTCCCACAGCACCGGACCGATGGGCTGGTCTTTCCCCGCCTGTGCGCGTTTGCCGAGGTCGGCTGGTCCGCCAAGGACGCGCGGAACTGGGACGACTTCAAGCTGCGCTTGGAACCGCACGGCCGACGCCTGGACGAAATGGGCATCGACTACCGCCGCGACCCGGCCGTGTGGTAACACTAACTATGGTGAAAAGGAGGATCCCGTCATGAGAACTGTTCGAAGCGGTTCCGTGTTGTGGAGAAACCCCCCGTCGGCAGTCACCTGTCCGTCGCGCTGCTTGGCCCCGTGCGGCTGCGGGCCGAACCGTAGCCTGCCACGTCCGTCGGCTGCGGCCCAAGCCGCGTGTCGCGTGTCACGGCTCGCCTTCCGTTGCCGACAAGCAAACCGCCCCCCTCGCCATGGAAAACGAATGATGAGAAAGCCTTCCCTGTTCTGCTTTGCGCTGCTGATTGCATGGATTGCCCAGGCCAACGCGGCATCGCCCGTGGTGGTCGTTACGGACGCCGCAGGCGCGGCTGGGCGTGTTTCGGCGCCAGTATCGCTTGCGATGGATCGCAGCGCGCTGCCAGGAGGCGGCGCGGCAACGGACGGGCTGCAACTTATGGAACTGACGACCGACGGAACCGACGCCTCGTCGCCCATCCCGGCTCAGTTCATTCCGGCGACGGACGAGGCGGCCCAAGGCACGCTCTGGTGGCTTATGCCGCCAGGCAAGGAGGGCGAGCGACGATTCCAACTGACCCTCGCCGAAACGCCGGTGGCCAATCGAGTTGTGGCCGTGTACGACAAAGACCGCAAAGCAGTAGACGTCACCGACGGCGCATCGCCCGTGCTGCGATACAACCACGGCACGGTTCCTCCTCCGCCGGAGATCGTCGAGAAGTACGAGAAGCAGCGCGACCCGCCGTTGTTCTACGGACGCGGCCACTATATTCACCCACTCCACGGCCCGGACGGCGAGTCCTTAAGCGACGACTATTCGATCCCGTACGTGCATCACCGGGGGCTGAGCTGGGCCTGGCCCCGCGTGCATTACAAGGGCGAACCGCGCGATATCTGGGCCGTTCGCGTGCTGCCCACGCAGCCGGGCGGCGGCTGGGCGCGGCCGGTGGCCATGCATCGGGTTCTCTCCGGGCCCGTCCTTTCGCTCGTAGACGCCGAGTGTGTTTGGAAGTGGAGCGATACGGAGCCCATCGTCAAGGACCGCGTTGTCATCCGCGCATTCCGCCAGACCGACCGGCGACGGTTCCTCGACGTCGATATCGAACTGGTCGCCCTGGTCGATGAAGTGGAGCTGGCCGGGCAGCGGGGCGCAACCTATGGCGGCTTCAACCTGCGAAGCTTCCCCGAGTTCGAGGGCCGACGCATCGACATGCACTTCGACCCGGCCGGCGCCGACCCGCGCCGCGCATGGTTCCATCTCGCTGGCACGTTCCCCGGCGGGAAGGGCCCGGCCGGCGTGGCACTCATGGAAGCCGTCACTAACCCCGACTATCCCAACTGGCCCAAGCCGGGCGGTATCGAGCACGTGCCCGATGTCTACCCATCCTGGCTCTCGGTTCAATTCGGCTGGCCGGGCGACCGGCGAGTCGCACTGCCCAAGGGGGAGCCGCTGGTGCTGAAATACCGCCTTTGGATTCACCCCGGCCCCGGCGACGAGGCGACCCTGACCGACGCGTGGACGTCGTTTGCCCGCCCGGCGACGGCGAGTGTTGTGAAATAGCGGCTCTTCCGTTCCCGGGTGCAGGCCGTGCCCCGTTGGAGGCCCGGCTTCAGCCGGCAAGGACATGCCACCTGAAGGCGGGACTCCAGCCCAGTCGGCCACACCGTGAGCGCGGGTTGGCTATTGCGGCTTCTTCCCGTTTGGATGTGTTTCGTATGCGAAGGAACTCAAGGAGAATTGTTATGACCCCGCACAGATACGAAGTCACGCGCCGTACGTTTCTCTCGACAGCAGGGAAGGCTGCCGCAGCCGGCATTGCCTTGCCTGCGCTGGTGCTGCGCACCGCACTGGCCGATGACGGCCGCGCCGCTGGCCTGGAGCAACTCGCCGACGTGGTCGAGGCGGGAATCCAGGAAGGCTACTGCAAGGGTGCGGTCGTCCTGGTCGGAACGCCCGAGCAGGTGCTGCTGCACAAGGCGTTCGGCCATGCTCGCGTCGAGCCGGAGCACGTGGCAATGCGCGGCGATTCAATCTTCGACCTGGCCAGCGTGACCAAGGTGGCGGCCACAACCATGGCGTGCGCCGCGTGCGTGGACAAGGGACTTGTCAATCTCGACCGACCGCTGCGCGAGTACCTGCCGGACATGTCGGGAAAGAGGATTGAGCAGGTAACGCTTCGGCAGGTGGGTGCGCACACGTCGGGACTGGACAATCGGAAGTTCATGCCGCAATATCGTGGTGAAGCCATGATTCGGGCCATGCTGGCAGCTTCGACGTGCCGCGAGCCGGGTAGCCGTTACGAGTATTCCTGCCTCAACTTCATCCTGCTGGGGCTAGTGGTCGAGAAGGTCTCGGGAAAGCCGCTCGATGCGTTCTGCGAGGAACACATCTTCCGGCTGCTGGGCATGACCGATACGCGGTTCGGTCCGGTTCCGGACAGTCCGCGACTGGTGGGAAATAGCGTGAAGGAGCCGGGACAAATCAGCGACGGGCAAGCACGGCTGGCTGAGCGGCCCGTTGGAAACGCCGGACTGTTCAGCACCGCGCCGGATCTGGCCTGCCTCTGCCGCATGATGCTCAACAAGGGGCAGATCGGCGACCGGCTCATTCTGTCCGGCGCCGTGATTGCCGACATGACACGTCGCTCGCCGTCGGCCGTATCGGCCCGCGGGTTCGGCTGGAACCTGGAACCGGCTGGGCGACCGAAAGGGCTTTCTGACACCACCTACTACCACACGGGCTGGACTGGGCAGTCGATGTGGATTGACCCGAGTTCGAAGCGTTATGTGATTGTGCTGACCAACCGCGACCATCCCAGAGGCATTTCCTCGCTGTACGCCGAGGCGAAACACTTCCGCGCGCGCATTGCCGACGTTGCGCTGGCCGCTTGCGATGGACAATCGGCATGAGTCTTCACAAGACCAACCATGGCGCCACCCAACCCTGTCCGATTGCGGAGGCAAGACGCGATGCTTGTGGCGGGGAATCTCGATTTTCAGATCTCGCAAGTGTTCAACCGCGTGAAAGAGATTTGAGGCGGGTAAGAAAGGGAAAAGGGGAATCACGAAGGGATTATATTGTGAGCGCCTTTGGCTTTGTGATTGGATATCTCTTCTTTCCCTTTTCCCCCTTTCCCCTTTTTCCGTGCTGCAAGTATCTTCACTTTGCCAGACTGTTACCGTATTTCAAATCTCAAATCGCAATTTAAGATGTGAGATTTCTACTTCCTCAACGATATTTCCGAGCGCAATATGCTCAATTGCGCAAAGATTA
>CAZASB010000174.1:0-10043 GCA_964487655.1 uncultured Planctomycetaceae bacterium
CGGGCGCGCATACGATGACCGCGTCGATCTCCTTGCCGCTCTTGTCGAGCATGACACGGAAGTCCTCGAACTTGGGCACGTCGGGAAGTCGCTTGAAGGTGGCGGCGGCGCGCCGGGAGTCAACATCGCACAACGCCACAAGTTTCTGTCCGAGAAACGCGTTGCCCCGGCCGCTACAGCCGACCAAGGCACAGGCAACCTCCTCGTTGGCCTGGTAGCTTCGGGCCGACGCGGCCCGACCGAGGATCATCACCCCGGCGGAACCCAATGCGGCCTGGGTTACAAAACGACGACGACTGATGGAATGACTCATGACATACTCCTATCAACGTGCGAGTGAAATGAACGCGCGGGTGGGCGCGTGATGCGGGGCAACACATCGTGCCGCTGTTCGCTTCGGCCGCAAACGGTCCGGCAAGCATGGCTTGCCGGCCTTGTCCTCGGTTGCGACCAAAATGGTGAGCCGCTTGCATGTCTCCCTCCATCCATCACGCGGATCGCGAGGAATCCAATTACCAGTTTCTCATGCCTGGCGGGAAAAAGCAATGATACTATCTTGCAAATCGTTTACACTTTTTGGTAACCGTTCACGGAGCGGCGCAGGCAGTTTTCGCCGCTAAATGCGAAGGGGACAGTCCCCCTGTGAACGTTTACACTTTTTGATTACGCGATTCAGCAAGCGATGATTGTAGCACCATTCTGCCGACGGGGCACCCGATATCGCTGGCGATGACCGAGCATTTTACTCGCAGCAGGAAATAGATTGGTCGGAGAGAACCGTTCAGGGTTTCGAAGTTGCCCTGCCCCTTGGAGATGATCAGATCGGCCTCGTCGAAAAGCCGACGGAACTCGTCGCTGCAATCGGGCAGGACCGTTCCGGGCGCGTCGGAGCCGTTGTCAATGACGCGGACAAGCTCGGTAAGACCGGCCGTCTCGGCATCTTCCAGCGTTGCGTCGTTGATGACCGGCACGCCGCGCACGGCAACGGTGACTTTCTCGCACGGCAGTTGCTCGATGAGCAGCCGGTCGAAGACGATCTCGCCGGCGTTGTCGGTCAGATAGAGGATGCTTTGTGCGTCTGCGACGGCCGCCACGAAACCCGAGATGCTGCCGTCGAGCGGTTCATACATGGACTGAGCGATGGAGATTTGGATATCCGATTCACTCAGGCCGCTCTTCACGCCGAGGTCCATGATGTTGCCGGCGATTGCCAGCCTTACGGCCGTTTCCCAAGGATCGGCGGCCTCTTCCATGCGGCGGCGGAACCCGGGCAGTAACTCCAGGGCCAGTTGATTGAACCGGTCCTTGCTCTCGCGGTAGGGGTCGCCATTGTCGCACAACTGGCGAATCCGCCGATGAACGATCTGCGACATGGCGGCCGGCGGCTGTTCCAAGTCCATCCGACTCGTCTCGAGCAGCACCTCGCGGAGTATTTGCTCGTGAATCCGTTCGTCATCGGTCACCAGGCGCACCGAGGCCAACGATTGACGAATCAGGCAGGGAATACAATCGAAAAATGTCTTCATTCTCTTCTCATGGCGGCTTTGGTCTGTTATTCGAACTCAACGCGGCTTCCCACGTGGAAAGGGATGCACCGATCGGGCAGCGCCTGCCACAAAGCCGCGGTCGCGGCGCGACCCGTGCAGTGGGCGGGAGCCAAGCAGGCAATATCCATGTTGCGTAATTCGTCGATCGTCCTGTTGAGTCGCTCGGCCGAGGCGGCAACCAGGTGCATGCCGCCCAACACGGCGTGGATGGGCCGATTGCCGGTCAACTGTCGCACGTAACGCAGCGTATTGATCACGCCGGAGTGCGCGCAGCCCAGTAAGACGACGGTGCCACGCGACGAGTCGAAGAATACGGCCTGATCGTCGATAATCGGATCGGGGACTTGGCATTTCGGGTCGAGGAAGAACGGCCCGCCCGTGTCTTCGAAATCGGTCACGCGAGGCACGGGGCCGGTGACCATGAATTCGCCGCCAAGGGCCGTCGGTCCCTCGGTAAGCACCAAGCCATCGCGGTGGCGCTGAATGGCTAGTCTGGAAGTGTCCGGGATGCCGATGCTTCGGCCGGTGCCATCGCCATTTCTGGCGAACTTGAGTCTTAGGGCATCGGGGTGGGCATAAATGGCGCTGGGGTGATTGCCGCGCAAGGCGTCGCTTAGCCCGCCCGTGTGGTCGTAGTGCCCGTGACTGAGTACAACTGCGTCGAGGCGGCTCAAATCAATCCCCAGCCGGTAGGCATTCGCCACGAGCACGCCGCCCTGGCCCGTATCGAGCAGGATGCGCCGAGACCCGTCGTCGATCCAGAAGGCCAAGCCGTGCTCGCCCATCAGTCCCGCGCTTTCCGCCGTATTCTCGACCAGTACGGTAATACACGTCTTCTTCTTCATGTTGCCCTCCCGCGCCTTCTTCGTCACGTTTCCCTCTTCTTAAACCACGACATCATCCGCTTTTCGACAAATCGAGCCGTGGCCGTGGCCACAACTTGCCCGTCCTGCAACACTTCGGCGGCCAACCGATGGACCGGCGATCCTTCCGACTCGAACCATGCCCGGACCGTCGCCAAACGACTGACGGCAACCGGATGCCGAAACCGTACGTTCATATCGACGGTTACGGCCGCCAGCCCGTGAGCAAACAGGCAATTGGTCATGGCGCCATCGAGCAACGTACAGACGACCCCACCGTGTAACATGCCGGGGTAGCCTGCAAAAACGGGCTGACAAGGGAACGATGCCTCCACGGCGCCGTTCCTCGCCGCGTGGAACTTCAGTCCAAGCCCATGTCCGTTGGCCTGGGCACAAACGAAGCATTCCGGATGGCTCTGCTTGCGTAGAACGGGGAGGTCCGCTTCGTCCGTTGTCTCGTCCATGGGCCCGATCAGTGGTCGCACAGGTTCTCGCCAGGGGCGATGGTCCCATCAAGAAATGCCTTTGCGATGCTCTCCGGCGTATCGGACGCCACGCCATAGATGACACGGATACCCTTTTCGGTGAAGAGCTGTTGCGCCCGCTGCCCCATGCCGCCGGCAATGATGACCTCGGCGCCCTGCTCGTGGAGCCAGCGGGGCAAGAGCCCAGGCTCGTGCGGGGGCGCGTCCAGAATGGCTGTTTCGCGATGCTCTCGCGTTGCCTCGTCAACGTCAATCAGCGCGAACTGCGCACAGTGGCCGAAGTGCATGGCTAGCTGGCCATTGGCTAGGGGAATGGCGATCTTCACGGAGTCTCTCCTTGATTTCGGAATGGGCAGCAGGTGGATTTTTGCGCCGCCGGTTGAGTGGCAACGATTCGCTCGACCACTTCGACGAACGCCTTCGCGGCCGGGCTTTCGGCAAAACGATGCGTGTACGGAACGCCTTCGTCGCCGCACGCGACGATTTGCGGATCGATGGGAATACTGCCCAAAAACGGGACGCCCATCTCTTGGGCCAGCGACTCGCCGCCGCCCTTCTTGAATAGGTCGATTTGGCCGCCGCAATGCGGGCAGACCAGCCCGCTCATGTTCTCGATAATACCGACCACGGGCAGCGAAACCTTCTCGCAAAACGAGACCGAGCGCCGCACGTCGGCAATGGCCAGGTCCTGCGGCGTGGTGACCAGGACAGCGCCGGCCGGCCGGCCAACCATTTGGGCAACCGACAGGGGCTCGTCGCCCGTGCCGGGCGGGGCATCGACAACCAGGTAGTCGAGCGTGCCCCACGCGACGTCCTTGAGAAACTGACGGATGATGCCGTATTTCATCGGCCCGCGCCAGATGACCGCGTCGCGATTGCTGGGCAGAAAGAAGGCGATGGAAATGACTTTGAGGTTCTCGCCGATTTCCATCGGGACGATTTCGTTCTCGTGGGTTACCGCCTGCCCCTGATCGAGGCCCATCAGTTTCGGAATGCTCGGTCCGTGAATATCGACGTCGAGCAGGCCCACCTGCTTTCCCGCAAGCGCCAGCGAGACCGCCAGATTGGCCGCCACCGTGCTCTTGCCCACTCCACCCTTGCCCGACATGACCAGTAGTTTCTGGCCAATCCGGCCCATGCGCTGGGCGAGCGCCTGGCGATCGATAAAATCCTGCTCTGACTCGCCGTTTTCCCGCTGTTTCGAGGGGCATTCCGCCGCCGAACACTCGCCGCATTCAGAATTGACGGCCTGTTTGTCACTCATACTTTGCTCTCCTGTCCGGCCAACTCCACCAACCCTCCGACAACCGCCGGCGTGCTTCGGTCGAGGTACGTTTTTGTTTCAGTCCAGAGGGCGCGGATTGCCTGGGCCGCGGGGCCATCGGACGCTTCAACGACGGATTTTCGGGCAATTTGCGCCTCGGTCACTGCACGATCGTACGGAATTCGGCCGACCACGGCAACTCCCCTCTCTCGGGCTAAGGACTCTAGCCTCGCTGTAGCCGAGTCGTTCAGATCGGCCTTATTGACCGCCATGATGCCGGGCACCCCCAACTGTGTGGCAAGCTTGGCCACCCGAAGAAAGTCGTGCTCGCCCGACGCGGTCGGCTCCACAATGAACAGCGCCAGGCTCGCTCCGGTGAGCGAGGCGATGACCGGACAGCCGATCCCCGGCGAGCCGTCGCAGAGGATCATCTCTCGCTTCTGCCGGGCTGCCACTTGCTGCGCCGTGCGACGCAACTGCGTGACCAGCTTGCCGGAGTTGTCGGCGGCGATCCCCAGCCGGGCGTGGACCATCGGTCCGCATCGTGTTTCCGAGATGAACCACTGCCCGCATACGGCCGGCTCGAACTCGATGGCGTTCTCGGCACAGAAGTCGAAGCACACCCCGCACCCCTCGCAGGCAATCGTATCAACCCGAAATGTTTTTGGTATGCGACCGTTGCCGGGGCCATCAAAGTAGATGGCGTCGAAGCGGCACAGTTCCTCGCACTTGCCGCACGCCGTGCAGTGGCCCGGCTTGATCCGTGCCTTGGCGCCTGCCGTGAAGTCCTCGCGCTGAATAATGCGTGGCTGAAGGACCAGGTGCAAATCGGCCGCGTCGACGTCGCAATCGGCAATGACCGCTCGTTCGGCCAGCGAGGCGAACGACGCTACCACCGACGTCTTACCCGTGCCCCCCTTGCCGCTGATGACTACCAATTCTTTCATGGGCCGACTCCTGACTCTACCGGGTCCAACGCTGACTCTACCAAGTCCAACGCTGTTGCAAGCTGCACGATGCACTCGCGGAACGCCGGTACCGTTTCCGCGGGCAGTTCGCCCCGCGAGTATGCTTCAGCCACGGCGCGGTCGTCGGGGATTTCCGCTAGGATATCGATGCGCTGCCGTCGGCAGTACTCCCAGACCTCGCGATCGCCCCCGTCGGCCCGGTTCACCACCACGGCGAACTTCAACGCCAAGGCGCGGGCCATCTCCACGGCCAACTTCAGGTCGTTGAGACCGAAGGGCGTGGGCTCGGTCACCAGTAGCAGCACGTCACAGCCCCGCACACTCTCGATGACCGGACAGGAAGTGCCCGGCGGACAATCGAAGATGGTCCAGTCCACCTCAGGCGCCGCGTCTTTCACCGCGCAGATAGCAGGCGGGCTCATGGCCTCACCCACGTCCAGCGTGCCGTCGACAAACTGCACCGGCCCGCTCGCACCAACTCTCAGTCGGCCGATTGGCTTCGGTTCTTCCCGGATGGCGTCGGCCGGGCAAACCAACATGCAACCGCCGCAGGCATGGCAAAGCTCGGTGAACACCAGGGTCTGTTGGCCAACGCAAGCGATCGCGCCGAAACGGCACACCTTGCTACAGAGTTCGCAATGCGTGCAGCGAGCCGGATCCACGATCGGAACGAGCCGATGGATCGGCTCGTCCCGCTCGATTCGAGGCTTGAGGAACAGGTGTCCGTTTGGCTCCTCGACGTCGCAGTCGAGATAGGCTACGGTACGGCCGTTCGACGCAACGATCCGGGCAAGATTGGTTGCCACCGTCGTCTTTCCCGTACCGCCCTTGCCACTGGCAATGGCAATTTTCACGGAATCGCTCCAGCTTCCAACTCACTGAGGCGTTGTTGGACACTCGCCAGGACGTCCGCCGCCTGCTGCGCCTGTTGTTTCAGTACGTCGAGTTCCTGTTGCGGGGTCATGGACTGGACGCCGACATTAGGCGCTGCGGCGCTGGTCGCCGCGGCACGGACAGTCGCCGCGCCAAGAGCACCGACGCCAGCTCGCGCCCAACCGGGCAACCCTGTCGCATGAAACATGTTCCGCCATCCTCGGCCGCCTCGGCCGCCACCGCCTCGGCCCCGGCCAAAGAAGCCGCCAAACGTGCGGTTGATGAAGCCCGGCGCTCCAGTTCCGGCACAATATCCAGCGCCACGGCCGGTCATCGGCCCCATTCCCGTTGGTCCAGTTCGATCTCCACCTGGCATGTCTAATTCTCCTTGTGAAACGATGTCATTGAAAAACGGCCGTTTGCGGCCGCGGGAAGACTGGCCCGCTTTCTCGGCTTTTGATTTTGTCGAAAGCCATCGTGACCGGATCGAAAAACGGACCAGTCTCCTCGCGGCCGACAAACCATTGACCAGCCGTACATACGTACTTCCATCAACTCCAGTGCCCCTGAACATTTGCCTTTCCGGCCGCTTGCAGCTTGTTGGACCGCCATTGGTCCACGCCCTCGCGCGCCGTGCCCGAGGCACCCGTGTAAATGGCTACGTTTCCAGCTTGCAAAGTAGCAAATGCCTTCGGTCCCACGTTGCCGGTCAGCACGGCCTCGGCGCCCAACTTCACGACGCTTTGCGCCGCTTGGATTCCGGCGCCTTGCACCGCGTTCAAGTTCTGTTCGTTGTCGTGCGCGGTGAAATCACCGGTCTCGCTATCGACCAGCAGGAAATACTTCGCGCGGCCGAACCGCGGATCAACCGGGCTTTCCATATTCGGGCCTTCAGCGGTAATCACAATTTTCATGACGATGCTTTCCGTAAGCGGTTATAAACTGCCGCCACCACGGCGACGGCGACGTTGGGCATGACGCCTCTTTCGACAGCAGCCAGGCATGGCAAATCGACCGTCCTCGAGCGTTCCGTCACGGAACGCCTTGACGACCTCATCGACCGGGCCGCAAATATTTGCAATCACGCGAACGCCTTCGGCGGCTAGCAGAGCCTCGAACGGCCAGGAAATGGCCCCGCACACAAGCACATGGATTTCCCATTCCACGAGCCGGCGCACTCGTTCGTGCGGCGACGTGCTTCCGAGGCTTTCCGTATGCGTTCGCTCCTGCTCGTGGTCCGTCTTTCCGTTGAACTCGACCAACAAGGCCCGCGCCGCCACGTCGAACACGGGCGAAACCCGGCCTTGCCATTCGGGAACCGCAATCTTCATCGTTGCGGCACCCGCTGTCTTTGAATGCACTTCGTCAGAGCCAGTCATGCAGATACCCTTGGGCCGATAAGGGGACAGATCCATGCTTTCGGCTTGCGTGTTTTCCCGTCCGTCGAGTCTGTTGGCCGAAAAATGAACCAGTCCTCGGCCAGTCCCGTGAACGGTTACAGGCGTATTCAACCTCGGGTCATGGCAGTTCCGCACTTCGGGCACGACCTCTGGTTGCACGGCTGACCTGGAGCGTGCGGTTCCTTATGCCCGCACTGCGGGCACACGCATGTGCCGCCCGGTCCTGCCACGAACGGCCCACCCATTCTGCCCTTGCCCTGTCCTCCGCCCCTTGGCGGTCCCGTTCCATCTCCTCGCGGCATCGCTCGACTCCCATTCTTTTTCCGCCGTCCGACCGTTCAACCAACTGGTCGAACCGGCTTAACGTGCGTTGACGCCACTAGACTGCAGCATATTTCATGCCAACTGAACGCAACACGCACGCCAACACACGTAACCCTTTATTTGACAATATGTTAGGGAGAATGTCCCTCACAAGACAGAGGAAGATATTCGTGCAGTTTGCAATGCTATTGGTGGCGAGACAATGCAATTTGCATTTCTCGCGGCATTGTTTGCATGAGGCGCGACCGCGATTATACACCATGCATCGCCGCTCCGAAACATTCCAGAATCAGACGACGCAATTCCGGCGGCTTGACAAGAAAAGGATGATCGGCATCGAAATCGCGGTTTCAGGTAACAATGCGGCGTTGTTTTGCGCACCTTATGTCCCCAAGACTTGATCGACTATGATAGACAAGTAGAATAAACATACACTTTCAACTGGAGCCAGACTGCCATGATTGTTCGATTTGTCTCGGTGCCTGCCGTTTTCGCGTTGCTGCTGGCTTGTCTTATTTCTCATGTCATGGGTTCGGAGCCCGAAACGGCCGAAGCGGTCCCGCCTGACAAGCAGACCGTGCCGGGACTATACTTGACGGCAACTGAAGCTTACGAGCAGTGGAAGGCTAACCCAGAGCAGGTGAAAGTCATCGACGTACGCACTCCCGAGGAGTATGTGTTCGTCGGCCATCCGGCCATGGCTTGGAACGTTCCGCTGAGCTTCATGGCCCACGAGTTCGACGAAGCCAAGAAGAGCGTGGTCATGAAACCCAACCCGAACTTCGTCGCGCAAGTGAAACAGATCGCCAAGCCAAGCGATACGCTGTTGATCACGTGTCGATCAGGGCAGCGCAGCGCGCCGGCGGTCAACGTCCTGGCGGAGGCCGGGTTCGAGAGCGTCTACAGCGTGACTGACGGGTTCGAGGGCGACAAGGTCAAGGATCCGGAAAGCTCGTTCCGCGGCCAGCGCATGCGCAACGGCTGGCGGAACTCCGGCCTCCCCTGGACCTACAGCTTGGACCCAGCGCTTATGTATCGTTCCCGGTGAGCTGGACAGTCACCATCCTGCTGGGGGGCGAGCCCAGCAGGGAAGGGTTCATGGATGCTCGCTAGCGGATCGGGCTCTTCTTCAGGCACATGAACCAGTCGAGGCACTTCACGTCGGGATCGGGCTTCTGCACGCGGTCCTTGGCCGTGCCGCAGGAGCCTGGGGGCGGGACGATCACGTCGTCGCCCGGCTGCCAGTTGGCCGGCGTGGCCACGCCGTGTTCGTCCGAGGTTTGCATGGCGATGAGTAATCGCATGACCTCGTCCATGTTGCGACCATTGGAAAGCGGATAGTAGAGAATCGCGCGAACAATGTTCTTAGGATCGATCATGAACACCGCCCGGACCGCCTGCGTATTGCTAGCGCCCGGCTGGAGCATTCCGAAGGCCTTCGCCACGTCCATTGTCAGGTCTTCAATGACTGGGAAGTTGACCTCGACGTCCTTCATTCCCTTGTACTCGATCTTCTCCTTGATCGTGCGGAGCCACGCGATGTGGGCGTAGATACTGTCGATCGAGAGGCCAAGCAGCTTACAGTTGCGTTTGGCGAAATCCTCCTGCATGGCGGCGAAGGTCATGAACTCGGTCGTACAAACGGGCGTGAAGTCGGCCGGGTGCGAGAAGAAGACGACCCAGCTTCCTTCATAATCCTTTGGAAAGTGGATTTCGCCCTGCGTGGTCTTGGCCGTAAAGGACGGCGCGTGCTCGCCAATTAGGGGAATGGTGTGAATACCTTCGTTCATGATGATTCCTTGGTGTTGTGATTTTTCGATAGTAAAGGTTTCCAGGCAACCGTTCGCTGGAAGTAACCGTTCACGGGGGACTGTCCCCTTCGGCCGAAAGGGGACAGCTCCGTGAACGGCTACGTTTTCTACAGACAGAGCAGGAAGGCGACTAGGTCCTTCTTCTCTTGCTCGGTTAGCCTCGTTTCCAACACGATGTTGTGGAACTCGACCGTGTCTTCAAGCGTCAGCAAGCGCCCGTCGTGCATGTAGGGCGGTGAGTCTTTGATGCCGCGCAGCGGGAACGTCTTGATCGGACCGTCGCCGGTGGCCACGCGGCCGTTGTACTCGTGCTGTTCGAAGAACCGTTCGTTTTGGAAGTTGTGCATGGTGTTGTCCGTGTAGTACGGCGGAACGTGGCACACCGCGCATCGGCCCCGTTCGTAGAACACCTTCTGCCCACGCATTTCCGTGGCATCGGCCTTCCTGGGGTCCAGCGTGCCGAGCACGTTCAGCTTGGGCGCCGGCGGGAAGTCGAGGATCGACATGA
>CAZASB010000175.1:0-9956 GCA_964487655.1 uncultured Planctomycetaceae bacterium
ACCATCCACCCTACGTCTTTTCACCACGGACTTGCACCCAGAAACGGAAGAGCTAATTTTTGAGGTCCCCTTTTTTTCCCGGGCCTACACGGACAATTCGATTTTTTCCTCGTCGGCGGCCTGCTTGAGCTTGCTAAGCGCCCGGGTTTCGATCTGGCGAATACGTTCTTTCGTAACGCCCATTTCCACTCCCACCTGCTTCAAGGTGAGGGGTTCCTCGCCCCGGCGCAGGCCGAATCGTCGCACAATGATTTCCTGCTCCCGTTCGTCGAGCCGCCCGAGAATCCGCTGCACCACAGCTTCATGCCGCAATTGAGCCAATTCCAGCCCAACGCGGTCGCTGCGGTCGTCCTCGGTTGTGGCGAACATCTCGCTGGTGCTCGTTCGAAACCGATCACGATACCGGTGCTCGCCGGGGATGGTGCGGGCGAAGTTCTTCATGATGGCCCACGTGGCGTAGGTGCTGAACTTATTGCCTCGCGAGTAATCGAACTTCTCCACGGCTCGCATGAGCGACATGTTGCCGTCGCTAACCAGCTCGAAGAAACTCTCGGCCGTGCCGACGTGCCGCTTGGCAATGGAAACGACCAGTCGCAAGTTGGCACGCACAATCTGGTTCTTGGTCGTCACGACCTGATCGTTCATCGCCTCGATCTTGTCCATTGGGGCTCGTCTCGGACGGGCCGGATCGAGTTGCTCGCGAAGCTGGCTGGCACGGTACTTCAGGTAGTTCATCTTTCGGAACAGGTGCTCCTCCTGCTCCCGAGCCAGTAGGGGCACTTCGTACAGGCTAGCCAGGTACGGAGGCAATCCGCTGGGAAGCCGGGGCTTCTTGGCCGGCTGGTTACTTTCTGGCATGGGCCCGAGCACGCCTTGCTCCCGCGCCGGCGATCGGTGAATCTTCGCAAACTCATCATTTCCGATGAAGTCGAGCGAGAATTCCATGATCTTCCTCGCCCGCACTTCCGCGATGATCCGGTAGATGCTCGTCTTCGTGCGGCAGTAGCGCTTTGCCAAGCGGTCGACCGACTCGCCTCGTTGATGTTCCTGGTAAATCCTCCGCTTGGTTTCGGTTCGCAACGGATCCCGTGCGTCGGGAAACAGGGCCATCTGCGGATTCTTCTGGTCGAACTGCTTGAGGGTGGAACGGATGGTCTCGGGGCTGCGACCAGTTCGCCGAGCGAGCCGCCTTGTGATCTCGGCAGGACATCCGCCCCGCCGCGCCATGCGTCGTGCCCGGTGAATGATCCATTGGCGTTCCTTCTCGGAAACCTGGCTGAACCGCGAGCTGCGACGCACGCGGTCCTCATTTCCAGAAACGAAACGCTCGATTGAACTCTTCAGGAAGCCTACCCGCTTCCGACCGTCCATGACGAACCGTCGGCTCACCAACCCCTGCTGCCGCCATCGGGAAATGGTCTTGGTCGAGACATTGAACTCCTTAGCCAAATCCTCGACGGTGAGAACCGGCTCTCCAGCCGCGCAGGCGGTCACGTCGGCCGACTCGGAAACATCCTCGACGAACAGACGTAAATCGTGGCTGGCCTCCTCGCCCGTCAGTTTCAGGTCGGGGTACGAATCGGGGCGATACTTGGTAACGCGAAAGCACAGGTATTCGTAGGTATACGTTTTCTCGGGATCGAGTTCGGAAAGAAGCTTCTCGGCCTTATTGACCTGTTCGAGCTTGCGCTTGCGCGGCGCAAACCGAACCTGCTGGTCGCGAAGCTGTCGGATTGCCGGGTTTCGGTATTCGGTATGCATCATTTCAACTCCTTTCAGCGAGGCCCGCAACGAAACGGAAGCCGCCATCGGCCGCATCGAGTTCGTCCATTCTAGTCGGGCGGCGATACCCGCCCACCACACGCTTTCCATCGAGTATACACGATGCTGGATGTTTGCAACAGCCCAATCTGTCAAAATATATCCCAACCAACTCGGGAGCATCCATCGTTCGCTTTCGCCTGGGGGTTGCCGCCTCGTTGTTGTACACAAGTTGGAGTTGCGAGGAAGGCCACCGGCGGGCTTGTCCCGCCAGGAGCCGTGGTCAGCAAGCTACGCTTTTAGCCCACTGACCACCGTTCCGGCCGGACAAGCCGGCCGGTGACGCCCCAGACTTGTGTACAACAACGAGGGGTTGCCGCTCGGGTCAGCTTCCTATACGCATCTCGTTGTCAATTGGATCAGTGTTTTTTTTCGCTCGTCGAGTTCCCGCATACCACCTCTTCCGAGGCATGACGTACAGGACGCACCTTCAATAAATCCCCTAATCTATTGATTTGTAAGGGTTTTATTTTAGACGAACCATCCTGATAAAAGTTACACAATTTCAGCCTGCTCCGATGGAAGGCCTCGAATTGAAGACCGCAAGAAAAGTGCCAAACGAAAGTGTCCTCTCCAAATTCTTGGAAGAAATTCCTTGCGCGGATACTGGTAATCGGAAGAATCCGGTCAATTCCCGCCCCGTCCACATCCGATTTACCGAATTGGGGCACCTCAGCCCCGATTCGCGGCGATCTAAACTCGTTCTACCGAGGCTTCTCATGAGATTCGTTTACACCGTGTTCTTTCTTGGACTGATTCTGGACGCTTCTTGGGTACCGGCCCAGGGGCTATTCACCTTCCCGAATGGCCGAAGCCCCGGCAATGTCGACCATGTAACCGCGCAACTGAAGGTCGGTGGCGATATTCTCGAAATGCGCGGTGGAAAAATGGAGCGAGTGAAACTGGGGGGGCTGGCTGACCTGGAGTACAAGGAAAGAACGTTGGAAGTTGACGAAGGAAGCAGGGGACGCACTCGCTCGATCCGACGGTATGATCGAGCGGAAGCGACAATCCGGGTAGGTGACGATGCCTTGCGCCCCAAGCTTCGCCCCGACTTGTCGCTTGTCGTCGCCTCCGCCGACGCTCGAACCTCCATCCTCTTCTCGCCACAAGAGCCGTTATCGCGCGATGAACTGGAATTGATCGACACCCTCGGCGGAAATAGCGTAGTCCTGGACCGGCTGCTGCCAACCGGGCCGCTTGCCGTGGGCCACGCGTGGAAGCCTGACGCAGCGTTGCTTGCCATGCTTTTGGGACTGGACTCCGTTGGACAGAACGACGTTCAATGCGAATTGGTTGAGGTGACCGACGCGGTGGCGCGGTTCCAGATGACCGGTGACCTCGCCGCGACCATCCACGACGCCACGACTCGAATCCAGTTGAAGAGCAAGTACCGGTACGATCGGCGAAGTCGGCGGATCGACTGGTTCGCCATGTCGATGAAGGAGGCTCGGGCTATCTCGCTGGTTGCCGAGGGGTTCGATGTGGTTGCCCAAGTCCAAGTTCGCATCGTCCCCGAGAAGGGCGATGGAGGCTTCGATCTGAAGACCCTGGAGGACCTTCCGCTGGAGCCGCGAGACGAGTCGGAGCTGCTCGCCTACGAGTCAACCAAGTCGGGTTGGTGGCTTACTCACGACCGGGGTTGGTTCGTGATCCACGACGACCCTGACTTGGTCATCTTCCACCTGATCCGGCAGGGACAGCTTCTGGCCCAGTGCCGCATTTCGCCTTTGCCCACGGTGACGCCCGAAAAGCTGCCGACCCTCGAAAGCTTTCAGGAAGACGTTCGGCGAGCGCTCGGCGAGCAGTTCGATCGGTTTGTCGTGGCCGGCCAATGGGCGAACGACGCGAAGTATCGCGTGTACCGAGTGGCCGTTTCCGGCACGGCCCGGGCTGAGCTGAAGCAGGTCACGGCCAAGGTGCCCATGGAGTGGCGATACTATCTTGTGGCCGACGACCGCGGCCGGCGCATGGCGCTCGCCGTGACGATCGAGGCCGAACTGACCGCCCGCGTTGGCGACGCCGATCGAGACTTGGTTAACGCGTTTCGATTCGCTGACGCCGAAAAGGAATAGGCGACTACTCGCAAACGAATACGATCAGATCTCGACGTGCAACCGAGAAACACGGGTGTAGTCTACCGCACCGCGATGGAAGGGAAACGGCGGTCCGCGGATGGCCGCCGATCCGTGCCCATGCCACGAGGTTCCTACCATGAGGATGGGGCAAATCGCTACATTGGAAAAAACAACACAAAAAGGTGTAGCTAATACACTACAAGTGGTGTTGTAAAATGACACATGTGTTCAATAATGCTGTATTAAAATAAAACAGGCGAGCCAAGGATCGCTCGGGCAACAATCCTCAGCTCGCCATGGGTGTTCGGAAGCCAATTCCGAATTGCTTGCAGTGAATCGGAAGCACACCGACTTGGAGGTGCTCGCCTTCGCCGCAACCGCTCTCTTTCTCGACTCCCGATGCGTCGGGTCTGAACTTCTCCGGTTCAGAGCTAGCTTCTCCGTTTCAGAGAGGGAACTCGCGAACCGAAATTGCTACCCGACACAAACGTTACACGCACCTTTCTCGCTTGAAAAGACTATAAGCGAGACCATTCTCTGTTCCAGCCCCGTGATCTTCCCGGCGTGTGGCCGGCCAATCGCATCGAATCGGGCTGTCGCGATGAGAAAGGGGCAAACAGCGTGCCATTACGCGGCAACTGCTTCCGACGTCTCGTCCGGTTCTTGAAACTGGAGCCGATGAAGTCGTCGGTACAGCCTGCAACGGGCCATCAACTGCTCGTGCGTTCCCGTGTCGAGAATGCAGCCCGCGTGCATCACAACGATCTGATCAGCCAGGGTGAGGGCGGCCAGTCGATGAGTAATCATGACAGCCGTGCGGTCGCGAACGAACGATTCGAGGGCATTCTGGATCGCCTGCTCGCTCTCCAGGTCGATCTGGCTCGTTGCCTCGTCGAGAATCAGGATGGTCGGGTCGCGCAAGATAGCTCGAGCCAAGGCGATTCGCTGCCGTTGCCCGCCCGATAGCCGGTTCCCACCCGCCCCCACGCAAGTCTCGTAGCCATCCGGAAGGGCCCGCGTGATGAACTCATGGGCATGCGCTTGTTTGGCGGCCTCGATCACCTGCTCAGGCGTGGCTTGCGGCGAGCCGTACCGGATGTTGTTGATTACCGTGTCGTCGAAGAGCACGGTCTCCTGGGTCACCAATCCGATTTGCCTACGTAACTCGCTTGCTCGAACCGACGTCAGTGGTACGCCGTCCAGCAGCACGCTCCCGCCAGTCGGGTCGTAGAACCTTGCAATCAGATTCACCAACGTGCTCTTTCCACAACCGTTCGAGCCGACGATCGCCACGGTCGCGCCAAAGGGAATGCGCAGAGAGACATCTTGCAGCACGGGCTGGCCGGGACGATACCCGAAAGAAACACGGTCGAACACCAAGTCGCGGCAATGCAGCGGGCAAGAAACAGCGTTAGCCGGCTCCGCGACACGGGGGAGCCGGTCCAGCCGTTCGTAAATCCGGTCGCTAGCAGCCACGGCACGCTGAAGCCGCGTGATGACGTCGGAGAACTTTCGGATGGGATCGGCCGCCCCCGCCAGCAGGGCGTAAAACAGCAGCAAGGCCCCCAAACCGAGCGGTCGTGAGCACATTTGGATACCCAACAAGTGCGTCTCGCCGGAAAGGGCCAGCCGAGCGCCGGCCAGTAGCGCCAACGAAATGACCAGGATGCCAGACATTTCGGTCATGGGATGCGCGAGGGCATCATATCGGGCAATCCGCATCGCCTGTTTGAAATAATTCTTCGCCCCTTGGTGGAATCGACGCCGTTCCTGCCGCTCGCTGGTGAACGCCTTGACGATCTTGATGCCGCGGAGCGTTTCTTCCAGGGTATTATACATTTGCGACATCTCTTCCATGGCGCGCCGATTCGCCCGCTTCAGGGCTTTGGCCAACCAACGGATGAGCAACCCGGCCACGGGCGCAATGACCACGGAAAGTAGCAGGAGTCGCCAGCAGATCATCCCGGCCCCGATAAGGCAAGCCGCCATCTTCAGCGGTTCACGGACCAACTTCCCAAACAATGCGACGAGCCCGTCGGACACGTGCTGCATGTCGTGGGTGAACCGGCTGATCAGATCGGTTGTGCCCTGCTCGTCAAACGCGCCGAGGTCCATGCGCAGCGTGCGTCGATAGAACAGCTTGCGCAGATCGTACGTGGCCAACTCGGCCAGTCGGGCCACGAGCACGTTGTTCCCAACGAGAAATAGTTCCTTGGCCAAGGTGCCCAGCAGCAGAAGTCCCGTGATCATGACCAGGGTTTGAAACGGGTCGCTGGGCAGGTAGCGCTCGACGTACGGCTGGGCCCACTGGTAGCCGAGTTCCGCGCGGCGTTCCGCGTCAATCCGGGCCTCGGTGGAAGCGATTTGCGACTCGATGCGGCGAAGCTCTTTACCCGACGCCCCGCGCCGAGCCGATTCCAGCCGAACAATCTCCGTCCGAAGCTCAACGGTTGTGATCTGGGCCTTCTCGATTTCCTCGGCAACGCGTTGCTGAAGCGATTTGCCCTGAAACGCCACCTCGACGAATGGATAGATGGCCCCGAAGTTGCCGCCCCAAAGCACGCCGACCGCCAGAGCGCACGCTACCGAAGTGGCAAACGTCCACCGATAACGGCCCACAAGACGCAGGACCCGAGCGAAGTTCCTCATGCAATAACCATCGTCGATAGCAGTGGTTCCAAACCAAGACGCCACCCGCACTAGCGGTCTGTTGATTTACAGTGGCCCGCCTCTCCGAGGCGGAATATCTTGTGGTGTGGCATTCCGGTGCGCACAGCCCCTTGTGGCGGTTCGCCACGGTAGCGGATTAAATCAATAGACCGCTAGGCGGGTGGGCCGGGTTGTACCAGATTCCGCCAATCGAGCCAAGACCGAACGGGGGCGTTATGTTCGCAAAAAACAGACGAGGCTACTGATCGAGGGCCGGAATTGGTGGGGTACGCTGCAGATGGCTGAATGTTCCTTCCCCAGGCTGCAACGATCCCGCGCCGGACCCCGATTGACCAGAAGACGTACCCTCTCTGGGGCGCTGCTTCCCTTCGCCGGAACGCTGCTCCTCGGCTTCGGACGGTACCGGACCAGGCGCCATGTCCTCTCCGGGCCGACGGCTCTCGGAATCCGGAGTCGCGGGCGCCTCGGCGTTTGGGGTGACCATCTTGGTCAAAATGTCAGCCGCGCCAATGACAACGCGAAAACCGATGTAGGACTGTGGGTACTGGGGCATTTCCAGGTTGCGTGCCGCGGAGCGGCAGTCCATGGAAGAACTATTGCAGGAACCGCCTCGACCCACGCGAGTCGCGCCGGTGGGCGATCCCACCGGATCGTCCACTGGGGAAACCGAGTAATAGTCGTAATCGGCCCAATCGAGAACCCATTCCATCGCGTTCCCGTGCATATCGTACAGTCCCCACGGATTGGGCTTTGTCCCGCCCACCGGCTGAAGCCTTCCGCGGGTGTTGTGCAGGAACCAAGCAAACTCTGCAAGGGTTGCGTCATTGTCGCCGAAGTAATACCGCGTGGCGCTGCCGGCGCGGCAGGCGTACTCCCACTCGGCCTCCGTGGGCAGCCGGTAGACCCGGCCGCCCAGTTTCTTGCCCAGTGTTTGCGTGAGTCGGCGACAGAACTCCATGGCTTCCGACCAGGCCACCCGATCCACCGGAAGGGTTGGCACCCTCTGTCGACTTGGATTCGCGCCCATGACGCGGAAGAACTGCTCCTGCGTGACTTCCGTGATTCCGATCCAGAACGGCTGGGTAATCTGTACCCGATGCACGGGGGCCTCCGGCTGGCGTTGCATGCGAACGAGTTGACCGTCCGGTCCCCTCACATACCGTGGCGACGTATCAACCGCGCCCTCGTTCGAGCCCATCATGAACTCCCCGGGCGGAATCAGCCGTAACCTTATGCCAATTTGGTTGACTTCCTCCACGGACACGTTCAGATGCTTCGCCCACGTTTGCTGGATTTGGGCGGCCCGCTGGGCGTCAAACGGCGCGACGGCCGGTGATGGACCTGTCGTCGACTGCTGGGGTTCCGCCTGGGCGATCTTCGCAAACTCGTCCAGGCGCTTCGCCACCTTGGCCTTGACCAGGGTGCTCGTCAAGTCCGATTGGGCCAGGCTGTACCAGTAAGCCGCGCGACGAAGCAGGACCATCTTTGCGGGTGGGTCGGCCGTTGCGGCCAGATCCCACCACCCATCGGCCAATTCGACCTGGGCCGCCACGTCCAACGCGGAACCGTTCAGTTCGCGGGCGGCCAAAGTTTTCAACTCCGGCTCCGAGCCCTTGGCGAGATACACCGGTCCCTGCTCCCAATCTTCCCGCGCGAAGCAAAGCCATCGACCCAGCGTTGTATTGGCGGCTTCATCGTCGGGGTTCGACTGCAACGTGGTACGCGCCGCCTGCATCGCGTCCCATTGGCCGCGCTGCTCTTGCACCTTTCGTCGCCGGTTCAGTGTTTCAACCCGAAATGCGCGCCCGGCCGTGGCCTGACACGTACGGTACACGGTCGCGGAAAGCGAATCGGCCAGATCGAATCGGCCCGCAGCCAAGGCCTCGTCGATCACGGCCGCCGAACTGCGCACCATGGCCCCAATCTGTTCCTCGGTGGTGGCCTTCTTCGAGAAGCCGTCGAGCATGGCAACTTGTACGCGAAGCCGGTCGACGTCGAACTCGTCGGCAATTTGCCCCACCAGTTGCAACATGCGATCTCCCTCGCCCGCCTCGGAGGCCAACTCTGATGCACGTCGCAATAGGACGAACCGTTCCGTGGCATCGTCGCTCTTCTCAACCAAAGCCGCCAACCGGTCGGCCAGTGCAACGCGTTCCGTAATACTCCGAGCCGCATTGGTGTCGTACGTTTCGTCCAGTACCCGACGCACCTCCTGCTGCGCCGCGGCGTCGGGAACCGGTTTCTTCGCAACCTGCACGGGCGCGGCTTGCTCCGGCCGCACCGATGGCTCGGTCGGCAGCGCGGGTTCCTCTGGTATGTCAACGGGACTCGGGGCGACGGGCGACTCCATCGACGGCTCCTCCGGAGCAGTCTCAGCGGGACGGACCGGCTGCCCAGGCTCTCCGCTCAGTATTTCCGGCGGTTTGTCCGCTGGCGGCGACGGGTCCGGTGGCTCGGCGTTTTGCGGATCGCGCGCCGGACTCGGATCGGGCTTTGAACTCACCCCATCTCCCTCGGCAGGCGCGCGTGGCTGCTCCGGTTTGCCCTCGCCACTATGTTCGTCGCGTTCTGCCTCGGTAAGTCGTGGTTCGGGCCCCGCCTGCTGGTCCTTGCCGCGCCCGGAAAGCCACCACACCACCCCGGCAAGCAAGACGAAGGCGACGGCTGCGCCGAACATCATGACCAGCGACGGCCCCGATTGTTTCAGGGGCGGATACACCTTGCTTTCGTCGTGGACGGCCGGAAGCGGCGGAGGGCTCGATTCGGCCATGACAACGTGCGATGCCACCGGCATCGCGCGGGGGATCGACGCCGCCGGCGCGGCAACCTGCTGGCGAAGCTGGCCATCGTAATCGACCTTCTTCTCCGGGTTGAGCAGACATACCCGCGCGGCAGCCACCTCGTTGAGCAACTTCTGTGAGAACTGCGAGTGCTTGCCCGCGGCAAACCCTCGCAAATGGCCCATCTGCCGATCAGCCGCGTTGGCAATAACCCCGGCGCTCTCCTCAAACAGCTCAATCCCCAGCAACCGATAGTAATTTGGCGGCTGCTCGACAGGTGGTATGCCCAGCCATTCGTAGTAGGGATCGAAGATATCTGCCATGACTGCACCCGATCGAACCCATCCGTTCCCGGAAATGCCTTCTATCCAATCTATGTCACGGCGTGGCTAGTGTCAACCGTCCCCGCTGTCGAGTGATGTCAGTTAAATCAGAAGCATAAAAACAACACCTCTTCGGCTGGTCGCGTGACGCGGTTGGGCCGGACCATTACAATGGAACACCACTGGGCAGTATAGGGTTTCGGCGGCGCGAAGACAACAGCTATTGCGAGAGATCCAAAAACATCGGCGGAAACCGCTGATATAATAGCGAAACAACAGGAGAC
>CAZASB010000176.1:0-9943 GCA_964487655.1 uncultured Planctomycetaceae bacterium
CATCCACCCTACGTCTTTTCACCACGGACTTGCACCCAGAAACGGAAGAGCCGAACAAATGGAATATTTGGTTAAAGGAGTGACTTTATGTTGTCACCATGGGGGGCTTGATCGTAACCTTGCCAACTGCTGCCAATGCTGGCTTCACTTGCTTCACGGAATTCACCCAATCCAAGAGTCTTCAGCGGTGGGACGGTGCTAGCAGTTGGCAAGGTTACGATCAAGCCCCACCATGGGCGTTGGGAAAAATGAAGCAAGCGGAACTGAAAGATAAACGTCTGGATAGCCGGCTCATGGAAGTTCTTTCGGCTTTGGGGGAACGGCCGATGTTCAGCATTCCCGCAGCGTGCGGAGGGTATGCGGAAATGGCCGCCGCGAAGTGGCCCAGCAGTCGCCACAAGTTCGATGCGTTTGCATTGGGTGCCCTATATGACAGTACCGTAATGACCAAAGGTGGGGGTCGAACGATACATTCGTGGGCGCTTCGCGGGTGCGTTTGCCTTTCGGTCGCCATCTAATCGTTGCCGCTCCGCGCCGGGACCCTCGACCCGGCTTGGTCGACACGTTATACTAGGGCTCAGTGGGCAGTGAAACCGGCTCCGAAGCGACGGATTACGCAGTGTGGGCTGGCCGGGAGGAAACTCATTCCAGGGAGACGTGATGGCTCGTAAAATATTGAATCGCAAGGAGTTGCGAGAAGAAAGTGACGCGGCCGAACGGGCTGCCGTCAAGACACCCGCTACGACCGCAAAGCGGAAGACCGTAAAGCGGAAGAGCCGGGCGAAAGTTGTCAAAGAGGTCCGTCTGAAGGCGTTTTGGGGGGTGTTCAACCAGTCTCTCCGGCGCATCGCCCTGTTTGAGTATGCACAACGCAAAGAGGCCGACACGAAGGCAAAGGACCTTTCTGTGTCGCAGAAGACGCCTCATTTTGTACAGATCATCAAAGAGGTGATTGTTGAGGAATAGTGTCCACGCTACTGGTGGCGTCTAGCAACGGGAGAGAGAATCATGCGAACCCTAGCGTATGTGTGTTCGGTCGCTCTTCTGGTATTAGGGACATTCGGCTGCGGCGGGCCCGCCAATCAGGGCAGCTCGTCCAAGGCAGGCGCGGGTGCGTCGGAAACCCTGAAGATCAGCACGAAAAATCTTCCCAAACTCGGCCCGGCAATTGCCCCGATCGACGAAGGTCGCCTCGAAATCGCGCCGCCGAAAAACTGGCATGTACCTCCGCGAAGCAGTAAGTGGTTGGCCCGGTTTCAGGCCGAGCCGGGTAGCCCATATCCGATGATCTTCGTGACCGCCGACAACTCGGAAACGTTGTTCCACGTCACGAAAGATAACGTGAACGAACTGGTCGAGCAAGTTCGGAAGGAACTACGAGCCGATCCCGATACCAAACGCCTTGCGGAGGGAGTGCAACCCGCGACGGTCGGCGATTTCCGCGGGGTTTTGTACCGGCGGTGGGGGAAGAGCAGTGGGTGGGTTATGGAGCGGTGGATGCTGGAAACCGTGGTCAACGGTCGAAGGTATACTTTCGAGCTGCGGTGCCGCGAAGGATCCGCGGACGCCTTCCGACCGCATCTGTTCGCCGTGGCCTCTGGATTGAAGTTCTCGAAAGGAACTGCCGCTGGGTCGGCGCTAACGGCAGTCGACGAGACTCTCAACGAAGAGCCGGCGACGGACGATGCCTCGGAAAAACCATCCAATGATGACGCTGCCAAGCCTGACGAGAGCAAGCCTGACGAGAGCAAGCCTGACGATGCCGTCAGCGAAGACGATGCAAAGGCTCCATGATTCCGGAAGAAGCGCGCTATGATTAAGTTCGAGCCGGGGCAGACGGTCGGAATCGACCTGGGGACTACGTTCTCATCTATTGCCCAGATCGACGACGAGGGTAACCCCGTTATTATTCTCAACGAGGACGATTTGGACGAAACGCCGAGTCTCCTGCTGCTGGTTGGCGAAGGGCGGATTGTGGTCGGGCCGAACCGGATGCGCGCAGCCATGGAGAGCCCGGAAAACGTCGTCGAACGCATCAAGCGACACATGGGCGAGGCCGATTACGAGCGCAGCGTGGAGGGCCGAGCTATCACGCCCGAGTTCCTCTCCGCAATGATCCTCAAGAAGCTCCGGCAGGATGCAGAGCGGCGGATCGGCAAGATCGGCAATGCCGTGGTGACCGTGCCCTATTACTTCAACGACGCGCGACGCAAGGCCACTCAGGACGCGGGCCGAATTGCCGGTCTGAATGTCATCGACATCATCAACGAACCGACTGCCGCCACGCTCACCTATGCCTGGAGCCGCGGCGAGCTTGGACACGGCACGGCATCGGGCCAGTCGGCACGAACCGCGCTGGTCTACGACTTGGGTGGCGGCACCTTCGACGTGACCGTGGTTCGGTACACCCCGGCGCACTTTCAGGTGCTCGCCACCGATGGCGACGTGCGGCTTGGCGGCGTCGACTGGAACGATCGTCTGCTGGACCACGTGGCAGAGGAATTCAAGCTGCGGCACGGAGTGGATCCGCGAGAATCGGCCGAGGCTGCCCAGGTGCTGCGTAACGATTGTGATCTGGCCAAGCTCGACCTTTCGAAGAAGGCGCAGGCGACCATTACCCACCGTTACCATGGCAAGGGCGTTTCGGTCAATGTCACGCGCGAGCAGTTCGAGCAAATGACGGCCGACCTACTCCAACGTACTGCCGACACGACCGAGCTTGTGCTCCAGCAGGCCAAGGTCAAGTCGGAACAGCTCGATGCCGTGGTCCTGGTCGGCGGGTCGATCCTGATGCCGCAGGTGCCAGCCATGCTCGAGGCGCTTTTGGGGCAGAAATCGTACACGGGCATTTCGCCGCACACAGCAGTTGCGCAAGGCGCTGCGATTCATGCGGCTATCTTGGAGGCAAAACACCGCGGCGCGGAAAGTCAATTGGCTGACCGAGTCCGAAAGATGCTCGAAGCCGTCAAGCAGGAGAACGTCAACTCCCACGGGCTTGGCGTGTTGGCAGCGTCTCCCAAGACCGGCAAAGATCGCAATCACCTGATGATCCCTCGCAACACGCCCTTGCCGGTTGAGGTCAAGAAGACTTTTGCCACGAAAAGGGCCGGTCAGGATCGTGTGAGCATCCAGGTCATTGAGGGTGACGCTCCGGACCCTCGGGCGTGCTCCCTGTTGGGAAAGTGCCGTATTAAGAACCTGCCAGACGACTTGCCCAAGGGCTCGCCTATCGAAGTGACGTATGCCTTCGACGCCGCGGGGCGCATTCGGGTTGCCGCTCACGACGTGACGGGCGGCAAGGAGGCGACCATTGAAATCGAGCGACGCGGGGGCCTGGACGAAAGCCAGGTCGACGCTTACACGAAACTGGCACACGACTACAACGTCGAGTAATCCCGTTCATCCTCCGTTTCACACTTTCCGGACATGGCACGACAGGTCAACGCCTATCACGAATGGCTCGGTATCAAGGAGCCGAATCGGCCGCTTGACTACTACCAGTTGCTTCGCGTGCCCCGCTTCTGCGACGACGTAGCGCGCATCCGCGAGAATTATCGCAAGATGAACGCCCACGTGCGCAAGTTCGCCTCGGGCGATTATGCAAGGCAGTCGCAGGAATTGCTCAACGAACTCGCACGGGCGATGCTCGCCCTGACCGACGTCAATCGAAAACGCGAGTATGATGCCGTTTTGGGCCGCAAGGAAACAGCCGACGGTCGACGCCGGTCGCTCGAAGAAATCCTCCTGGCCGGCAAGGTGATCGATCAGAACCAGCTCAAAAAAGCCCGCGCGTATGGCGAGGCGGTCGGCCTGGAAATCCGCGACGCGCTGGTGCAGCAGAAGTTAGCGACGCCGGCGGTCATCATGCAGGCGTACGCCGAATCGCAGGGATTGCCCTACGCTGAACTGGCCGATTTGGAGATTGCCGAGGATCTCGTTCCGAAGATACCCCCAGCTATCGGACGAACCCATTCGTGCGTACCCCTGATGGTGGATGACGGCAAGGTGCTTATCGCCGCCCCGCATCTTCTTGCCCCCGACGTGGAAGACGAACTTCGCCTCCGATTTGCCATGCCGGTCCGCACCGTGCTGTGTACGGCAAGCAGTATCAATGCGGTGGTCGAGAAGTACTATCCCCGCGACACGGGCGTAAGCACGCCAGCGGGCGGTGGTACGAGTGCCGTGGGAACACCCGGTCGGGATCGCTCGGAAAGTCAGTCATTGTCTCAGGCCGGTTTGCCCACTGGTTTAGGCTTTGCCGCCACGGGGCTTTTCGTATCCATTGGTTTCATGATGTTTCGCGGCGGCTTCAATGCAATGGAAACGATCGATTTCCTGCTAATCTTACTCCTGGCCGCAGCCGGCGGCGCCGCGGGGTTTGTCGCCGCGCGCAAGCGAGGAAACTCGTAAGCACGTCCGGTGGTCCGATACTCCTCCTGTGTACAGCGGTGGCTTCAGGGCGTGTCGGTCCTTCGTGAAAGCGGCCTCCCTTCGAAGGACTGTTTTCTCGTGGCCGACAAGGTCGGCAGGTGAGGGGCTGTCGATGTCAAGCATTCAGTATTCCAGTAATGCTACAACTCCATTTGACACGCTTCGAGGAACTCGATATCCTTCCGCCCTGACTGGGATTATTCATGTAGCGTGGGTCGAGATCACGTAAGTCCATTTGCCCGAAGGGCCCTACCTTGAAAACCCAACACCAAGTTCTGATTGTCGACCAGTCAGAAGAATCGCGTGAAGTGCTTCAAACAGCACTGTCGCGTCGAGGAATGAGAACCTATGCAACCGGTGCGGCGGTCCAAGGCGCAAGCTTTGCCCGGGAGCATCACCCCGACTTGGTTGTGATTGACCTCGATGTCGACGATACGGCTGCGGAGGCCCTCTCCGGCCCACTGGGTAACAACGGGAACGGGGAAGCGGTGTCTGTTGTTCTTTTGGGTGGTGTCCGGAGGAATCTCGACCGTTTTCCTGGTGGCGAATTCGTTCCCAAGCCCTATCACTACGGTCCGCTAATTCGTAGAATCGAGGAACTCTTGGAGGATCGCAGTCGTGCCGTCACTGTTTGTCATTCGCGGAAACGATCAGGGAGTCCGATTCGAACTGGATGAAGATCTTGTTCGCCTGGGGCGCGATGCCTCCAATGCCTTCCAACTGCACGACACCGAGGTGTCGCGGCATCATGCGGAATTACGGCAAGCCGACCGCACCTTTATCCTGGCCGATCTTGGTAGCAGCAACGGCACCTTCGTCAACGGACGACGTATCGACCACCACACGCTTCAGAGTGGCGATCAGGTGCAAATGGGTGGCACGCTCATGCTCTTCACCGGGCCATCAGGTGAAACCGACGACGACCTCGAAGGCTCGGTCCTGCTCGATCGACCGGATGACGCTTCGCAGATTGTCCACGCGGTCTCCCAGGAAGAGGGAAGCCGCATCTTCGATGATCAGAACGATCTTCCACAGCACTCGTGGCTTGCGCGGGCGCGAAGTAACCTGCAGGTCATGTACCGAACGGCGCTGGCCGTCAGCCACACGCTCGACATCGATCAACTGCTCAACCGTATTATGGAGTTGATCTTCGAGTGGGTCGAGGCCGACCGCGGCTGTATTATGCTGGTTAACGCCGAGACGAAGAAGCTGACGCCGAAGGTTCGCCGTACTCGCGAGGGCGTCCGACGCGACGAGAAGATCACCATCAGCAAGACCATTCTTGACTACGTTACCCAGCGCAATGAGGGTGTGCTCACGAGCGATGCCCGGCAAGATGATCGGTTCAGCCCCGCTGTAAGCATTCTGCAAATGGGCGTGCATGAGGCCATTTGCGTGCCGATGCAGGGCCGATACGACATGGTGGGGGTCATCTACATTGACACGTCCATCAGTCCGCAGGAAATGGTCCGGCAGGGCGGGGGAACGAAGTTCTCGCAGGATCATCTGAAGCTGATGGTGGCCATCGCCCATCAGGCCGCGCTGGCGGTCGAGGATACCCGCTACTATTCCGCCATGGTGCAGGCGGAACGGCTGGCTGCCATGGGGCAAACAATCGCGACGTTGTCCCATCACATCAAGAACATCCTTCAGGGGATTCGTGGGGGGAGCTATCTGATAGAATTGGGACTGAGCGAGCACGACGACGAGGTCATTGGCAAGGGCTGGCGCATCGTCGAAAAGAACCAGAACAAGATTTCCCAGCTTGTGCTCGATATGCTTACGTTCAGCAAGGAGCGTGAGCCCGACCTCGCCGTGGTCGACCTGAACCAGGTGATTGGCGACGTTATCGAGCTGATGCAATCGCGGGCAGCGGAACTCCAGGTGGATCTGCACTGGCATCCGGTGGACGACATGCCGCGACTGGTGTTCGATCCCGAGGGAATTCATCGTGCGGTGTTGAATGTCGTGACCAACGCACTGGACGCCGCCGCAGAAACCGATACCGGACAACCGGGCCGTGTTGATGTGCGCATGGGCCTGACCCCGCAGCAAGACCACGTGCGTATCGCCGTTCAAGACAATGGCCCCGGCATTCCGCTGGAACAAATGGACAAGCTCTTCAGCCCGTTCATCTCATCGAAGAAAAACCGCGGAACGGGCTTGGGGCTTGCTGTGAGCCATAAGATACTCTCGGAGCATGGCGGCAATATCCGCGTCGACAACAAGCCCGGCCGGGGTGCTCGGTTCATTCTTGAAATGCCTGCCGTGCGGCCCGAACCGGGCACGCAAACCGGCGAGCATGCCATGGCTGGCGGCCCGCCTGGACCAGAACCCGGCTGATTCACACACGAATGGGCGTGTTTCTTGCACTTTCGTGCATGATCATAGCTGTCGCACGACCGGCTCGTACCGCGAGCCGATGGCCTGAACGACGAACCGTCGCGATTGGTGTCCCGTCACCTCGATGTCGATACGGAGGTACTCGCGCGGAAGGCAGTCACGCACGCGATCGGCCCACTCGACGAACACGATTCCCTCGCTTTCAAAATACTCGTCGGGGCCAAGCTCCAGGAACTCGTCGTCGTCGCGAACTCGGTAGGCGTCGAAGTGGTAGATGGGACGATGCCCGGCATACTCCTTGATAAGCACAAAGGTGGGGCTAACCACCTCGCCCTCGGGTACCCCCAACGCCTCGGCAACGGCCTGCACAAGCCGCGTCTTGCCGGCCCCCAGCGTACCACACAGGGCCACCGTGGAACCAGCGGGCAATAAGCTGGCTAGCAAGGCACCCAGTTGGGTGGTCTCGACTTCCGTCGCTGCGTCGATGATTATTGATTTCTGCATAGTCAATGAGCGGTTCGCAGCCGTTTTACCGGGGAAGCCGGGCTTCGCCCTCGTCCATTGGCTATGCAAGCCCCAATAGAGGATTCACGGAAGGCTACCTGAATTGATGTTCCCATCCGCACGGCGGCAGCTCGAATCGCTCGCCTCGTGCGTTGATTTGCCATACGCCCGGCTCTGCAACGAACTCGCCAATGTCGGTCAGTGGTATCCCCAGCGGTTGGTCGGCGAGGAGGACCTCGGCCTCGGCGGCAGGCACCGCGAGGAGCAACTCGAAGTCCTCGCCGTCGTTCAGCGCGTGGTCAAGTGGAGTTTTCGCTCCGGCATGTTCCGCGGCCAGCGTGCATGCATCGTCATGGATCGGAACCCTGGCGGCGTGTAGCACGGCGCCACATTTGCTTTCTTCAGCCAGATGGGCCAGATCGACCGAAAGCCCATCACTGATGTCAATTCCGGCGTGGAGTTGATAACGCTCGTTGAGTAACAGGGCCTCGCGAACCCGGGGCTCGAAATCGAGGTGCCTTCCGAGGATGCTCCCCCCCAAAGCCCCGGTCACAATGATGCGGTCGCCTGGCAGCGCGCCGCCGCGACGCAATGGACCATGCTCGGTAATCGCACCGAGCAAGGTTGCACTGATAACCAGTGCCCCGTCCCAGCTATTCGTGTCGCCTCCGGCAATCGTCAGGTTGTACTTCTCGGCAAGGGGCAACATGCCCTCGACGAGGGCTTTGGCAAGTGCGCCCCCGCCCTCGCGGGGGAGACATATCGAAACCACGGCTGCCAAAGGCCGGGCGGCCATCGCCGCCAGATCGCTCAGATTGACGGCTAGAGCCTTGTGCCCCGCCCGCCGCGGGTCTATCTCGCTCAGGCGAAAGTCCACTCCGTCGCTCAATAAGTCGACCGTGATGGCGCACTCATCGATTTCCGCCATTCGAAGCACGGCGGCATCATCGCCGGGCCCCAGACGCAATAGCGGATGTGGTGGGAGACGATGGCGTAACCAGGCGATCAGTTCCGATTCCATGCCGCCAAGTATCGCCCGGAGAGAGAGAGTCGGCAAGGCGGGTGGCCTTGGCAACTATGGACGCCGAGCCGTCTGTATCCCGACTGGCAGGTGGGCATAGAGGGTCTCCCCATCACGCAGGATGTAGACCTTCAGCGGGGTCAGGCTCGGAAGGTCGGCGCGTTTCAGAATGTAGGTGACGTTGTCCAGCGAGGTTGTCTCCCAAATGTGCATTCCCACCAGTACGTCGCCCCCCTGCACGCCGTGTTCGGCGGCTGGGCTTCCGGGGCGGACATCGATCACCAATAGGCCGCCGCGGTAGCGGCTACTTCTTGCGTGGAACTCCGAGGCATCCATCGGCTTCAGTTTCATGCCGAGGACATCCCATGCCGAGCCTGCCGTGGATTTCAGTGGCAACGGCAGATCGGCCAAGACAAAACTTGCCGCCACTGGGTCGCCTGCCCGACGGGAGGCCAGTTCCAACCGATCGCCTGGTTTGCGCTCCAGCAGGGCCCGGTAGAAGTCCAACGGACGTACAACCTCCATATCGCCAATACCCGTGATGACATCGCCCGACTGCACGCCGGCATCCGCCGCGGGACTGTTGTCCTCGACCGACGCGACGACAACTCCCTTGTTGGATAGTCCTGGCGTTTCGGTGAAGTGAATTCCGTGCCAAGCGGTTCCTCGTGTCGAATCGGCCAGCAATCGGCCGGCTACCGCGATGGCCGTGTCGATCGGAATGGCAAAACCGATTCCTTGGGCACCGGCTCGCACGGCCACGTTCACACCGATCATGCGGCCCTCGATGTTTAGCAGTGGGCCGCCCGAATTTCCGGGATTGATGCTGGCATCGGTCTGAATCAGGTCGTCGTAGAACTGGGCATCGCTTACCTGTACCGCGCGGTGCAATGCACTGACGATTCCTCGCGTGACGGTATGCTCGTAACCGTACGCATTGCCCACGGCGATAACCGATTCGCCCGGCATCAGATCGCTGGAGGTTCCCAAGTCGATCACCGGAAGCGATTCGGCGATATCCACCTTGATGACCGCCAGATCGGTCTCGCTATCTCGAACAACCAAGCGTGCTACATGCGTCTGACCGTCGGCCAGAGTCACGCTGATTTCGCGCACGCCATCGACCACGTGAAAGTTGGTGAGAATGTATCCCCGCGAATCAATTACAACGCCGGTTCCCATCCCGTTGACCTTTCGGCCCGGCGATATGCCCGACGCTTGCTCCCCAATACTTGCTACCGTCTTTTCGCCGCGGATATTCACCACGGAAGGCCGTGCGCTGCGAACGGCCTTGACAATGGGCGTTTCTCGCAGCTCGGAGGCCCGAACTAGGCCCGGCATGAGCGTCAAGGAGAGGACAAACAAACACCACGTGGCGGGAACGCATCGTGGAGTCTGGCGAGAGCTTGGATTGGCCATGAGCAGTCTATTGCAGAAGAATCGGCTGAGTACTTCAGGTAGATCGGTCCTGGTTTATTTGCGGCTTGACTGACCATGCCACCACCCGCACAAATTGCCTAGTCTCACAAGAATCCGCCGTACGATACTGTCCAGAAGCCAAGCAGGGCCTGGGCGCCTTGTGGAAAGATGGGGCTCTTCCGTTTCTGGGTGCAGAATTGCCTGACACGTGGATGAACCCGGATG
>CAZASB010000177.1:0-9828 GCA_964487655.1 uncultured Planctomycetaceae bacterium
AGAACGCCCTTTGTGCCGCGAAAATTGGGACAGTCCCCCTGTGAACGGTTACTCATGGGCAAGCATGCCGTATTGAGCACGTCGGGTGGAAAGACCTTGTGGGCGACGTGGTAGTTGTGCGCCGCCAGCCCGATCTGCTTGCCGTTATTGCCGCACTGCATTCTCCGCGCGGCCTCGCGGGCCAACTGAACGGCCGGCAGCAGCGTGGCGATCAAAATGTCAATGATGGCGATGACCACCAGCAGTTCCGCCAGATGCAGTTCTCCCCCGCGCGCGATGAGAACGCTTGACCACGCGGGACCGGGGTGCGACAATCTGGGAGGCGGAGGAACGATAGAATCAACGAGAATAGGAGACGCCAGATGTTTCGGTTTCTAGTAGTCGTGTTGACCTTGCTTTTCGTCGTTCCGTTGGTCATGGCGGACGATCACTTTGTTACGGTCAAGCCGGTGGTTGAAGTTGAGGAGGAGGTATACACCTACGTGCCGGCCGATAATGGCGCGGGCCCGACGTGGTGCTCCGGGGCGCCAACCTTGGTGCGGATGGGCGAAACGCTGTTCGCCTCGGGCCTGGAAACACTGCCTGACTTCAAGCCGCTGCACAACGTACGATGGACGCTGTGGAAGCGCGATGCGACCGGGTGGGAACTTCAGCAGGTGGACCCGAAGGAGCGAACGCGCGAACCGTGCCCCCTGGTGGGTTTTCCCGACGAGCGTCTGCTCATGTCGGTCAACCCTACCCTGGTCACCGACCTGGAGCGACGCGCAGGCCCGGCGCGGCCGGAACTGCTTGAGTTCAGCGCGGCCGACCCGAAGAAGCCGCCCAAAACGCTCTCGCCTGCCTGGGATGGCGAGCCGCCGTTTGGCGAGCATACCTATCGGTTCTTCGGCGCGGACGCGGCCACGGGTGAGGCCCTCATGCTCAATCAGATCAGCTACAGCCACAAGGAGTGGGCCTTGCTGAAACGCGACGGCACGTGGGCCGCCGGCAAGTTGATGAACGTACCCAGCCGGCCGGGCGATATCCACGCCTACCGTCCGCCATACAATTTGCATCGAACCAACTATGGCAGTGTCGTACTGAAAGATCGTGCCGTTTATGTCACCGGATGTGTTTCATACGCCAACTGGGATCGGGCAGACGAGAAGGAACTGGTGGAGATTCTTGGCAATCAGTCGGCGCGAGTTCGGTTGGGTTCGCTGGTGAACCGTCGTCGCATGATGTTCGCCTGGACGCCCGACATTACCACCACGCCATTCCGCGAATGGATTGAGGTGGGCAGTACGATGGCCAACGGCGGCTGGCTATTCCCCGGCGACCTGTGGATCGCGCCCGACGGCGCGGCGCACGTTCTCTGGTATGAAGGCCCCATGTCCAGGCGGCTGCGCGACGAGCATTTTCCCGACATCAAGCTGACTCATGCCATCAAGCACGCCATCGTGCGCGACGGGCAGGTGGTGCATCGGGGCACGCTCATCGAAGGCGGCGAGGGGCTTGGCGGCGAGATACCGCAGAGCATCCAACCGCGGTTCCAGATCACGCCGGAGAACCGGTTGTTCGCCTTGTACTATGTATCGGGCACGAACAGCGGGGGGGATCGCGTATCGGAGAACCGATTGGTGGAACTGCTGCATGACGGCACGCCGGGCACCGCGGTGGTCGTGCCGCTTGAGCATCCGTTCCGGATGGCGTTCACGGCAACCCCCCGGGGCGGTTCCGCCCCTTCGAACATATTGGATTTATTTGGCGTTCGGGTCGATGGCCCACCCTCGACAATGTGCTACGCCCGTGTAAGGATGGAGTACAAGGCGGAGCACTGAGGGTACGGTGTCTTACGGGGGGGGTATCCCAATTCCCGCGGCTCGGCGGCGAATTACCCAATAAGAAGCGTAACCGTTCACAGGGGGACAGTCCCAATTTTCGCGGCACAAAGGGCGTTCTTTCCCAATGATCCACCGTTTCCGCCGCGAAAATGGGACTGTCCCCTTCGCATTTAGCGGCGAAAACTGCCCGCGCCGCCCCGTGAACGGCTACTAAGATGCCTGGAATGCTCCAAATATGGGATTGTTTCTTTTGACTGATGACTGGGCCGGGGCCGCGTCTTCGGATGACGGCTCCTCGATGGAAGCACCCTTTGCCGGGAGGCGGAGCCATGTTCGCAAGAGTCTTCGGCGTTTCGCGTGATACGGGTGCTGGCAGCCGTGGCGAGGAGGTGGCACGCCTCCGACTGCGTTTGGCCGGCATTCTGATGACGCGGGAGTGCCTGACGTTCTTCTTCGTGTGGATCATGCTCTGGGCGGCGACCGTGGTGGGGCTGCGCGCCGTTTTCCGCGTGGATCGGCTGGTGTTCCTTTGGGGCCTGCCCGGTCTGGCGGTGGCGGCCGCGGTTGCCACGGTCCTGGCCGTCCGCAAACTGCCGTCCTCGGCGGCGCTGCGCGCGGCGCTGGACCGTCATGGGCGGCTTGGTGGACTGCTGATGGCCGCCGGCGATACCGATATCGGCACCTGGGATCGGCAGATCACCGGGGTATCGAGACCGACGCTACGCTGGCGTCCCCAACGGCAAATGGCACTGCTGGCAGCCGCCGTGGCCTTCCTGGTGGCCGCGATGCTCCTGCCTGATCGAGTTCTGCCGGCACGCGAACAGGCGTTGGAAATCGGCGGCGAAATCCAGAAGCTGACCGAGAAGATCCAGATACTCAAAGAGGAGCAAATCCTCCCGCCGGATCGGGTTGACGCCTTGGAAAACGACCTGGAACAAGTTCGCGAGAATGCCCAAGGCACCGACCCCGGCAAGACGATGGAGGCAATCGATCACCTGGACTACGCCCTGGGCAAGTCGGCCTCCGATGCGGCGGAGCTGGCCGCCAAGGATGCCCAAACGGCTGGCCACATGCAAGAGTTGGCCGAGGTATTGCAGGCGGTAAGCGGACAGATGGATCCAAGGCAATTCGCCGGGGCCATGAAGGAACTGGCCGAAATGGTCGAGCAGGCGGCCGCCGAAAGCCAGCAACTCGCCGAAAACCTCTCCGACGAACTCAAGAACGCCTGCGAGGAAGGCACGCTGACCGAGGAACAACTCCAGGCGCTGGCCGAGGCCATGGGGCAATGCAAGGGATGTCAACAGGCGAGGCTGGTAAAATTGGCCGATGCCCGGCTGATTGACCCAGCCAACCTGATTCCGTGCCAGGAGGGTGGCGAGTTCGACCCAGACGCCCTCATCGAGGCCATCATGGCGTGTGAAGACGGCGATGCGCTTGCCCTACTCATGCGATGCCAAGGCCTACCCGGCCGGGGCAGCATCTCCCGAGGGCCCGGGCCCGCTGCAATGACGTGGAAAGACCCCGCCGCCAAGGGCGATGCCACCTTCAAGGAGAAGGTCTTGCCGCCGGGCGCCATCGCATCAATGAAGGAGAGCCGGCTTGCCGGCATCAGTGCAGGCGACCCGACCGCGACGGAGCCATCGGGCGGTTCGACCGGCGGCGCGCTCGCTTCCGCCCGGACCGGCGGCGGCGAGGCCCACAGCCAGGTGATTCTACCGCAACACGAAAAGACGGTTCAGCGATACTTCACCCGAGAGAAAAAATGACCGAATACGCTGCTCCTCCCGTCCTCTTGTCGCCCGAAGAATTGTCGCCTGCCGTGAAATTGACCGGCCGGGCTCTTGCGCAAATGGACCGGGTTCTGCTCGGCCGCGGCGAATTGCATCGCATGGTGCTCGCCGGCATCCTCAGCCGGGGCCATATCTTGCTGGAGGGTCTCCCCGGCGTCGGAAAGACGGCCATGATTAAGGCCCTGGGGCAGGTGCTCAACCTGCAATTCCGACGCGTGCAGTTTACGCCCGACCTGATGCCCAGTGACATCCTGGGCACGCATATTTTGCAGGAAACGGCCGGCGGCGGTCGGGCGATGACGTTCCAGAGCGGGCCGGTCTTCACCAATATCCTGCTGGCCGACGAAATCAACCGGGCAAGTCCGAAAACGCAGTCGGCCCTGCTGGAGGCCATGCAGGAGCGATCGGTCACTTTGCTGGGAAATACCCGCATGTTGCCCGACCCGTTCTTCGTTCTGGCCACCCAGAACCCGATTGAGTTGGAGGGGACGTACCCGCTGCCCGAGGCCCAACTGGACCGCTTCCTGTTCAAGCTGGCCGTAACCGGCGTGTCAGTGGACGTGCTCGATGGGATCATCACCACGCGGCGGCGTGGCGAGCCGCCCGTGCCCGAGCAGCCGCTGTCGCCCGAGGAACTGGGCCAGCTTTTCGGCGTGATGGAGCGAATGTACCTGCCGCGGCCCGTTTCGCGTTATATTTCCCGCCTGGTTGCCGCCAGTCATCCTGGCAGCGAGGAGGCCACGACCGAAGTAAACACCTATATCACCTATGGGGCGAGCCCGCGAGCGGCCATTGCCATGGCCGAAGCGGCGCGAGCGTACGCCCTGCTGGCCGGCCGGCCGAGCGTGGGGTTTGAAGACGTGCAAGCGGTCGCTCCGGCGGTGATGAACCACCGGCTTATTCTCAACTACAAGGCGCGATTCGATCAGGTTGGCCCGCTGGCCATCGTCCGCGGCCTGCTCGATTCGCTCGACGAGGCTGGGTTGAACCTGCCGGCCGACGTCCACATGGAAAAGGTCGGGAAGGAGAGGGACGCGTGAGTAGACTTTACAAGAGAGGAACCATCCAACTCGTCGCGGCCGTGGCGCTGGGCATGGGGCTGCTGTTGCCCGTTGCCCTCGGCGCGCAAGAGCGGGTTGGCGACGTCGAGTTCAGCGCGTATCCATTGCCCGCGCTCGACGCGCGATCCGGCGGGGGCACCTTCCACGGATACGTCGAACACCGCGTGCGATTGAAGAATACGAGTCGGCAGGACCGCGTGGTTCATCTGTCGTATCCCCGGCTGCACCGCGACGTGGACCATGGAGTTGTCGCGACGCGGAGCGTCCGCATTGCCGGGGGGCAAGAGGTAGTCGTATCGCTGTACCAACCGCCGGTGCCGGTAGCCAATGAGACTCTGGAAGTCCGCGTGGAGGGCGTTGCCCGAAGCAAGGAAATTCGCGTGGCAAGCATGCACGGCTATAGCAGTTATTCCGACACCATACAATCGGCCATCTTGCTCAGCCGGGGCGTTCCCCGAGACTTCCCGTCGACGCCCGAACCAGTGACGCCCGAATCGGAGGAGAACGCCAAGCCGGCCGAGAATACCGCGACCGAAGAGTCCAGCGACCCTGCCGAGGAGGAAAAGCTTGATATTGAGGTGGACTCAGGCATGGGGATGGGCCCCGGGATGGGCATGGGCGGGACGTACTCGCCAGACCCCGCGGAGCGCCTAGCCCTGTTCCGCAGCGAGCTGCCCGTTGCGCAGTGGAGTCCCAATTGGCTCGGCTATTCGTGCTACGACGCCATCCTTTGCTCGGCGAAGGAGGCAGAGGAGATGCCGTCCCAGGTACGACTGGCCGTGCGACGATTCGTCGAGTGCGGCGGCATGTTGTTCATCCATGGGCGAAGCGTGCCGACCGCATTTTCGGAGAACGGTTCTTCCGACGGAAAGGGAGGCTACTATGTGGGCATGGGCCATGTCGTGCCGACCCCGGAGCCCGGCAAGAACGATTGGGACGCAACCTACCAGAAGCTCCTCGATACGAACATCCCCGTTTACCGAGCAGAAGACCGCCCCACCAATCTATACGACCTCCTGGTTGCTGGCGCGGAGGTGCCCGTGCGAGGGCTGTTCCTACTGGTGCTGGTGTTCGGCGTGGTCATTGGTCCGGCGAACTTATGGCTGCTTTCGCGGTACAAGCGTCGCGTATGGCTCTGGTGGAACGTGCCGGCCATCTCGGCCGTTGCGTGCCTGCTGGTATTCGGCTACTCGCTGGCGTCAGAGGGGTGGACCGGCTACGGCAAGACGGCCAGCCTGACCCTGCTGGACGAGTCGACCCGGCGCGCCACGACCATCGGCTACGTATCGTACTACAATCCCCTGGCACCGGGCGGGCTGCACTTCGATTCCGACACCGACGTGGCCTTGTTGGATGTTACATCAAACCCTTGGCGGCGTTATCCGAGGCGGTCGGCGGTCGGCCTGTGTTTCGTCGACTGGACGCACGATCAGCACATGACCTCCGGCTGGATGAAGGCCCGCGTGCCTGCTTACTTGCAGGTGCGCAAGAATGCCGACCGGCGCGAGCGGCTCACCGTCGAACCGCAAGCGGACGGCTCGCTGAAGGTGGTCAACGCCTTGGGGGCCAACATCAAACGGCTCTGTCTGGCGGATACCTCCGGCCGCGTGTTCGAAGGGAGCGACATCCCGGCCGGCGCGGAACGGACCCTCGCGCGGAGCGGTAGCGCCATGCCCGACGAAGGTAACCCGGGCCGGATGCGTGGAATCTTCACCGATGGAAACTGGCTCGGCCGGTTCCAGATGATCGAACAGACGCACGATCCGGCCGCCCTGCTCGCGCCGGGGTGCTATCTTGCGTATCTGGACCGGTCGCCGTTTGTCGAGTCGCCCCTTTCGGGCGTGGCGCCGGAGCATTCCACGGCCATCGTTTACGGCATCATGAAGGGGCAAGAAGATGGACGTTAGAATCATCGGCCTGAAACGGCACTTCGGCCGGACGAAGGCGGTGGACGGCATTTCGTTCGAGTTTTCCTCTGGGCATATCTTCGGCTTTGTTGGCCCGAACGGCGCGGGCAAGACCACCACAATGCGTATCTTGGCCACGCTCGACGACCCGAGCGAAGGCAACGCCTATGTCAACGGCGTGTCGCTGGTGGACGATCCGGAAAAGGCCCGCCGGTTTATCGGCTTCATGCCGGATACTTTGCCTGCCCACCGCGATATGACGGTCCACGAGTATCTCGACTTCTTCGCCCGCGCGTATGGCTTGCAAGGGGTGAGGCGGCACGCGGTGGTCGATTCGGTGGAGCAATTCGCCAACCTGACCGGAATCCGCGGGAAGTTTCTTCTGGCCCTTTCGAAGGGTATGAAGCAGCGAGTGAGCCTTGCCCGGGCGATGGTCCACGACCCGCCCGTGCTGATCCTCGACGAACCGGCCGCCGGCTTGGACCCCCGCGCTCGCGTCGAGCTGCGCGAACTGCTGCGCGTGCTGGCCGACCGCGGCAAGGCCATCCTCATCAGCTCGCACATCCTCACCGAGCTGGCCGAGATTTGCAACGGCGCCGTCATTATCGAGCAGGGGCGCATTCTGCGGGCCGGATCGCTCGAACAGATACTCGCCGGCGTTTCGTCGCACTCTACCCTCGTGCTCCGCGCGGCCGAAGGCCCCGAGGCGCTACACAGGGAATTGCTGCAAGTGCCAGCCGTGCTTGAAGCTCGCATTGTCGGCAAGGAGGTCGAAATCCAAGTGGATGGAAATGAAGACGTTCACGGCGATATTCTTGCGCACCTGGTGCGCAAGGGGGTGCGCGTGGTCGATTTTCGGCAACGGCAGATAGACCTCGAAGATGTCTTCATGAACGTGACCAAGGGGGAAGTCCAGTGACACAACAAGCCACACGAGCGGTGGACATAAGCGATTGGGTGAATCCCGTGGCCGTCAAGGAGTTCCGCCAGGCCGTCCAGAGCCGCTGGGTCGTGGCCGTTCTCATTCTGTTCCTGCTTTTGAACCTCACCGTGGTGGGCGGCTATCTGCTGCTCTCGCCCGATATCCAGACCGATGTCGAAGCTGGACAAGGCGTGTTCATGGTCTTGCTGGGCATCTTGATGTTCATCTGCCTCGGGTTCGTGCCTGCCTATACGGGGCTCCGCTTGTCGCTGGAACGCCACAGCACCGACATCGACCTGTTCTTCGTCACCACGATCACGCCTGGGGCGATTGTGCGAGGCAAGTACCTTGTGGCCATGGCGCTGACGCTACTGATCTTCAGCGTGTGCATGCCGTTCATCGTGCTCACCTACCTGCTGCGCGGCATCGACCTGCCGACGATTTTCCTTATCTTGGCCGCCTGCTTCATACTCTGCGCGGCGGCCAATGCGTTGGGCCTGTTCGCCGGTGCCGTTTCGGGCGGCTGGATTATTCGCGGCCTGGTTGCGGTGGGAATCGCCATCTCCTTGTTCTACATGTTGGTAGCCGTGGTGGGGATGATTCAGATGTACCTAGTCTTCGGAGGAGGCATGTTGGGCTTCGGTCCATCGACGTGGGCGGGAGTGGGAACCTTCCTGCTGGTCGAAACGATGGGCATCGGCCTGCTGTACGTGTTGGCGGTGGCCCTGCTAACTCCCCGGCCGGCAAACCGGATGATGGTCTCCCGCCTCTACCTGACCGGTTGCTGGGTGGCCACCGCGTGTCTGGCGGGGCTTTGGAGCTACTCCGAGGCGACCCTGGAGCCGATCTTTGGCTGGACAGTCATGAGTACCATGGCACTTTCCGTCCTGCTTGTGGCGGCACTGGGCGAGCGCGACGCGTGGAGTGCCCGTGTCCGCCGAACCATTCCCCGGAATCCTCTGTCGCGATTGGGGACGTTCTTGGTCTATACGGGATCGGCCGGCGGAATGCTCTGGTACTGCATGCTTTTGGCCGTCACCCTGCTGGCGGCAGCCGCCTGGGGCAATGCGATGTCGTCGTTTTCCGGTACGGGGGATCTTAACGAGGCTATTCCGAACTGCTTGATGGGGTTTGCGTACATCCTATGCTACTGCCTCACCATTGCCGCACTTCGCCTCGTACTGTTTCCACGAGTGCCGACCCCCCATCTGTCGGTTTTCGCCATGGTGCTTGGAGTGGCAATGTGCTTGGGGCCATACCTGATTGCGTTCTTCGTGGAGCGTGATTGGTGGTCAACGCTGCCCGGGTACATGCTGGGCAGCCCCCTGGTGCTGACGGAAATGAACACGCCGCTTCGGGAATCAGCCCAGTGGTTCCTCGGCGTGTGGCTTATTGTGGGCGGTCTCTCGTGTATCCCATGGGCCCTGGGCCAGTGGCGCCGGTTCGCTCCATACCCAGCCCAACCCGAGCAACTCGCGTCGGAACCTCAATCGCAGACCATCGAGGCGTCCGCCGAAACGCAATAAGGCGACCGGCAGATTGAAATATACCCAGTGTAGAACAATTGTCCCAATTGTTTGGGAACAGTTGGGACAACTGTTCTACATTCGGCAGGTAAGCTCGAACCTGCCGATCGCCTAACAATAGACGGCCCAAGCAACCCTTGCGTCTGCCAGCGCCTTGGCCGACGCGTGAACATCGAGTTCATCGAGGGGGCGACATTGTTCGTTCACGCGGCGTGCCGCGCGCTTCCGGCAAGGGCACGTCGGGCGCGGCGTCCAGCTCCGTTTCGCGTGAATAAGTCTCGCGTAAACTCCGCTCGCAATGGGGTTGGCGAGGTAGTGATTTCCGAGCGCAGGGTTGACATTCCAGTTCTGCGCGGGAAAAGCGAGTTGCTCGCGGTAAAATCCGAAAAATATTTTGTTCTGTAAGTACTTGCTACCAGGGTACTTACGAACAAAATGGTTCCGCATCAAAAAAAATCTGGAAGACCCTATTGACCGAAGCCGAATGTCTGGTAGAATCAAAGACTCGCGTGTTGGGAACGGGGTTAACCTGGTGCCGCACGAGAGCAATGGTTCTTTGACAATTTGGTAGTGATGACCTCCAAAGTTTGACTTTTAGTCGTTTGGATCTGAAACTCACGATGCCGTTCCGTTTGGTAGCGACCGACGGTTCGGCGTCAAGGATTCGAACCTATAACTGTGGTTCACAAGCGTGGCGGCGAAACGTCTTTCGGGACATGTAGTTGTCGCGATGAAGTCTACAGAAATTGAAGGGTTTGATCCTGGCTCAGAATGAACGTTGGCGGCGTGGATTAGGCAT